>NZ_VYTZ01000010.1:192955-253936 GCF_008728085.1 Microbispora cellulosiformans | reverse complement strand
GCGCTGGAGGCAACCCTGCACGCGGCCAACCGGGCCGCCGATCTGGTATCGCGGATCGCGTTCACCCAGCGCTGCTTCCGCAACTACGATCTGCGCAAGCACACCTACGATCGGATCAAAGCCGAGTTCGGGCTGGCCGCCCAGGCCGCCCAGCACGTGATCAAGAAGGTCGCCGACGCCTACACCACGCTGCACGCCAACATCCGCAACGGAAACCTGGGCCCCCAAGGATCGGCACGCCGTGCCCGCGTCACCTCCAGACCGATCACCTTCCGCGCCGATGCCGCCCAGCCATTCGACGACCGATGCCTGTCGTGGCGGATCGACGCACGCACGGTGTCGATCTGGACGACGGCCGGCCGGGTGCGTGATGTGGCCTTCACCGCATCTTCCGAGCAGCTGGCGACGCTGGCCGCCCACCGCAAAGGCGAATCGGACCTGGTGCGCCGGGACGGCATGTGGTTTCTGATCGCCACCTGCGATGTCCCCGACCGGCCCATCACCGTCCCGGACGCCTTCGTGGGCGTGGACCTGGGGATCGCCACCATCGCGACCACCAGCGACGGCGACCGGCACAGCGGCAAGGGCCTGAACGCCCGGAGTCGCCGTGATCCATGTGGATCCGGCCTACACCTCCCAGACCTGCTCTTTATGCGGGCACGTGGACAAAAGGAACCGGCCCGACCAGGCCACCTTCGCCTGCACGTCGTGCGGCTTCGCTGAGCACGCCGACGTCAACGCAGCCCGTAACATCGCCGCGCGCGGTGTCGCGGGCTGGGCAGTGAGTCACGCTGCCGACGACGCGGCCTGAACCGTCGAATCCATCGACGGCGAGGAGCTGCAAGCTCGGTTGGTTAGTTTACGGCCGAGAAGCTGACCTGATCAGTGACGGCGGGCCAGATCGGTGACCGGCAAGCTCTCCAGCGGGATCGCCGAGCGAGCGCTCCGTCTGCGCGGGAACGTCGAGAAAGACTGAGCGAGCGCCGCCGTCGGTCACATGGGCCCGATGGCGAGTGTGCCCTGTGGCGAAGGGACGCGGTGACGAGACGAGTCGGCATGGCCCCCGGTTCCGTCAGCGGCGCTGTGGCTCCGCTCACGGAACGCGTCAGCACAGCGGCAGAGACCCACGGCCGTCAGGGCTGTGACTCCCCCCTCCACGGGTGGAGTTTCTCGGGGTTGCGGACCGCCCAGATGTGCCGGATCCGATCGTCCACGATGTCGAACGCCATCACGACCTCGGTGACGCCGTCCCGCTGCCCTATCAAGCCCGGCTGGCCGTTGACCGTACGCTCCAGGAGCGTCAGGCCGCCCGCCTTGCCGATGAGGGCCGCGGCGTAGCGCGCGAGCTCCTCGGCGCCTTCGAGCGGGACCAGCAGGGCGTCGACCACTCCGCCGCCGTCTGCGGTCACGGTGGCGCCGGGGTCGAGGATGCCGATGAGGGCGTCGATGTCCCCGGCCTCCCACGCCCGCTTGAAGTCCCTGACCACACCGGCCTGCCGGGCCGTCGGAGCCGCGGCGGGCCGCGACGCGCGGACGCGGCGGCGGGCCGAGGAGGCCAGTTGGCGGCACGCCCCCGGCGTACGGCCGACGATCTCGGCCACCTCGGCGAAGGAGTGGCAGAAGACGTCGTGCAGGACGAACGCGACGCGCTCGGCCGGGGTCATCGATTCGAGCACGACGAGGAAGGCCATGCTGACCGACTCGTCGAGAGTGACCCGGTCGGCCGGGTCGGCCGCCTGTCCGGTGACCCACTCCGCGCGGTCGGGCAGCGGCTCGGGGATCCACTCGCCGACGTAGCGCTCCCGCCGGGCCCGCGCCGAGCCCAGCAGGTCGAGGCAGATGCGGCCGGCCACCTTCGTCAGCCAGGCCCCCGGGGACTCGACGGCCTCCCGCCGCGAGGGAGACATGGCGTACCAGCGGGCGTACGTCTCCTGCACGACGTCCTCCGCCTCGGCCAGGGAGCCGAGGAGCCGGTACGCGAGATTGGTCAGCTGACGCCGCTCGCTCACGATCGCGCTCAGCCCCGGATCGATCGGGCCGTCCGCCGGCTCGGACTGGATGGTCATGGTCTCGCGGGCTCCCTCGGTCTCGCCTGCCTTCATCAGTACGACGAGACGACCACCCGGAATGTGAGGCCGGCGCGTCACCTCACATTCCCGGCGCCCACGTCGTCGGACAACCGGGACGGCGTACGGCCGGAGCCGCGCCGCCCCTGCTCCGCAAGACCGCTCAGACTCAGGAGGAAGACCTCATGATGTCCATTCCCACAGCCACCAAGGACGACAGTCTCCAGTCGCGTCTGCCCGACCCCGTCCAGTTCTTCCCCGAAGAGGTGGCCGCGCTCGCCGGAGCCATGCTCAAGGCCACCCGGAACGGCTCGATCCCACAGACCACGATCAGCCTGGTGCAACTCCGCGCCGGGCAGCTCGTCGGCAGCACCTACCACACCATCAGGCAGACGGGCGAGCTCCGCAAGGCCGGGGAGACCGAGGAGCGCATCACCTCCGTGGCGACCTGGCGGGACGCCCCCTACTTCACCGACGCCGAACGGGTCGCGCTGGAGCTCGTGGAGGCCGTGCTCACCCCGAACCCGTCCGGGGAACGCGTGCCCGACGAGCTGTACGCCAAGGTCGCCGAGCAGTACGACGAGAAGGCCCTCTGGACGCTCACGATCGCGATCGGCCAGATCTGCTTCTTCATCCCCGTCGCCCTCATCGCCAAGCCGATCCCCGGCGAGGCCCCCGGCAAGAACTACCGGAAGTGACACACGGCCGGCGCTGAAGAACCGTGAGAGGCGGCACGTGGACGACGGGGGCGCCGCCTCTCACACATTTCACAACCTCACTGCGGCCCACCGGCCGCTTGCATGTACGGCCCCGCCGGTCAGAGCCTCGCTGGCCGGTGCTCCCCGCCCGGAGCTGGAGGAGCTGCGGGCCGCGTGGCTCCAGCTCTCTCCCGAACTCCATACGGACCAGCGAGGAGCCGCTCATGGAGTCGTCTCACACAGCAGTGCGGCTCTCGTATACGAGGTAGGACTTCTCTCACCCCAGCGGTGGGAGTTCACCATCCCTCCGCCCCGTCGTTACCGGACCCGGCGACAGGATGTGGCCATTCACGGTGCGCCACTCACGGCCGATGATGTGGAATGGGTCGACGGACTCCTCGTGACCACCTCGCAGCGGACGGTCATCGATCTGGCGTCCGTCCGCCTTGACGGAGGTCATCTGGGCCTCGTCGCGGCGGACCTGCTGGATCGGAACCTGGCTCATTCCGACGACCTCGCCGCGGCCCTGGCACCCTATGCCGCGGCCTACGGACTGCCCGACGCGACCGGTCAGGAGTTCCTGGAGCACCTGACCCACCCATAAGGACAGCCGACCACATTGCAGCCCAGCGACGGGTTTCCCTATACCTCTCCTCACGCTTTCGGCGCCGCTATTACAGACCGCCTCAAGCAAACCGCAGGCGATTCCCCCTACTCGACGACCCGACGTCGCCGCCACTTCGCGTATGACCGCCTGCTCACGCGCCTGTTCAGAAGCGATGATGGCGGTTGGATTCTCAAAGGGGGCGTCGCACTGCTCACCCGTCTCTCCTCTGCCCGGCACTCGGCCGATGTCGACGTCGTGGCCCACGCCGACTCGCCGGAGGCGGGATTCGCAGCGCTACGCGCCGCCGCCGAAACCGACTTGGGCGACTTCTTCATCTTCCGCTTCGACCGCCCGCGAGCCCTGATTCAGGGAGTCGAGGGCATCCGCGTGGGCGCGTCGAAGCACGCGCTCGCTGACGAGCCTGGGTGCTACGCGCCCAGATGGATGCCGGGCGGAGGGGTGGGTGGGGCTGGAAATGACTCGACCGCGCTGCCGCGGGATCTGCGGTGTGCGCGGTCGAGGATCGACGTCGGGACCGGGATGCCGTCCCTACGCCCCGGCGCGCCGGCAGGTCGTGCCGGTCGCGCCCGGTCTTGGGGAGCGCCCGTGGATCAGAGAAGATCTAGGGCACTGCCGGCCGTCTTCAGCGGGTGGCGCGGTTGACGGCGGAGATGATGGCCTTGAGCGAGGCGGTCGTCGTGTTGACGTCGATGCCGACGCCCCACAGGACCTGCGTGCCGTTGGCGTCGCCGACCTCGCACTCCACGTACGACGCGGCCTTGGCGTCGGCGCCCGCGCTCATCGCGTGCTCGGTGTAGTCGAGGACGCGCACCTGCACCCCCACGCTCTCCAGTGCATCGCAGAAGGCCGAGATGGGGCCGTTGCCGACGCCCTCGATCTCCCGGATCTGGCCGTCGATCCGCACGTCGGCGTTGATCGCGTCCTTGTCGTCCACGGCGGAGGTGTGCCGGTGGGCCAGCAGGCCGATGCGGCCCCAGGGGCTGGCCGGGTTGGGCAGGTACTCGTCCGAGAACCGCTCCCACATCTCCGCCGCGGTGACCTCGCCGCCCTCGGCGTCCGTACGGGCCTGGATGACGCGGGAGAACTCGATCTGCAGGCGACGCGGCAGGTCGAGCTGGTGGTCGGCCTTCATGATGTAGGCGACGCCGCCCTTGCCCGACTGGCTGTTGACCCGGATCACCGCCTCGTACGAGCGGCCGATGTCCTTGGGGTCGATCGGCAGGTACGGCACGGCCCAGGTGAACTGGTCGACCGGCACTCCGGCCGCCGCCGCGTCGCGCTCCAGGTGGTCGAAGCCCTTCTTGATGGCGTCCTGGTGGGAGCCGGAGAAGGCGGTGTAGACCAGCTCGCCGCCCCAGGGGTGGCGAGGGTGCACGGGCAGCTGGTTGCAGTGCTCGACGACCCGCCGCAGCTCGTCCATGTCGGAGAAGTCGATCTCGGGGTCGATGCCCTGCGAGAACAGGTTCATCCCCAGCGTGACCAGGCAGACGTTGCCGGTCCGTTCGCCGTTGCCGAACAGGCAGCCCTCGATCCGGTCGGCGCCGGCCATGTAGCCCAGCTCGGCGGCGGCCACCGCGGTGCCCCGGTCGTTGTGCGGGTGCAGCGACAGCACGACCGAGTCGCGGTAGGCCAGGTTGCGGTGCATCCACTCGATCTGGTCGGCGTACACGTTGGGGGTGGCCATCTCGACCGTCGCCGGCAGGTTCAGGATCACCTTGCGGTCGGGCGTGGGCTGCCACACGTCGTTGACGGCGTTGCAGACCTCGACGGCGTACTCCAGCTCGGTCCCGGTGAAGGACTCCGGCGAGTACTGGAAGTAGATCTCGGTGCCCTCCATCGTGGCGGCCAGCTTCTTGCACAGCTTGGCGCCCTCGACGGCGATCGCGGTGATGCCGTCCCTGTCCTGGCCGAAGACGACCCGGCGCTGCAGGGTGGAGGTGGAGTTGTACAGGTGGACGATCGCTTGGCGGGCGCCGCGCAGCGACTCGAAGGTCCGCTCGATCAGCTCGGGCCTGGCCTGCGTCAGCACCTGGATCACCACGTCGGAGGGGATGCGGTCCTCTTCGATGATCTGGCGGATGAAGTCGAAGTCGGTCTGCGACGCCGCCGGGAAGCCGACCTCGATCTCCTTGTAGCCCATGCGTACCAGCAGGTCGAACATCTTCAGCTTGCGGTCGGCGTCCATCGGGTCGATCAGCGCCTGGTTGCCGTCGCGCAGGTCGACCGCGCACCACCGCGGCGCCTTCGTGATGACCTTGTCGGGCCAGGTGCGGTCGGTCAGCCGTACGGGCTCGTACGGCGTGTAGCGATGAAAGGGCATGGGGCTGGGCTGCTGTTCGGTGGTCATGATGCTCCTCGTCGGACGCGCGGCGGCCCCGTCTTCCGCCCACGTGAACACGACGATCCTGTCGTCACGATGGGTGAGGGGGCGCCGAGGGATGAACCAGGGCGGCCGACGCGCATGACTCTCGCCACCGCGGCGAGGGAGCCGGCCTCTTACAGGCCCTCGCCGCGGCGGATAAGAAGAAGAAGTCCGCGCAGCATGTCAAGCAGACTAGCAGACGCCTCAGCGGGACGAGACACGCGATCAGATGCCGAGACGGACCGCGGAGCGGGGGCGGGTTAGGGTGTGCCGTGACGAAGGAGGGGTCAGATGGAGGACAACCAGATCCTGGGGCAGATCAAGGACCTCGTCGAGGAGGAGCACTCGCTGCGCGAACGGCTCGTCGCGGGTGAGCTGACCTCCGAGGAGGAGCACACCAGGATCGCCTCGCTGGAGGAGCAGCTCGACCGCTGCTGGGATTTGCTCCGCCAGCGCCGCGCGCGGCGCGAGATGGGCGAGGACCCCGACAACGCCGCTCCCCGCCCCGTCAGCGAGGTCGAGAACTACCTGCAGTAAGTCCGTCCACGCCGCCCCGGCCCCTACCCGCGCCGTTCCACCGCCGCCGCACGACCGCCGCGCCAAAATGGTTCGCGTCGCGAAAAGGCGGTGCGGTTTCCTGTCGGCATGCACATCGAGCGCGTCGCCGCCGCGGAGCGGGAAGCCGGCCCCAAGGACGGCCCGGAGGACAGTCCGAAGGGCCTGGGCGGACTGTATGAGATCGCCCGGGTCTGCGCCCTGCCCGGCCCTGCGATGTCGTGGCCGCACTTCGTGGCGGGCGCCGCGAGCGGGTCCAGCGGTGAGCGTACGGAGACCTGGGTGGCGCGTGACGGCGGGCAGGTGGCCGGCGGTCACATCCTCCGCCTGCCCTCGCACGACAACACCCACGTCGCCCTGCTCCAGCTGATGACCCATCCCGGGCGCCGGCGCGAGGGCATCGGCGGAGCGCTGCTCGACCACGCCATCGCGCGGGCCCGCGCGGAGGGCCGGAGCGTGCTCGTCGGCGAGGCCCCCGCGGACGGCCCGGGCTCGGCCTTCGCCAACGCCCGCGGTTTCTCCCGCGCCACCACCGAGACCAGGCTGGTGCTCGACCTGCCCACCGCCGACTGGTCCGGCCTCGAACTCCTGCGGGCCCGCGCCGTACGGCACGCCACCGGCTACTCGCTCGAACGGTGGGCCGGGCCGACCCCCGCCGACCTGCTCGACGACATGGCCCGGCTGAACGAGGGCATGAACGACGAGCCGCTCGGCGACCTCGCGATGGAGGACCAGCGGTGGACCGCGGAGCGCGTGCGCGCCCGCGACGAGATGCTCTCCCGGGCGGGCCAGCGGACCTACACCGTGATCGCCCGGCACCTGGGCGGCGGTGGCCCGGCGGCATACACCCAGCTCATGATCGACGCCGAGCGGCCGGAGGGGTGGGTCCGCCAGTCCTCCACGGCGGTGCTCAAGGCGCACCGCGGCCGGCGGCTCGGCCTGGTGCTCAAGCTCGCCAACCTCATGTGGCTGCGCGCCTGCGAACCCTCGGCCGAGCGGGTGATCACGTGGAACTCCGTCGAGAACCCCCACATGCGAGCCATCAACGAGACGATCGGCTTCGAGGTCTTCGACACCTGGCACGGGCTGCAGCTCGCCATCTGACCATGGGCACGGTCTCCGCTCGTTCAGCCCTGTCCGGCGCCTCGGCGGGGCCACCAGGCTGACCGCAGGCGCGTCGAGGTGTCCCGATCCGCTCTTTCGATCGTGATTGATCTGACGACCGAATCCGCTGTACGAATAGCGGAGTCAGGGATCCAAGGTTCGACCGCAGCTCTCGTCCGTCCTTTTTGAGGGTTGTCGAAAACCGGCGCAGGTGGAGGGCGATGAATCGCTCGATCCGCAGCAGGAGGATCATCGTCAGGACGCTGTCCGGGCTCGTCTCAGGCACGATCGCCGGGGCCGCCTTGAGCGCGGCCTACCAGACCTACGGGGCCCGGCGTGATCGCCGCCGGTTCCCTCCGCCCGGTCGGATGGTCGACATCGGCGGTCGCCGGATCCACCTGTGGACCGCGGGCACCGGCTCACCGACCGTCGTGATCGTGCCCGGCCTGGGTGAGCCGCGACTGAACTGGGCCGCGCTGCTCCCCGAACTGGCGGTGGAGTCATCGGTCGTCCTGTACGACCGCGCCGGGCTCGGGTGGAGTGACCCGTCCGTGCGGGCGGGAACGGCGTTGAGAGCGGCACGCGACCTGCGACGCGCGCTGAACAGAGCGGGGATCCCCCCCCGTACGTTCTCGTGGGGCATTCCGCCGGGGGGAACATCGTCCGGCTGTTCACCGCCGAAACGCCTGACGCCGCCGCGGCGGTCGTCCTCGTCGATTCCAGCCATCCCGAGCAGATCCGCCTGCCGCACCGGACGAGAGCCGCCATCGCCCGGGAAATGCTGCGCTCGCGCCTCACGCCGCTGGGCCTGCGGCGCCTGGCCTTCGACGCCGGGTGGAGCGACCGCGCCCGCCGCGAAGCCGAGGCCCGGCGTCTGCCGTCCGATCCGCTCTCCACCAGGATCGCCTTCGACCTGGGCGATGGGCGACGCCGCGCGGGTCTGCGCGAGGCGGCGGCCGCGATCACCATCAATCCCGTACAGGTACGCCGCCGAGCGCCAGACCTCGGGGCGATTCCGGTCACGATCGTCTCCTCCAGCCCCGGCGAACCGCCGGAAACCGATACCAAGGCGGCCGCTGAACAGCGTCGTTTCTCCTCCGTCTGGTCGCGGCCACAGGCCGACCTGGTCCGGCTGTCCTCGAACGCCGAACACGTCGTCGCGGAGCATGCGGGGCACCACATTCACCGGGACCGGCCGGAGCCGGTCGTCAAAGTGATACTCGACCACGTTCGGCGAGCCCGGATCGCCCCTCACGGGCGGCAGCGGCGGAGACGACGGAGGAAGCGGTCGGGCCGTGCGCAGTGCCGGGTCCGTACGGCTCCCATCCCGAAGGGTGTGGAACCCACGGCGCGGCCAAAGGCGTTCACACGCGCGATCGCTTCCTCCCCTCCAGCGTAAGCGCCTTCCCTCGCAGCGTCTTCCCCCCACCCCGGCTGGACGGCACCGGCGACCATTGGCGAGGCTGAAACGGTCGCTTTCTCCGCCCGTGCGGCGAGGTGACACGTTCGTTACTCTGCGCGACACTTCTGGGGCCGGGCAGCACGCTGGAAGCATGGCGAATGCGAGGAACAGCTCAGCATCGGCGCCGCGACCAGGTGCGGCCGCCGGACTCGGCGCCAGTCCGGGCGTGTATCTACGACCGCATCTCCGATCTACGGAAATCGCATGGCGCCTCGCGGACCGTCGGCCCGGCCCGCAGCCGCACGAGGTGATTCGATGACGGGTGGATCAGGGGCTCGGCGGGGGCGTCTGGTCATCGTCGGGTTGGGTCCCACGGCCGGCGTGACCGCTGGAGGACTCACCAACCTGCTCACCATGACGTGGAACTGGTGGCTGTTCGGCGGGCTGGTCTTGATGACGAGCCTGGTGAGTGCGGGCACACTGATCGCTCTTCCGCGCGGCGGCCCGCCGCACCCGGTGACGCCTCAGGCAGAAAATCAGGAGGCCGGTGCGCTACTACAGCCTCCGTCCGGCACCCGGGTCTTCATAGGTCGCAGCAGGGAACTGCGCCGACTGACAGCACCTGCCTCCACGGAGAGCCGGCTCGGACCTCTCATACTGGTGATCACCGGTATGCCCGGGACCGGGAAGACCGAACTGGCAATCCGCGCCGCCCACGCACTCACCGCGCGTTATCCCGACGGATTGTTCTGGCTGGGCCTGCGCACCTATGCCGCGGCCGAATCCCGGATGACCAGCACCGAAGCGTTGCGCACCTTGCTCAACGCCCTGGACGTACCGCCCAACCCGAACGCCACCACTGTGAACGCACTCAGCCGCGAGTGGCGTGCCGCCACGATGGGCAAGAAGATGCTGATCGTCTTGGACGACGCCGATTCCGCCGAACAGATCCGCCCTCTGTTGCCTGCAGCGGAAGAAGCGGCGGTTCTGGTCACCACCCGTCACGTGCTGATCGGTCTCGACCCCGACCAGAGCATGACCTTGACACCGTTCACCCGCGCCCAGGCGGCCGGCCTGGCCGGAGCCATCCTGCGCCGCGCCGGGCTTCACGACCCCCAGGCGGTTGCCGCGATCGCCGCCGCCTTCCGGCTCCCACTCGCGATCCGTCAGATGAGCGATCTGAAAGCGGCCAACCCCACCCAACACATCCCCACCTCTCCTGGGGAGACAATCAGCGACGAGACGGCCGCTGCGTTCGCCCGCTCTCTCGCGGCCCTGACCAAGGCCGCTCGTCTCGTGCTGCGCCGTGTCGCCCACTACCCCGGCTCGCTGATCACCGCGCCCATCGCCGCCGTCCTCGCCGATCAGCAAATCAGCAAGGCCGCCACACTGCTGGCCACCCTCTATCAGCGCGGTCTGCTCATCGCAGACAACCGGACCAGCGGCGGCTACCGCATACACGACGCCGTACGCGCCGCCGCGCTGATCGAATCGGACAAGCGCGACAGCTCCCGACACCTGGCCGCCGCCGACGAACGACTCTTCCGGTACACGAGAAGCGCCATCGGCGCCGCGGTTCTGATGGTTGACTCCAATGCACTCATCGCCTGTATAGAGGCCGACGGACATCACCTGGCGTCACTTCTCCGGCACGAATCGGACGTCGCCGCGCTGCGATGGCTCGATCGGCATCACCCGGATCTACTCGCTGTGGCCCGCCGGTGCCTGTCCGCTCGCTCCCCCGAAGCATGGCGGCTGATCTACCAGCTGGAGTTCTACCAGCGGATGCGCGGCTTCTATACCGAGATCATCGAACTGCACAGCCAGGCGCTGAGCCTGACCCAGCACACCGGCGACTCTCTCGGTCAGGCAGCCATGCATCACAATCTCGGCCTGGTGGACATGCGCACCAGCAACTACCAAGCCGCGCTCGCGCGCTTTCAGACCGCGCTCGCGCTTTACGAGCAGGTCGGCAGTCGAGCCGGCCAAGCGGAGATCCACCACGAGCTCTCCAATGTCAACAAGTGGCTCGGCGACCTCGCCCAGGCCCGAGCCCACGCGACGTTCTGCTTCGAAGTCGCCTCCTCGGGCGAAGACCTCGTCGAGCTGGCATTCGCCCACGCCACCCTCGGCATCCTCGACCGGTTGGAAGGCAGCTACACCGCTGCCCGCGAACACCTCACCCAGGCGATGACACTGTTCGAGCAGGCGGGGCAACGCCGTGGCTTGGGCATCTGCCACCGGCAACTCGGCATGCTGGACGAGCGCCTGAGCCGGTACCACGACGCGCGAGCTCACCTGGACCATGCCCTCTCCCTGTTCCAAGAGTTGGGAGACCTCATGAACCAGGCTGACGCCCACCACAACCTCGCCGTCGTACACCGCGGGCTGGGCTCGCTGGTGACCGCCCACGAGCACGCCACCACCGCCCTCGTCCTGGCCTCGCAGATCAACCACTTCCAAGGACAAGCCGACGCGCACACGGAACTCGCCCAGTTGGCGCAGGCCACGGGTGACCACACGGCGGCACGTGCCCACCTCCACCACGCTCGCGACCTTCACCGGCGCCTCCACCAGCACGGCGAACCGGGTCCAGACGTTCTGGACGCCGGAGGTCCGGCGGTTCGGCGGGACGGCTAGGTTCAGAAGCCGCAGCATCGTTCACACGGCCCGGGCACGAGCCGCCGGTGTTCTCTGCATTCCGGCCGCATCCCCTCCGCTGACGGCAGTCACCTCCGGAACCGCGAGAAGGGGGCATGCGTATCGATCACAAGCAAGTGTCAGACCGACAGGAGGCGGTGGACCTCCTCGTCCCGCAGGTCCTGGGCCGCGCCGGAGCGCACCACATGCCCGGCGTCGAGGATCAGGAACGCGTCGGCCAGCCGCAGCGCGAGGTCCAGATACTGCTCGACCAGCAGGATCGCGAGCCCGGACGCGTGCAGGCGCTCGACCGCCTCCTCGATCTCCAGAATGATCGAGGGCTGGATGCCCTCGGTCGGTTCGTCCAGGATCAGCAGCTTCGGCCGGGTGACCAGGGCGCGGGCCATCGCGAGCTGCTGCTGCTGGCCGCCGGACAGGAAGCCCGCCGGCCGTTTGAGCAGCGGTTTGAGCCGGGGAAAGACCTCCAGGGCCTCCTCCACCGCCGCCTGGTCGCGGTGCGCGGACGCCTCCAGCGTGACCAGCAGGTTGTCGATCACGCTGAGCTGCGGAAACGTCTCGTGCCCCTGCGGCACGTAGCCCATGCCGAGCCGTACGCGCTGGTCGGGACGCAGGCGGGTGACGTCCCTGCCCTCGAACGTCACCTTCCCGCCGGTCGCCGGGAGCGCGCCCATGACGGTGTTGAGCAGGGTGGTCTTGCCGACCCCGTTGCGGCCCATCACGCAGACGAGGCGGCCGGGGGGCACCTCCAGCGAGACTCCGAACAGCACCCGGGCCCGGCCGTACCCCGCTTCGAGTCCCTCAACGGACAGCATCCTCGGCATCCTCCCGCGCGCGTCCCAAGTAGATCTCCTGCACGTGCGGATCGGCCCGCACCTCGTCGACCGAGCCCTCCATCAGCACCTTGCCCTCGTGCAGGACGGTCACCTGGGAGGCGTACCGGCGCAGGAAGTCCATGTCGTGCTCGACCACGATCACGGTGTGGTCGCGGGCGATCTCGGTGAGCAGTTCGCCGGTGCGCTCGCGCTCGTCGGACGCCATGCCGGCGACCGGCTCGTCGAGCAGCAGCAGCCGCGGCCGCTGGACGATCAGCATGCCGATCTCCAGCCACTGCCGCTGCCCGTGGGAGAGCACCCCGGCCCTGCTGCGCGCCAGCGAGGTCAGACCGATCGTCTCCAGCGCCGCCGCGACCTCCTCCGACACCCCGCGCCCGCGGCGCAGCAGCGACCACAGGGGACGGCGGAACGAGGCGGCGAGGTCGAGGTTCTCCAGCACCGTGAGCTCCTCGAAGACCACGGAGGTCTGGAAGGTGCGGCCCACGCCGAGCCGGACGATCTCGTGCTCCCTGCGGCCCGCGAGGTCCCGGCCCTCGAACCGCACCGTTCCCGCGGTGGGTTTGGTCAGGCCGGTGATCACGTCGATGAGCGTGGTCTTGCCCGCGCCGTTCGGCCCGATGAGGAACCGCAGCTCGCCGCGCCCGACCGTCAGGTCCACACCGTCGAGGGCCCGGAAGCCGCCGAACGCGACCTGCAGGCCCCTGATCTCCAGTAAGGCGGTCTCCTCCGGTAACGCGGTCTCAGATGCCGCCGTCTCCGCAGGCGTGGTCTCCGCTGGGGCCTCGCTCACGTCCCGGCCTCCCTTCTCCTCCGTACGAGCCCGGCGGCCAGTCCGGCGATGCCCCTGGGTGCGAGCGTCATGACGAGGACGAACAGGGCGCCCTGCAGGTACAGCCAGGCGGCCGGGAGCTCCTCACTGAAGTACGTCCGGGCGTAGCCCATGACCACCGCGCCGAGGATCGCGCCCGCGAGGGCGAACCGGCCACCGACGGCCACGCCGACCACGAGCTCCAGCGAGGGGACGACGCCGAGCAGCGCCGGCGAGATGATCCCGACGACCGGGACGAACAGCGCTCCCGCGATGCCGGCCATGCCCGCCGAGACGGCGAAGGTCAGCGTCTTCACGGTGGCCGGGTTGTAGCCCAGGAAGCGCACCCGGTCCTCGCCGTCCCTGACCGCCAGCAGCAGCCGCCCGAACCGGCTGCGGACGAGCTGCCGTGCACCCAGGTAGAGCACTCCCAGCACGACCGCCACCGTCAGGTAGAGGCCCCGCTGCGTCTCGTCGGCGGCGAGGTCCTGACCGAAGAAGTCGAAGAAGTTGGTCAGCCCGTTCGTGCCGCCGGTCAGCCCCTGCTGCCCGACCAGCAGGATCACCAGGGCCGCCGCCAGCGCCTGGGTGAGGATCGCGAAGTACGCCCCGCGTACGCGCTGGCGGAACACCAGCGCGCCGAGCAGCAGCGCGACCACGACGGGCACCGCGACGGCCATGGCGAGCGCGAAGACCGGGTTGCCGAACGGTGTCCAGAGCGCCGGGAGCTTCTCGACCCCGCTCCAGACCATGAAGTCGGGCAGGTCCCCGCCCGCGTCGTGGAGCTTGAGATACATGCCCATCGCGTAGCCGCCGAGGCCGAAGAACACCCCCTGCCCGAGCGTCAGCATGCCGCCCTGTCCCCACGCGAGGCCGATGCCCAGAGCCACGATCGCGTAGCACAGATACTTCGCCAGCAGCCCGAGGCGGAACGGCTCCAGCAGCAGCGGCGCCACGACCAGGGCGAGCAGCGCCACCGCCGCGAAGGCCGCCGGGCCCTGCCACCGGCGCGGCTCCCGCCGTACGACGGGGGGCGCCTCGACGGGCGCCTCGACGGCCGTCACGTCAGCGCCCGCGATCGGACGAAGAACAGCCCCTGCGGCCGGATCTGCAGGAATCCGATGATCGCCACGAAGACGATCACCTTGGCCAGGCTGGCGTCGCTCCAGAACTCGGCGTAGGAGTTCAGCAGGCCGAGCCCGATCGCGGCGAGCACCGCGCCGCGGAGCTGCCCGAGACCGCCCGCCACGACCACCAGGAACGCGTCGACGATGTAGTACGTCCCGAGCGTCGGCCCGACGGGCCCGATCAGCGTGAGGGCGACCCCCGCGACCCCGGCCAGGCCGGAGCCGATGAAGAACGTCCGCTGGTCGACCCGCCCGGTGTCGATGCCGCTGGTGGCCGCGAGCCTGCGGTTCTGCATCACCGCCCGCATCCGCCGGCCCTGCCCCGTCTTGTGCATGTACGCCCAGATGGCGAGCACCGACAGCACGGCGAGGGCCATGATGAACAGCCGGTTGTACGGCAGGATGCCGAGGCCGCCGCGCAGCCAGGCCGGCGAGACGACCTGCACGTTGGGCGCCCCGAACAGGTCCCGGGCCAGCTGCTGGAGCATCAGGCTGACTCCCCAGGTGAGCAGCAGCGTGTCCAGCGGGCGGCCGTAGAAGCGCCGGATCAGCGTGCGCTCCAGCACCAGGCCCATGAGCCCGGCGACCACGAAGGCCGCCGGCAGGGCCACCAGGAAACCCACGCTCTGCAGCAGGAAGGCCGTGTAGGCCCCCGCCATGATGAACTCTCCGTGGGCCATGTTGATCACGCCCATCTGCCCGAACGTGAAGGTCAGCCCGAGAGCGATGAGCAGCAGGACCGCTCCGATCGACAGTCCGATCGGGAGCTGGTTCAGCACCCCTTCCACGTCACCTCCCGACGTTGTCCCGCGCCGGGGCGCGGCGCGCCCCGGTCGCGGCTGTGCACGGTCATTCGGCGGCGGTCAGACCAGGCCGCCGGCCCAGGAGTACGTCTTGAGGTAGGGGTCCGGCTTGATCGGCTCGCCGGAGTTCCAGACCTCCTTGATCTGGCCGTCCGGCTGGACGACGCCGATGCGCGCGGTCTTGTACACGTGCTGGTTGTCGCCGTCGATCGTGACCTTGCCCTCGGGGCGGTCGAGCGAGACGCCTCCGGCCGCCTTCTTCACGGCCTCGACGTCGGTGCTCCCGGCCTTCTTGGCGGCCTCGGCCCACAGGTAGACGGCGTTGTATCCGGCCTCCATGGGGTCGGAGGTCACCTTGTCCGCGCCGTACTTGGCCTTGAAGGCGGCGACGAACTTCTGGTTCGCCGGGGTGTCGGTCGTCTGGTAGTAGTTCCAGGCCACGAGTTGCCCGGCGACGTTGTCGACGCCGATGCCCTTGACCTCCTCCTCGGCCACCGAGACCGACATGACCGGCATCTGCTCGGCGCTGACCCCGGCGCTCTTGAGCTGCTTGAAGAAGGCGACGTTGCTGTCGCCGTTCAGGGTGTTGAACACCGCGTCCGGCTTCGCCTCGGTGATCTTGTTGACGAGCGTGCTGTACTCGGTGTGCCCGAGCGGGGTGTACTCCTCGCCGAGGACCTCCATGCCGTTCGCCGCGGCGTACGCCTTGATGATCTTGTTGGCGGTTCTCGGGAAGACGTAGTCGCTGCCGACGAGGAAGAGCTTCTTCTTGCCCTTCTCCTTCAGGTAGTCGAGCCCCGGGACGATCTGCTGGTTGGTCGTGGCGCCCGTGTAGAAGATGTAGGGGGAGCTCTCCAGGCCCTCGTACTGGACGGGGTACCACAGCAGAGCCTTGCGCTTCTCGAAGACGGGGAGCATCGCCTTGCGGCTCGCCGACGTCCAGCCGCCGAAGACGGTGGCGACCTTGTCCTGCGCGATCAGCTTGGTGGCCTTCTCCGCGAACGTCGGCCAGTCGGAGGCGCCGTCCTCCACGACGGGCTCCAGCTTCTTGCCGAGCACTCCGCCCGCCGCGTTGATCTCGTCGATGGCGAGCAGTTCGGCGTCCCTGACCGTGACCTCGCTGATGGCCATGGTGCCGCTCAGGGAGTGCAGGATGCCGACCTTGATGGTGTTTCCGCCCCCGGACGAGGCCGACGTGTCACTTTTTCCAGATTGTCCAGCGCATGCCGCGAGCGTCACCGCCGAAAGCGCGATGACCGCCCCGGTACGCCATAATGAGTTACGCAAGTGCCTCTCCTTGCCGCCTACGGCCCCCGCGCCGATCCGTCTGCCGCAAAGGTGAGCGCGCGCTATTTCCCGTCGAAATCACGACGGTTAACAACTCATTAGCGAAGCCTCACCACCGTCCGGATACGCATACGAAATGCCTGGGTAACGCGGGAGAAACCGCGGGTACCTATCGTCCCGCCATGCGGCTCACTCCACACGAACAGGAACGGCTCCTCATCCACGTCGCCGCCGGCGTGGCCCGCGACCGGAAGGAGCGCGGCCTTCGCCTCAACCATCCGGAGGCGACGGCCCTCATCGCGTCCTTCCTCCTGGAGGGCGCCCGGGACGGCCGGAGCGTCGCCGACCTCATGGACGCCGGCCGCAGGGTGCTGCGGCGCGAGGACGTCATGGAGGGCGTGCCCGAGATGCTGGAGTCCGTGCAAATCGAGGCCACCTTCCCCGACGGCACCAAGCTCGTCACCGTCCACCACCCGATTCCATGACCGGGCCGAGTGGTGCGGGCGCGCCGGGCGAGATCCTGTACGGCGAGGGCGACGTGCCGCTGAACCCCGGCAGGGAGCGGATCACCCTGAGAGTCGTCAACACCGCGGACCGGCCGGTGCAGGTCGGGTCGCACTACCACTTCGCCGCCGCCAACCCCGGTCTGGAGTTCGACCGGGAGGCGGCCTGGGGCCGCCGCCTCGACATCCCCGCGGGCACCGCCGTCAGGTTCGAGCCCGGTGTGGAGCGCGACGTGACGCTGGTTCCGCTCGCGGGCGGGCGGGTGGTGCCCGGCCTGCGCCCCGAGTGGGCCGGGCCCCTGGACGAGAGACCGACGGGGATCGAAAGCCCGGCGGGGACCGAAAGGACGACGGGTGCCTAGCATCGAGCGCTCCCGCTATGCCGCGCTGTACGGGCCGACCACCGGCGACCGGGTGCGACTGGCCGACACCGACCTGTACGTCGAGGTGACCGAGGACCTCTCGATAGGGCCGGCCGGGGCCGGAGACGAGGCGGTGTTCGGCGGCGGCAAGGTCATCCGCGAGTCGATGGGACAGGCGCGCGCCACCAGAGCCGAAGGCGCGGCCGACCTCGTCATCACCGGCGCGGTGATCCTGGACCACTGGGGGATCGTCAAGGCCGACATCGGGGTGCGCGACGGCCGCATCGTCGCCATCGGCAAGGCCGGCAACCCTGACACGATGGACGGCGTCCACCCCGATCTGGTCATCGGCCCGTCCACCGAGATCCTCGCGGCGAACGGCAAGATCGTCACGGCGGGTGCGGTCGACTCGCACGTCCACCTGATCTGCCCGCAGATCCTCGACGAAGCGCTCGCCTCGGGCGTGACCACGATCGTGGGCGGCGGCACCGGGCCCGCCGAGGGCACCAAGGCCACCACCGTCACCGGCGCCTGGTACCTCGGCCGGATGCTGGAGTCCCTGGACGCGTACCCGGTCAACGTGGCCCTGCTCGGCAAGGGCAACACCGTCAGCGAGGAGGGGCTGCTCGAACAGCTCAGGGCCGGTGCCTCGGGATTCAAGCTGCACGAGGACTGGGGCACCACTCCCGCCGCCATCGACGCGTGCCTGCGGGTGTGCGACGCGACGGGCGTGCAGGTCGCCATCCACACCGACACCCTGAACGAGGCGGGGTTCGTGGAGTCGACCCTGGGGGCCATCGCCGGTCGCGGGATCCACGCCTACCACACCGAGGGCGCGGGGGGCGGGCACGCGCCGGACATCATCACGGTCGCCTCACACGCCAACGTGCTGCCGTCGTCCACGAACCCGACCCGGCCGCACACGGTCAACACGCACCACGAGCACCTGGACATGCTCATGGTGTGCCACCACCTCAACCCCTCCATCCCGGAGGACCTGGCCTTCGCCGAGTCGCGGATCCGGCCGTCGACGATGGCGGCCGAGGACGTGCTGCACGACATCGGCGCGATCTCGATGATCGGCTCGGACTCGCAGGCGATGGGACGCGTGGGTGAGACGGTCATCCGCACCTGGCAGACGGCGCACGTCATGAAGCGCCGCCGGGGCGCGCTGCCCGGCGACGGCCCGGCCGACAACCTGCGCGCCCGCCGGTACGTCGCGAAGTACACGATCAACCCGGCCGTCGCCCACGGGCTCGACGCGGAGATCGGCTCGGTCGAGCCCGGCAAGCTCGCGGACCTCGTCCTGTGGAGCCCGGCCTTCTTCGGGGTCAAGCCCGAGCTCGTGATCAAGGGCGGGGTCATCGCGTACGCGCAGATGGGCGACGCGAACGCGTCGATCCCGACGCCGCAGCCGGTGCTGCCCCGCCCGATGTTCGGCGCGGCCCCGGTCACCGCCGCGGCGACGTCGCTGCACTTCGTCGCGCCGCTCGCGCTGGAGGACGGCCTCGCCGACCGGCTGGCCGTCCGCAGGCGGCTGGCCCCGGTGGCCGACGTACGCGCCCGGCGCAAGGACGCGATGCCCCTCAACGACGCCCTGCCGGACATCCGGGTGGACCCGGACACCTTCGCCGTACACGTGGACGGCGAGCTCATCGAGCCCGCCCCGGCCGAGTCGCTGCCGATGGCGCAGCGCTACTTCCTCTTCTGAGAGGTGCGATGGACGGCATGCGCGGAGACCCGGCGGCACTGCTGCTGCTGGCCGACTCCCGGCTGCCCGCGGGCGGTCACGCCCATTCGGGCGGGGTGGAGGAGGCCGTGCGGCTCGGCACGGTCACCGACGTCGACGACCTCGCGCGGTTCCTGCGGGGCAGGCTCGCCACCGCCGGTCTCGTGACCGCGGCCCTGTCTGCCGCCGCCTGCGAGCTCGCGGCCGGCGAACCGGACCTCAACGGAGGACCGGACCTCCTTGGAGGACCGGGCGCCGTTGGAGGACCGGGCTCCGGTGGCGAAGCCGGAGAGCAGGCCACGGCCGTCGCACCCGGGCCGCACACCCCGCACGCCCGGCCGTACGCCGCCGACGTGTCGTGGCGGACGGGCGTCAACGGCGGGCCGGGAGCGGCGGCGGCCGGGGTCGCGGCGGCGGAGGACGTCCGCCGCCGGCTGTGGCGGCGGCTGGACGACGAGGCGGACGCGCGGACCGCATCGCCCGCGCAGCGGGAGGCCGCGCGGACCCAGGGGCGGCTCCTGCTGCGCACGGCCCGCCGGTTGTGGCCCTCGGCGGCCCTGGACACGCTGGCGCGGGCCATTCCGGAGGGCCCGCATCACCCGATCGCGCTGGGCGCCGCCGCGGCGTCCGCGGGCTGCGAGCCCCAGCAGGCGGCGCTGGCCGCCGCCTACACCTCGGTGACGGGCCCGGCCACGGCCGCGGTGCGGCTCCTCGGCCTCGACCCGGTGACCGTCCACCGCCTGCTCGCCGACCTCGCGCCGGCGCTCAACGACGCGGCGCACGCCGCCTGCGCGTCCCTCATGGACACGGTGCTGACGGAGCCGGTGCTGACAGACACGGCACTGATCAACGGAGTGCCGGCGGGCGGGACTCCGATGGACACGACACTCACGGGCACGACGCCGGCAGAACCGGCCCTGAGTGACCCGGCCCTGAGTGACCCGGCCCTGGGTGACCCGGCCCTGGGTGATCCGGCCCTGGGTGATCCGGCCCTGGGTGATCCGGCCCTGGGTGATCCGGCCCTGGGTGATCCGGCCCTGGGTGATCCGGCGCTGAGTGACCCGGCGGGCATCGACACCCCGCCGGGCGACGCCGGTCCTCCGCCGGGCGACGCGCCCGGAGCCGCCCGGGCGGAGTGGCGAGGGGGCTGGGCGGGGCTGCCCGGGCACAGCGCGCCTGCCCTCGACCTCCTCGCGGAGGGACACCTGGCCAACCCGATGAAGCTCTTCGTCTCCTGACACCTCCGAGACGTCCCCCGACGTCGCCGACCGAGCCGCATCTCACGCAGCGGCTCACGAGCAGAAGGGTCCAGACATGGGCGCTTACCACGACGACCTCCACGACGCGGCCGAGCCGGACGGGCGGGCGCTCCGCCTCGGCATCGGCGGCCCGGTCGGCAGCGGCAAGACGGCCCTGGTGGCGGCGTTGTGCCGCAGCCTCGGGCCGTCGCTGCGGCTCGGGGTCGTGACCAACGACATCTACACCACCGAGGACGCCGACTTCCTGCGCCGGGCGGGAGTGATCGACCCGGAGCGGATCCAGGCGGTGCAGACCGGCTGCTGCCCCCACACCGCGATCCGCGACGACATCGCGGCCAACATCGACGCCGTCGAGACGCTGGAGGAACGGTTCGGGCCGCTCGACCTGGTGATCGTCGAGAGCGGCGGCGACAACCTCACCGCGACCTTCAGCCGGGGCCTGGCCGACCGGCAGATCTTCGTGCTTGACGTGTCCGGCGGCGACAAGGTGCCCCGCAAGGGCGGGCCGGGGGTGACGACGGCCGACCTGCTGGTGATCAACAAGACCGACCTCGCGCCGATGGTCGGCGCCGACCTGACCGTGATGTCCCGCGACGCGGCGGCCGTACGGGAGGGCAGGCCGGTGCTGTTCACGTCGATCAGGGAGGACCGGAGCGCGCACATGGTCGCGCAGTGGGTGACCGACATGGTCGACGTCTGGCGGCACGAGCACGGCGTCGCCCACCACCACGGCCTCTCCGCGCATGGCACCTCAACGCATGGTGCCTCAACGCACGGTGCCTCAGCGCGGCGCGTGCCGGAAGGCGTCTCCCTCGATGACCTCTCAGCGGACGGGATATCCGTCGACGGGGTCACCGTGGACGGAATCTCGGCAGACAGGCTCTCTGCGGACGGAATCTCCGTGGACGGGGTCTCACCGGAGCGGAAGGAGCACGAGGAGCACGGGGAGCAGCCGTCGCGTCCCGTCACCGCGCCGTGAGCACGGCGGCGGCGGTCACCGCGCGGGCGCTGATCAGGACGAGCATGGCCGGCGGCGGCACCCGGCTGGAGACCCTGCGGTCGGATCCGCCGCTGACCCTGCGGCAGACCGGCCCGCATCGGGTGCATCTGGTCTCGACGGGCGCCGGGCCCCTGCGGGGCGACCACCTCGATCTCGGCGTGGACGTCGCGCCGGGCACGTCGCTGGAGGTGTGCTCGGTGGCCGCCACGCTGGTGCTGCCGGGGCTCGCGGAGGCTCCCTCGATCATGCTGGTGCGGGCCCGGGTGGGGGCCGGCGCGACGCTGCGCTTCTCCCCCGAGCCGACCGTGCTCGCCGCCGGATGCTCCCACCACCTCGTCGTACGGCTCTCTCTGGCGGAGGACGCGACCGTCCTGTGGCGCGAGGAGATCGTGTTCGGACGGCACGGGGAACGGCCGGGCCGCTGTCACGCGAGGTTCGACGCGACCGTCGCCGGACGGCCCCTGCTCCGGCAGAACCTGGTGATCGGCGAGGAGACCGTGGACGGCAGCCCCGCCGTCTACGGAGACGCCCGGTGCGTCGGCTCCACCCTGGTCGCGGGCCCCGCCTGGCGGCCGTCCCCCGAGGACAAGCGGGAGCGGCGGGCGGTGGTCGGAGAAGGCTGGGCCGCGCTCCCGCTCGCCGGTCCCGGCGTGCTGGTCTCCGCCCTGGGTGCGGACGCGGTGCAGCTCAGACAGCGGCTCGAACGCGGCGAGGACGCCGCCGCGTCACACGCGACCGGCTGAGCACCTCGTCGGATCCCCGTCCAGAGCCGCACCCGGCCCTCACACAATCACCAGCCGGAACGCACCCGATCTCCGCATCGGGTGGCGCCGGGCCGTAGCCTGGTGATCGTGTCGGAACCCACGCCGCATTCCGCCTCCCGTCCGCGCCGCACGAGCGTGGCCGGCGCCCTGCGGGCCGCCGGGGTGATCGCCGCGGGGTTTGTGCTGGCCGTCGCCGCACTGCTCCCGTGGGCCGGGCTCACGGCCGAGTTCGGCGTCTTCGACGCGTCGTTCACCGCCGTACGCGGCGTCGACGAGGGCCCCGGGTGGATCGTCCTGGGTGCCGGGATCGCCGCGATGCTGCTCGGCGTGCTCGGCGCGGCACGTAGCTGGCTGTTCACCGGGCTGGCGATCCTGCCGGGCGCGGTCGCGGCGTTCGCGCTGGCGATGTTCCTCGCCGATCCGCGCGACCTGGTGAGCCGGCTCGACTTCCACGTCTCCGGGCTGCTCCGGGTGCACCCGACGGTCCAGTACGGCTGGTTCACCGGGCTGCTGGCCTCTGTCGCGCTGGCCGTGCTGGCCTGTGTCGCGCTGCTCCGCCGCCGCTGACCGGCGGGGTCAGTCGTAGAAGCCGAGCCGGCGCAGCTGCTTGGGGTCGCGCTGCCACTCCTTGGCCACCTTCACCCGGAGGTCGAGGTAGACGCGGGTGCCGAGCAGGGCCTCGATCTGCTGCCGGGCACGGGTGCCCACGTCCTTGAGCCGGGCGCCGCCCGGGCCGATCACGATCGCCTTCTGGGACTGCCGCTCGACGAACATGTGGGCGTACACGTCGAGCAGGTCGTCGCGGCCCTCCCGGGGGTTCATCTCCTCCACCGTGACGGCGATCGAGTGGGGCAGCTCGTCCCGCACGCCCTCCAGCGCCGCCTCTCGGATCAGCTCGGCGACGAGCACCTGCTCCGGCTCGTCGGTCAGCTCGCCGCCGGCGTACAGCGGGGGCGACTCGGGCAACCGCTTGATCAGCACGTCGGCGAGGATGTCGAGCTGCTCGCCGCTCTGCCCAGATACCGGGACGATCTCCGCGAACTCGGCCAGTGCGGACACCGCCAGAAGCTGGTGCGCGATCTGCTCGCGGGTGGCGAGGTCGCACTTGGTCACGACGGCCACGACCGGCGTCTTCTTGACCGCGGCGAGCTTCTCCACGATGAACCTGTCGCCCTTGCCGATCGGCTCGTTGGCCGGGACGCAGAATCCGATGACGTCGACCTCGGTGAGTGTGGACAGCACCAGGCTGTCCAGCCGCTCACCCAGCAGGGTGCGCGGACGGTGGAAGCCGGGGGTGTCGACGATGACGAGCTGGGCGTCCGGCCGGTGGACGATGCCGCGGATGGCCCGCCGCGTGGTCTGCGGCTTCGACGACGTGATCGCCACCTTCGTGCCGACCAGTGCGTTCATCAGCGTCGACTTGCCGACGTTGGGCCGGCCGACGAAGCAGGCGAAGCCCGCGCGGAAACCGCTGGGTTCGGCGTTCACGTCAGATGTACCGGCCCTTCAGCGAGCCGTCCGGGGCGGCCAGGAACAGCGTGCCGTTGCCCATGTCCTCGACGACGGAGACGTCCTGCTCGCCGGGTTCGTCGGCCTCGCTGACGATCGCCGCCGCCTCCAGCGACTTCGCCCCGCTGGACACGGCCATGGCCACGGCCGCCTGGAGCGCCGAGAGCCGGAGCGAGGGCAGCGCCACCGTGGTCGCGGCGTACGTGCGGCCCGTCTCGTCACGCACCGCGGCGCCCTCCGCCACGCCCGCGCGTGCCCGCGCCGACCTGGCCAGCGTGATGATTTTGGTGTCCTCGGGGTCCAGCTTCTCTGTCACCCGTCAAGCGTACCGACCTCCCGGACGAGCAAACGGGCCAGTTCGGCCGTACGGGCGGGATCGGGCGGGGTCAGGCCCGCGTGCACGAGCGTGATCAGCGTGTGGCCGGAGCGGGCGACGACCAGGTGCATGCGGTAGGGATAGCCGCCGACCCGGCCGGTCAGCCCGCGCCCGGCGGCGTCGGGGCCGCCGATGCCCGGCAGCGGCACCGGCGAGGCCTTCAGGCGGTCGTACGGCGTGCCCGCGTCGGCGGTGCCGCAGCGGATCAGTGCGGCGCGCAGCGCGTCGAGGCGCCCGGCCGCCTCGTTCCCGTCGTAGACGGCGAGCCCGACGCCGGCCAGTTCGCCGAGGTGCGGGCCGTCGTACGTCGCGGCGGTCACGGCGGTGGCGCCGCCGAGGCCGTCACGCGCAGGTTTGCCCGCCGCGGCGTCGAAGAGCGCGCGGCAGGCGCTCGCACGGGGGCGGAACGGCGCCCGCCAGGGGGCCCGCGCGTGGCTGAAGAAGCCCTCGGGGAGATCTCGCATCGTCCCCAGCACGCCCCTCAGCCGCCCCGCGCTCCGCGCCGCCATGGCGTCCCGCGTGGTTCCCGCGCCCTGGGCGACCCCCGCGCCCGCGCCGGACCCTGTTCGCGTGCCCGCTCCCGGCGTGGCACGGCTGTCCCGGGCCGCACCGGCGCCCGGCATCGCTCGCGCGCCCGCTCCCGGCGTGGCACGGCTGTCCCGGGCCGCACCGGCGCCCGGCATCGCTCGCGCGCCCGCTCCCGGCGTGGCACGGCTGTCCCGGGCCGCACCGGCGCCCGGCGTCGCTCGCGCGCCCGCGCCGGACCCTGTTCGCGCACCCGCGCTGTGCATGGCAGGGGTCTCGCGGGCGGCCCGCTCGGTGGCTGTGGCTCCCCCTGCGGCTCCCCCTGTGACTCCCACGGTGGCGTGCGTCGCGACGCTGGGCCCGGTGGCGAGGGCCAGGAAGCCCGCGACTGCCGCGTGGACGATTCGCATGCCCGCCTCCCCGCCGCTCGGGCGCATTGCCGGAGGTTGTCCTTCCCCGGACCGGAAGCGGGTAATCACTTTGCGTAACCGATACGGGGCTTCCACCTCGGAAGGTGAAAGCCCCGCACCGCTTACGGATCCCCCATGGGAGTTGCCGGTGCTCCGCGAACCCCTCCCGGAGCGCCGGACTCCCTATGAGGCGCCCCGAACCCCTTCTGGGCGCCTGGGACAACAGTGGCAGGGCACACTTGCAACCCGCTTAAAGGAGGCTTGCACCCGTCGGCGGGCTCTGTGTCTCGCGGAGCCGGTCCCGGGCCACCGAGGCGTAGTCTCGGACGGGCCGCGACCCGGGCGCCCGGGTGAGCCCGCTCTCCCGCCGCGCGTAGCGGAGGTCGGCCCGCTCGGCGGCGGTCAGCGCGTACCGCGCCGCCTTCACCGGGTCCCCGCCCAGCGCGTAATGGTGCGCGAGCGCCGCCGCCTCGTCCGGGCGCAGCCGTTCGAGCACCGCCGCCACCCGGGCATGCGTGCGGGCGCGGCGCAGTCGCGGCATCGCGCCGTACACGGTGTCGCGGAGGACCGGACTGGCGAAGCGGAGCCCGCCGTCGTCGGGTTCGACGAGCACCCCGGCCAGGAGCGCCTCCTCAGCCGCGTCCACCACCGCGTCCACCACCGCGTCCTCACCACCGCCGTGGACGGCCGCGAGCACGTCGAGGTCGACGCCCCCGGCGTGCTTCCCCGGGATCTCGGCGTCGAGCACCGCCGCCACGCCCAGCACCGTACGCACCCGGGCGGGCAGGACGGCGAGGCGCGCCGCGAGCACGTCGCGAACCCCGGCGGGAACGGTGGTCGGGGCCGCCGCCTCACCCTCGGCCGCGATCAGGCGTGCGGTCTCCCGGAGGAAGAAGGGGTTGCCCCCGGTTCGCGCGGCGACCGCGGTCAGGGCCGGGCGGGTGACGGGCATGCCGGCGACGGCGGTCACGAGGCCGGCGGCGGCGCCGGGCCGCAGGCCGCGCAGGCCGATCCGGAGCGGTTCGTGCCGGGCGAGCGCCGCCGTCGTCCCCGCGAGCCGGCCCGCCTCCTCCTGCCGGAAGGTGCAGACGACGGAGAGGGCCGCGCCGGCCGTCTCCGCGACGACGTCCAGGAGGGTGTCCAGCGTCTCGCGGTCGGCCCGGTGCAGGTCCTCGACGACGAGCAGGATCGGCGCCTCCGCCGCGGCGTCCCGCAGGTAGGCCGCGACCGCCCGCCGCCCGCGGAAGCTCTCCCCCCGCGCGCCCTCCCGCCGCGAACGCTCTTCCGGCGCCTCGTTCGCCTGCGACCCGCCCTCGTACGAGCCGTCCTCGCGCGCGGTCTCGGGGAAGGCGGCGAGCAGCCGGGTGATCGGCTCGGCCGTGTGCTCGCGGGGCGGCACGGCCGTCGTGAGCGTACGGAGGATCTCGGCCCAGGCCCAGCCGGGCGGCGCGCCCCTGGTCGCCGGGCAGCGCCCGATCGCGACCCGCGCGCCCTGCCCGGCCCGGACGGCGGCGACCTCCTCCACGAGCGCGGTCTTGCCCATGCCCGCCTCGCCCGTGACGAGTGCGATGCCCTCGGACAGGCCCAGCAGAAGCGACACCTCGCTCCGCCGCCCGAACAACCGGATCCGGCCCTCCTGGCGGGCCGCCGCCACGGGAACCGCTGTGGGGATCTCCGCGAGGCCCGCCGCGGGAGCCGCTGCGGGAACCTCTGCGGGAGCCGTTGCGGGAACCTCTGCGGGAGCCGTTGCGGGAACCTCTGTGGAGACCTCGAGGAGAACTACCGGGAGGTCGCGCGGGAGAGGGAGATGTGCGGCCGGGTTGTCGGGCTCGGCCGTACGGGCCGGGCCGGGCAGGTCCAGTTCGGGGGAATGGGCGAGGATTCCGGCCTCCAGGCGGCGCAGCGCGGGGCCGGGATCGACGCCGAGCTCCGCCGCGAGCAGGCGGCGGGCCTCGCGGAGCGCGGCGAGCGCGTCGCCCTGCCTGCCCTGCCGGTAGAGCGCGGTGGCGAGCAGCCGCCAGCCCTCCTCGCGCAGCGGGTGCTCGGCGAGGTGGGCGCGCAGGTCCGCGATCACCGAGCCGGGCGTGCCGAGCGCCATCACCGCGGAGGCCCGCTGCTCGACGGCGGTCGCCCGGACCTCGTCGAGCCGGGCGATCTCGTTGAGCGCCCAGTCCGCCGAGGCGAACTCCTGGTACGCCGGGCCCTTCCACAGGGCCAGCGCCTCCTCCAGGGCGGCGACCGCGGCTGTGGCGTCACCGTCGAGCAGCCGGCGGCTGCCCTGCCGCACCAGTTCCTCGAACCGCCAGGCGTCCACGTGCTCGGCGCGCAGGGCGTACCCCGGGGGCACCGTTACGAGGAGCCGTGCGGGCGTGCGGATCGTCCGCTGCGGCTCCAGGGCCCGACGCAGGTGGGAGACGTACGTCTGGATGGAACCGGCGGCGCCCGGAGGCGGCTGGTTCCGCCACAGGTCGCTGATCAGCCGCCCGACCGGCACGACCTGGCCCCGGGCGACCAGAAGACGCCCGAGCACCGAGCGCTGGCGAGGGCCGCCGAACTCGATCGGCCCGTCTTCGCCGATGGCTTGTAGCGCTCCAAGTACGGAGAAGACCGCCATGGGGGGCACATTACAAGGCTGGATATTTCCAGACCAGATTCACTCGTGGTCGGCGCTCGCGGCCACGACCTCGTCGCCGGGAGCGGGCTCCTCACGGCGTACGACGACCGTGCTGATCCGGTTGCGGCGTCCCGCGAGGTTCTCGGCGGTCAGGCGCAGGTCGCCGATCAGGGCCTCGGAGCCCGCGATCGGCACCCGGCCCAGGGCGTGCGCCAGCAGGCCGCCGACCGTGTCGACGTCCTCGACCTCGATCTCGGTGCCGAACAGCTCGCCCAGCTCACCGGCCGGGAGCCGCGCGGTCACCCGGGCGGCGCCGTCGTCGAGCCACTCGATCCGCGGGGTCTCCTGGTCGTACTCGTCGGCGATCTCCCCGACGATCTCCTCGATCACGTCCTCGATCGTGACGAGGCCGGCGGTGCCGCCGTACTCGTCGATGACGATGGCGAGGTGGATCTGCCGCGCCTGCATCTCGCGCAGCAGTTCGTCGATGGGCTTGCTCTCCGGCACGTACGTCGCGGGGCGCATGAGCTCGTCCACCCGGACGTTGTCGTCGCCGGTGTCCTGGATGCGGCGGACGATGTCCTTGAGGTAGGCGATGCCCACCACGTCGTCCTCGTTCTCCCCCACGACGGGGATGCGGGAGAAGCCGCTGCGCAGGGCCAGCGAGAGCGCCTGGCTCAGCGTCTTGCCCCGCTCGATGAAGACCATGTCGGTGCGCGGCACCATGACCTCGCGCACCAGCGTGTCGCCCAGCTCGAAGACCGAGTGGATCATCTCGCGCTCGTCGGGCTCGATGACCCGGCGCTGCTCGGCGAGGTCGACCAGGTCGCGCAGCTCCGCCTCGGAGGTGAACGGCCCCTCCCGAAACCCCTTACCCGGGGTGAGCGCGTTGCCCAGCAGGATCAGCAGCTCCGGCAGCGGCCCGAAGATCTTGGTCAGGCCGTACACGACCGGCGCGCTCGCCAGGGCGACGGGCTCGGCGTGCTGTCGGCCGAGCGTGCGCGGCATGACCCCGACGATCACGTAGCTCACCAGGATCATGGCCAGGGCCGCCCCGGCGTACGCCTGGCCGCGGTCGCCGAGCCAGTCGATGAACAGCAGCGTCGCGATCACCGTGGCGACGAGCTCGCAGCTCAGCCGCAGCAGGAGCACCAGGTTGAGGTAGCGCGGGGGGTCGGCGACGATCGTCTGCAGCCGCACCGCGCCGCGCCGCGCCTCCTTGACGAACTCCTCGGCCCGTACGCGGGAGATGCGGGTCAGCGCGGTCTCGGCGCTCGCGAGGAGGCCGCCGACCACGATGAGGACGACGGCCGAGATCAGCCAGCCGTTGTTCACGGCTTCCGCCGCACCTCCCGCCAGGCACCCAGGAGCTCGTCCTGCAGCCCGAACATCTCGGCGTGCTCCTCGGGCTCCGCGTGGTCGTAGCCCAGCAGGTGGAGGATGCCGTGCGTGCACAGCAGCTCCAGCTCGTCCTGGGCGCTGTGCCCGGCCTCGGCGGCCTGCTTGGCGGCCACCTGCGGGCACAGCACCACGTCGCCCAGCAGCGCCGGGTCGGGGGAGGCGTCCTCGTCCCGCCCGGTGTTGGGCCGCAGCTCGTCCATCGGGAAGGCCAGCACGTCGGTCGGGCCCGGCTCCCCCATCCACTGCTCGTGCAGCTCGGCCATCGCCCCCGCGTCGATCACCAGGATCGACAGCTCGGCCAGCGGGTTGATCCCCATCCGGCCCAGGACGTGCCCGGCGAGCTCGACGAGTGCCGTCTCGTCGACCTCGACGCCGGACTCGTTGGCCACCTCGATGCTCACGGGGTCTCCTCACCCGCCATGGTCGTGCTCACCGCCGGTTGTTCCGCGGCCGTTTGCTGATCGCCCGCGGCTCGGAGGCCATCGCTGCGTCATATCGGCCGTAGGCGTCGACGATGTCGCTCACCAGCTTGTGCCGGACCACGTCCGCGCTGGTCAACCTGCTGAAATGGATGTCCTCGATGCCTTCGAGGATGTGCTGGACGACCTTCAGGCCGCTGTCCTGGCCGCCGGGCAGGTCGATCTGGGTCACGTCGCCGGTGACCACGATCTTCGAGTTGAACCCGAGCCGGGTCAGGAACATCTTCATCTGCTCGGGCGAGGTGTTCTGCGCCTCGTCCAGGATGATGAAGGCGTCGTTGAGCGTGCGCCCGCGCATGTAGGCGAGCGGCGCGACCTCGATCGTCCCGGCCGCCATGAGGCGGGGGATCGAGTCGGGGTCCAGCATGTCGTGCAGGGCGTCGTACAACGGCCGCAGATAGGGGTCGATCTTCTCGTAGAGCGTGCCGGGCAGGAACCCGAGCCGCTCCCCCGCCTCGACGGCGGGGCGGGTGAGGATGATGCGGTTGACCCTCTTGTTCTGCAGGGCCTTCACGGCCTTCGCCATCGCCAGGTACGTCTTGCCGGTGCCGGCGGGGCCGATGCCGAAGACGATGGTGTGCCTGTCGATCGCGTCGACGTACCGCTTCTGGTTGACCGTCTTCGGGCGGATGGTCCGGCCCCGGGAGGACAGGATGTCCAGGGACAGGACCTCGGCCGGGCGGTCGGTGGCCATCCGCAGCATGTGGATGCTGCGTTCGACGGCGTCGGGGGACAACTCGGCACCTGAGCCGATCAACTCCATCAGCTCCTCGAAGAGGCGGACGACGACGCCGCTCTCCTCGGGACTGCCGGTGATGGTGATCTCGTTGCCCCGCACGTGGATGTCGGCGCTGAAGGCGCCCTCGATGACCCGCAGGAGTTCGTCACCCGACCCGAGGAGGCTGACCATCGGCTGCCCCTCGGGGATGACTACCTTGGCCTGGGTCTGGTTGATGTGCTGTGACTCGGACATGGGCGGCCCTTGCGGCCCTGATCGCCTCCTCGGTTCCCTCTTATGCTACTAGTGCGTCCTAGCCTGGGGGCCAGGTGAGGCTCCGGCCGCCGAGCACGTGCGCGTGGACGTGGAAGACCGTCTGCCCGGCGCCCGGCCCGGTGTTGAGCACGACCCGGTAGCCCGGCTCGGCCACACCCTCCTGGACGGCCACCGCGTGGCAGGCTTTGAGCAGGTCGTCCGCGAGGCCGTCGTCGGCCGCGGCCAGGGCGGCGGCGTTCTCGTGGTGTGCCTTGGGCACGACGAGGACGTGTGTCGGGGCCTGCGGGTTGACGTCGCGGAAGGCGAGCGCCCGCCCGGTCTCCAGGACGATCTCCGCCGGGATCTGCCTGGCCACGATCTTGCAGAATAGGCAGTCGGTCACGCGCCTCAGCCTAACGGTCGCCGACGATGATTGATGACGGCAATGATCCTCCCGGCTACTGTGGTTGTGCGAGACTTCACCAGACCACCCCCCTAGTGTCGCGCGAGGACACCGTCGGGCCATGCCCTCTAATGATTCGGAAGAACGTAAACCCCCCGGGGATGACGAGCGTCCTATTGACGTGACCACCGAGACCCTCGTGGCCGACAGGTCGTTGGGGACGGTGCCCGTCGGGTGGGATGCCGACATGGCCGTGACGGCGCTCTACAGCGCTCACTATCGGTCACTGGTGCGTCTCGCGGTGCTGCTGGTCCGTGACGTGGCCAGCGCGGAAGAGGTCGTTCAGGACGCCTTCGTCGCTCTCCACGGAGCGTGGCGGCGCCTGAGGGACACCGACAAGGCACTGGCCTACCTTCGCCAATCGGTCGTGAACCGCTCGCGTTCGGTGCTGCGGCACCGCGCGGTCGTCGAGAAGTACGCCCCGAAGGGCCTGCCGGACGCGCCGAGCGCCGAGAACGGCGCGATCGGCGAGCTCGAACGCTCCGCCGTCATCGAGGCGCTCCGCGGCCTGCCCACCCGGCAGCGCGAGGCGCTGGTGCTGCGATACTACGGCGACCTGTCGGAGGCCGAGATCGCACACGCGATGGGCATCAGCAAGGGCGCGGTGAAGAGTCACACGTCCCGCGGCATGGCCGCACTACGGATGGCACTGGAGCAGTTCTCATGACCTTCCCGTCCGACGACGAGTACGGCGAGTCGCTTCGCCGTGCCCTGCGCGCGGAGGCGGACTCGGTCGTGCCGTCTCCCGAAGGACTCGACATCATCCGCCGGCGGATCGACCAGCGGGGCCTGCGCGGCCTGCGGAACGTGCTGTGGCTGCGGGTGGGCGCCGCGGCCGCCGGAGCCGTCCTCGCGGCGGGCGCGGTCGTGATGCTCGTCCCCGGCCTGCGCGAGCAGGTCGCCGACCGCACCGGTATCGCGGACGTGGGTGACACCCGTGAGCAGGAGCCGCAGAGCTCCACCTGGACGCGCCCGCCCGCGGGCGGGGCTCCCTCGCGGCCCGGCGTGGTGATCATCGTCACCACCACCCCGAGCCCGTCGCACGGGCGGACCAGCCCGTCTCCTTCACACCGGCCGGGCCCGGCCACCAAGCCGTCGCCGTCGCCGTCCGACCCCTGCGCGTCGCCCCCGGCGCGGGCCGGAGTGGTCGACCCCGAGCCGACCCTGCCCGCGACGTGCCCGCCGGTCCAGACGGCGCAGCCCGCGCCGCCGTCGGCCACACACACCACCGCCCCTTCGTCGGCTCCGCCCACGGCGACCGCCACGCCCTCGGCCACCCCCAGCGCCCCGCCCACGGAGACGGTCACGCCCAACGCGGCCGACACTCCCACTCCCTGACAGCCGTCAGGTGGTGAGGGCCGCGGTCCTCACCAGCGGCCGCAGCGGGCCAGCAGGACGGCCGCCGCGGCCACGCCCGCCGTCGAGGTGCGCAGCACCGTGGGGCCGAGCAGGGCCGGTACGGCTCCCGCCGCGCGGAACCCGGCGATCTCCTCGTCGGTGACGCCGCCCTCCGGGCCGACGATCATCACGATGTCGCCCGGGACCTCCGGCAGTTCGAGCCGGCTCAGCGGCTCAGCGGCCTCCTCGTGCAGCACGACCGCGAGCGCCGCCGCCGAGACGAGCGAGCGGACCCGCGCGGTCGTGGCCTGCTCGGTCACCTCGGGCAGGTGGAAGCGCCGGGCCTGCTTGGCCGCCTCGCGCGCCGTGCTCCGCCAGCGGGCGAGCGACTTGCCGGCCCGGTCGCCCTTCCACTGGGTGACGCAGCGGGCGGCCGCCCAGGGGACGATCACGTCCACCCCGGCCTCGGTCATCATCTCGACCGCGAGCTCGCCCCGGTCGCCCTTGGGCAGGCCCTGCACGACCACCAGCCTCGGCCGCGGGGGCGGCACCTCGAACCGGCGCAGCACCGCGGCGGTCAGCGCGTCCTTGCCGGCCGTCGTGACCGTGCACTCGGCCACCCGGCCCGCGCCGTCGGTGAGGTCGACCCGCTCCCCCGCCCGAAGGCGGCGCACCGACGCGGCGTGCCGCCCCTCGGGCCCGTCGAGGACGATCGTGTCCCCCGCCTGACCGGCCGCCTCCGACAGGAACACCGGAACGCTCATGCCACCCCCTCGCCTGGCGGCTCGGGGTCGCATGCGCGAAACGCACTGTGCCCACCGACTCGCTCGCTCCGCTCGCTCATGCCACCCCCTCGCCCGGCGGCTCGGGGTCGCATGCGCGAAACGCACTGTGCCCACCGACTCGCTCGCTCCGCTCGCTCATCCGGCGTCAGCGGCCGTTGAAGGCGTCCCGCAGGCGCGAGAAGAAGCCCTGCTGGCCGGGAGAGAACTTGCCGGGCGGCCGCTCCTCCCCGCGTAGCTTCGACAGCTCCTTGAGCAGTTCCTCCTGCTGCGGGTCGAGCTTGGTCGGCGTCTCGACGTTCACGTGGATCAGCAGGTCGCCCCGGCCGGTCTCGTTGAGCCGCTGGATGCCCTTGCCGTACAGGGGGATGACCTGACCGGCCTGGGTGCCGGGCCGCACGTCGATGGCCTCCGCGCCGTCGAGGGTGTCGATCGACAGCACGGTGCCGAGCGCGGCGGCGGTCATCGGGATCTGGACGGTGCAGTGGAGATCGTCGCCGCGGCGTTCGAAGATCTGGTGCGGCCGCTCGGCGATCTCCAGGAACAGGTCGCCCGGAGGGCCTCCGCCCGGCCCGACCTCGCCCTCGCCCGCGAGCTGGATGTGCGTGCCGTCCTCGACGCCGGCCGGGATCCGCACCTTGATCGTGCGCCGGGTCCTGACCCGTCCCTCGCCCGAGCACTCCATGCAGGGGTGCCGGATGACGCTGCCGTACCCCCCGCACTGCGGGCAGGGGCGGGACGTCATGACCTGGCCCAGGAACGAGCGGGTGACCTGCGAGACCTCGCCCCGCCCGTGACACATGTCGCAGGTGTCGGGGTGGGTGCCGGACGCCGCCCCGGAGCCCTGGCAGACGTCGCAGACCACGGCCGTGTCGACCACGATCTCGCGTGTGGTGCCGAAGGCGGACTCCGCGAGGTCCAGTTCGACCCGGATGGTGGCGTTGCGGCCCCGGCGGGCGCGTGAGCGGGGGCCCCGCGCGGCGCCGGCCGAGCCGAAGAAGGCGTCCATGATGTCGCTGAACGGGAAGCCCGCGCCGAAGCCGCCCGCACCGGCCGGCCCGCCGCCACTCGCGAACGGATCGGCGCCCATGTCGTACATGCGGCGCTTGCCCGCGTCGGACAGCACCTCGTACGCCTGGTTGATCTCCTTGAACCGCTCCTGGGTCTCCGGGTCGGGGTTGACGTCCGGATGCAGCTCACGGGCGAGACGGCGATACGCCTTCTTGATCTCTTCCTGGCTGGCGTCGCGCCGGACGCCAAGGGTCGCGTAGTAGTCGTTGGACACTTATGACCCCGCCAGGATCTGGCCGACGTACCGCGCCACAGCGCGCACCGCACCCATCGTCACCGGATAGTCCATTCGTGTCGGGCCCAGCACTCCCAGCCGGGCCAGTTCCTTGTCGCCCGAACCGTATCCGGCGGCCACGATAGAGGTGCCGCGCAGCCCGCTGTAGGGGTTCTCGGATCCGATTCTGACGGTGAGTTCGGACAGCCCGCCGGTCTCGCCCAGCAGGCGCATGAGCACGACCTGCTCCTCCAGAGCCTCGAGCACGTCGCGCAGGCCCACGCTGAAGTCGGCGCCCGCCAGATTGGCCGTGCCACCGAAGACGATCTTCTCCTCGTGCCGCTCGACGAGCGTCTCAAGGAGCACGGACATGATGGTCGCCACCACCGGTCTCTCCTCCGGCGGCAGCCGTTCGGGAATGCCGGCCACGGTCTCGGGCACCTGCGAGAGCCAGCACCCGTCGAGGCAGCCGTTCAGCACGGAGCGCAGGTTCGCGATCCGGTCCTCGGCGAGCGCCTCGGGCAGATCGACCACCCGCTGCTCCACCCGCCCGGTGTTCGTGATCAGCACCAGCATGACCCGGCGCTCCGCCAGCGGGACGATCTCCACGTGGCGGACCGACGACCGGGTGAGAGAGGGATACTGCACGACGGCCACCTGCCGGGTGAGCTGCGCGAGCAGCCGCACCGTGCGCATGACGATCTCGTCGAGGTCGACCGCCCCGGCGAGGAACGTCTCGATGGCCCTGCGCTCCGCCCCGGACAACGGCTTGATCTGCGACAGCCGGTCGACGAACAGGCGGTATCCCTTGTCGGTCGGGACCCGTCCGGCGCTGGTGTGCGGCTGCGTGATGTAGCCCTGCTCCTCCAGCGCCGCCATGTCGTTGCGGATGGTCGCCGGGGAGACGCCGAGGTTGTGCCTGTCCGCCAGGGCCTTGGACCCCACCGGCTCGTTGGTGGACACGTAGTCCTCGACGATGGCGCGCAGGACGGCGAGCTTGCGGTCGTCGAGCAATGTGTCACCTCCCTGTGCCTGGAAACACCGACTCTGGCACTCTGTGTTCCCGAGTGCCAAGTGTACGGCTACGACCGCTCGGCGTGCGATAACGAGGAGACGATCAGGGGCAACGCGACTTGATTGCGGGCGCATCGGGCGAGCCGGCGGCCCGGGATTTGCTAGCGTTCCCCGCATGTACGGGCGGGACGTGCTTTCCGGAGACTGGCGGCGACCACGGCGGGGGCAGATCCCCGAGATCCCGGCCGAGCCCGACCTCGTGGTCGAGGACGCCGAGGGCCGCTTCTGCGGCGCGGTGGTGGACTGCGACAAGGAGGCCGTGACGCTGGAGGACCGCTTCGGGCGGCGCCGGGTGTTCCCGCTGACCCCCGCCGGGTTCCTCCTCGACGGCAGGCCGGTGACGCTGGTCCGCCCCCAGGCGCGGCCGTCCGGCCCGCTGCGGAGCGCCTCCGGGTCGATCGCGGTCGAGGGGCTGCGCGCCCAGGTCGCCAAGGAGAGCCGCATCTACGTCGAGGGCGTCCACGACGCCGCGCTGGTCGAGAAGATCTGGGGCCACGACCTGCGTGTGGAGGGGGTCGTCGTCGAGTTCCTGGAGGGCGTCGACGATCTGCCCGCGATCGTGGAGGAGTTCGGCCCGGAGCCGGGCAGGCGGCTGGGCGTGCTCGTGGACCACCTGGTGCCCGGCTCCAAGGAGAGCCGCATCGCCGCCCGGGTCTCCGGCGCGGACGTGCTCGTCGTCGGGCACCCCTTCGTGGACATCTGGCAGGCGGTCAAGCCTCGGGCGCTCGGCATCCCGGCGTGGCCGGACGTGCCGCGCGGCGTGCCGTGGAAGGAGGGCGTGATCGCCGCCCTGGGCTGGCGGATGGACCCCCAGGAGGCGTGGCGGCACATCCTCGGCCGCGTCACGACCTTCGCGGACCTGGAGCCCGAACTGCTCGGCCGCGTGGAGGAACTCATCGACTTCGTGACAGCCCCGGATCAGGCGGATTAGGGGGTCAGGTCGCGTACGACCGCGTCGGCGAGGAGCCGGCCGCGCAGCGTGAGCACGGCCCGGCCCGCCTTGAACGCCTCGGTCTCCAGCAGGCCGCTCCCCAGCGCCCGCGCGCAGGCCGTACGCGCCTCGGGGGCGAGGTCGGCGAGCGGGAAGCCCGATGCGAGGCGCAGCTCCAGCATGACGCGCTCGACGGCCCGGTCCTCCGCCGTCAGCACCTCGCGGGCGTGCGCCGGCGAGGCCCCCTCAGCCAGGCGGGCGGCGTACGCCACGGGGTGCTTGACGTTCCACCAGCGGGTGCCGCCGACGTGGCTGTGCGCCCCCGGGCCGACCCCCCACCAGTCGCCGCCGGTCCAGTAGAGCAGGTTGTGGCGGCAGCGGGCCTCGTCTCCCGCCGCCCAGTTGGAGATCTCGTACCAGCTCAGGCCCGCGGCCGTCAGGGCCTCCTCGGCGATGAGGTAGCGGTCGGCCGCCACGTCGTCCTCGGGCATCGGCAGCTCGCCGCGCCGGATGCGGGCGGCGAGCCGGGTGCCGTCCTCCACGATCAGGGAGTACGCCGAGACGTGGTCGGGCCCGGCCGCCAGGGCGGCCTCCAGCGAGGCCCGCCAGTCGTCGTCGCTCTCCCCCGGCGTGCCGTAGATCAGGTCGAGGTTGACGTGCTCGAACCCGGCCGCGCGGGCCTCCCGTACGGCCTCGGCGGGGCGGCCGGGCGTGTGCCGCCGGTCGAGGACGGCGAGGACGTGCTCGCCCGCGCTCTGCATGCCGAAGCTCATGCGGGTGAAGCCGCCCTCCCGCAGTTCCTTCAGATAGGTCGGGTCGACGGACTCGGGGTTGGCCTCGGTCGTCACCTCGGCGCCCGGCCGCAGGCCGAACTCCTCGGCGACGGCGTCCAGGATCCGTACGAGGTCGGCGGCGGGCAGCAGCGTCGGCGTGCCACCGCCGAAGAAGACGGTCTCGACCGGCGGCGCGGTGTCCCCGAGCACCCGCCGGGCCAGCCGCACCTCCTCGATCGCGGTGGCGGCGTAGTCGCGCTGCGCGGCGCCCGGGCCCAGCTCGGCGGCCGTGTAGGTGTTGAAGTCGCAGTAGCCGCAGCGCGTCGCGCAGAACGGCACGTGCACGTAGAAGCCGAACGGACGGGAGCCGAGCCCGTCGAGGGCTCCGGGCGGCAGCGCGCCGCTCGCGGGGACGGGATCGCCGTCGGGAAGAACGGAAGGCACCCCTCCAGTCTGCCGCCAGTCGCACCCTGCCGAGGCAGACCAGGGCGGAACCGGGACAGGCCCGTCAGGTGGGACGCTCGTCGGGCCGCGACGGCCAGTCACGCAGAGGCAGGCGGACGATCCGCCAGAAGATTATGAAGGGAAATACGAAAACCCCGTAAAAGGGGATCAGGTACATGAGACAGTCTCGCCGCCGGTAGGACACCTTCGGCGCCAGGAAGAAAAGGGCCGCCATAGGTGAAAGCCGGGTGCCCACGGCCATCACGTCCCGGAGGGGCAGCGGCCAGTCGATCTGATCGTCGATAGACCACGAAAGACTGATCGGAAACGCCACAAGGGCGACCCAGAGAAGAAGCGTGAGAATCACCCGAACGCCCTTGTGCCGCCGGACCCCCAGCGACCGTCGGGCGTCGGTGCCTGCCGGGCCGGATTCTTGTGTCATATACGGCGCTTCCGTAGGGATTTGTCTGACTTTGTCGCTAGTTTCGACTCCAACGGTATCCGCCAATGTGGCTCGGCAACTCCGGAAACGTTCAACAGTGTGAGGGATAGGCACTTTTCCGGTGCATGCCGGCCAAAGTTTGAACAGGAACGGCGATCGCGCACGGCCCTCAGGTCCGCATGCGCAGGCCGCCGGCCCCGAGCAGCCGGGCGGACGCCGTCTGCCGTACAGCCGCAGGCCGCGGAGCAAAGCGCATGCCAACTCGTCAGCCGCCTCCCCGTGCCTGAGCGCGCGCGGTCTCCGCCCTCATGAGCGGTGCCCGTCTCGGCCGCCGTGGATGTCGTGCGTCCGTTGCCCGACCCCGGGGAGTTGGCGGTGTGGAACCCGTGCCGTTGACGGGGTGATCAGCGCGGTCTACGATCGCGACAATTATCAGGAAACTTTCCTATAAGTTCGCCCACCGGAGGCCGGCGTGCTCATGAGAAGGACACTCGCCGTGGCGGTCGCCGCCACCCTGGCCGCCGGGCTCGCGCCGGTCCAGGCCCAGGCCACGACGGGCGCGGACGGCTACAAGCGCGTCGCGTACTTCATCCAGTGGGGCGTGTACGGCCGGAACTTCCATGTTCGGGACGTCGACGTCAGCGGGGCGGCGGCGAAGCTGACCCATCTCAACTACGCCTTCGGTTTCGTCGGCCCGGAGGGCACCTGCTATTCGGCCGACCCCTGGGCCGACTGGCAGCGCCCGGTGCCCGCCGAGCAGAGCGTCGACGGCGTCGCCGACGCAGACGACCAGCCGCTCAAGGGCAACCTCGGCCAGCTCAGGAAGCTCAAGGCCCGCCACCCCGGCCTCAAGGTCCTCATCTCCCTCGGCGGCTGGACCGGATCGAAGTACTTCTCCGACGCCGTCCTCACCCCCGCCTCACGGGCCACGCTCGCCGCCTCCTGCGTCGACCTGTGGCTCAAGGGCAACCTGCCCGGCCTGCCCACCGGCGCCGCCGCCGGAGTGTTCGACGGCATCGACCTCGACTGGGAATGGCCCGGCTCCGCCGGAAACGACGGCAACGTCATCCGGGCCGAGGACAGGCAGAACTTCACCTTGTTCCTGGCCGAACTGCGCCGCCAGATGCGGGCCCACGACCGGCGCGCCGAGCTCAGCGCCTTCCTCCCGGCCGCGGCCGCCAAGATCGACGCGGGCTTCGAGGTGAAGAAGGTCTTCGGCCTGCTCGACTTCGCCACCATTCAGGGCTACGACCTGCACGGCTCGTGGGAGAACCGCACCGGGCACCAGGCCAACCTGCTCACCGACCCCCGCGACCCCAACCCGGTCAAATACAGCGTCGACCAGACCGTACGGGACTACCTCGGCCGCGGGGCGCCGGCCCGCAAGATCGTCGTCGGCGTCCCCGCGTACGGCCAGGGCTGGACCGGGGTCACCTCCCGCGGCGACGGCCGCTACGCCCCCGCCGCCGGGCCCGCGCCCGGCACCTGGGCCGCCGGCAGCGACGACTACAAGAACCTCGCCGGCAAACCCGGCAAGCGCCACCGCGACCTGCTCACCGGCGCCCTGTGGCTCTACGACGGCAATGAGTTCTGGTCGTACGACGACCCCGCGGTCATGCTGCAGAAGGCCGCCTACATCCGCCTCAAGGGCCTCGGCGGCTCCATGCTCTGGTCCATCGACCAGGACGACGCCAAGGCCTCCCTGACCACCGCCCTCTACTCCGTCCTCAGGTGAGCGGATGGGGGACCGGGGCGCTGCCCCCGCCCCGGTCCCCCATCCGTACCGTCAGAGGGTCAGGGGCTGGTGCAGGTCGCGGTGGGGGTGGCCGCGTTGCCGTTGGCGGTGAAGCCGAACGTCGTGGACGCGCCCGCCGCGATCGAGCCGTTGTAGGTCTCGTTGGTGACGGTCACCGAGGAACCGGACGTGCTCTGCCGGCCGTTCCACAGGCTGCTGATGCTCTGGCCGCTCGGCCAGGTCCACTTGACGGTCCAGCCGTTGACCGCCGAGCTGCCCGCCTGCACCGTCACCTCGGACTGGAACCCGCCACCCCAGCTGTTGATCGTCTTGATCGTCGCCGAGCATCCGCCGGGAACCGGGGACGTCGACGGCGAGGCCGACGGGCTCGCGCTCGGACTAACGCTAGGGCTCACACTTGGACTGGCACTCGGGCTGGCGCTCGGGCTCGCGCTGGGGCTCGGGCTGCTCCCCGGGCCGCTGACCCGGTAGACCACGGTGCCGTGCGCCGGAACGCTGGCGGAGATCGTGCCGCTCGTGGTGCTGGTCGCGTTGGTCCACGCGTCCGTCAGCGTCACCGTGCCGCCGGGCTTGCCGATGGCGGAGGTGGTCGTCGAGACCGTGGTGGTCGAGCCGCCCTGGTTGAACAGGGCGACCGCGACGTCGCCGTTGGCGAGCTTCTTGGCGAGTACGCGGCGGGTGCCGTCGTTGGAGACCTGGGTGGCCTGCAGACCCAGCGAGTCCTGGTTGATGGCGATGAGGTTCTTGTTCTTGAGGATCGTCTGCGTCGCCGAGTCCATGGAGCGGATGTCGTTGCCCGCGATCAGCGGGGAGGCCATCATCGCCCAGAGCGCGAAGTGGCTGCGCATCTCGGTGTCGTTCATGCCGCCCCGGCCGATCTCCATCATGTCCGGGTCGTTGAAGTGCCCGGGGCCGGCGTACGAGGCGAGCGGGACGGTGACGTTCACGATGTTCTGGATGCCCATGGGATAGCCGTTGGTCTGGCCGGTGTCCCACTTGTTCGTGATGTCCTCGGTGGTGCGCCACATGTTCGCGACGTCGCCCCAGTTGCGCTGCGGGCCGGTCTTCGAGTGGATGCTGTTGGGGTTGATGCTGTAGACGATCGGCCGGCCGGTCGCCTTCAGCGCGTCGCGCATCTTCGCGAACGTCGTGACCTGGTCGTTGATCGTGCCGTTCGGGGAGCACCAGTCGTACTTCAGGTAGTCGACGCCCCACGCGGCGAACTGCCGGGCGTCCTGCGCCTCGTGGCCCTGGCTGCCGGTAGCGCCGGGGTAGCTGTTGAAGTACTGCGCGCAGGTCTTGTCCACGGGCACCTGGTAGATGCCGAACTTCAGGCCCTTGTTGTGCAGGTAGTCGCCGAGCGCCTTCATCCCGCTGGGGAAGCGGGAGGGGTCGCCCTGGATGTTGCCCGACGAGTCGCGGTTGGGGTTGAACCAGCAGTCGTCGACCACCACGTACTGGTAGCCGAGGTCACGCAGTCCGCTGTTGACGATGGCGTCGGCCATCCCCCTGATCAGCGACTCGTTGATGTTGCAGCCGAAGGTGTTCCAGCTGTTCCAGCCCATCGGCGGGGTCCTGGCCACCCCGTTCTCCAGTGCCTGCGCCGGGCTCACGGTGGTAAGCGCCACGGCGCCCGACGCGAGGGCCAGCGCCGCCGTGACGGCGGGGACCAGCTTCGCGCGGATGCGTTTCCTGTCCATCGGCATCGCTCCTCAGTGGGTGCGCTTCAACTGACGGGGATGTTAGCGTTAACAAAACCAGTGATCGTCGCCGATCACAGACGTATCCCCCTTGGCGAAGGTCCGGTGGTCACCACGGACGGCGCCACGGCGCGGAGCCAATCCCATGTACGGAGAACGGTCAAGACACCCACGCGGGCGACGCCGGCGCACGATCCGGCCAGCACCGGCCTGATCTGGGCGCGGGAACCCGCGACGGGTCATCCCGCCGCGGAGCACGGGCTGTAACTTTCACCTCCTGCCCACCTGGGCGAGAGGTGCCCGAGTCGCGTTCTCGCGTGCCCGCCGTCACACCGTACGGCCGAGATAGCGCGCTCCGCGGCGGCTCCCATGGGCGCGTACGTGCCCGGCTCGCCCCCGATGCCACGACGGGGATCAGAAGAGCGGCGCCGATCAGGCGACGCGGGGTCGGGCCCAGGCGATCAGGGCCGGGCGATCAGGAGCTGGTGGCCTCGGTGCGGCTGCCGAGCACGCGCCGGGCGACCCTGTCCCACTTGTCGCTGTGGCCGGGCAGGCCGAGGATCCGCCGCAGCAGGTCCCCGTCCCCGTGGTAGGCCCGGAACGACTCGCCGATGGTGACGCCGTCCGCGGGCCGGTCCAGCACCTCGATCTCGTCGCCGGCGCCGAGCTCGCCCTCCTGGATCACCCGGAAGTACGCTCCCGTACGGCCCGCCTCGGTGAAGCGCTTGACCCAGCCGCGCTCGTCGAGCCAGTTGCGGAAGACGACGCAGGGGATGCGGGGATAGGTGACCTCCAGGACGGCGGTGCCGACCCGCCACCGCTCGCCGAGAAGCGCCCCGGTCAGGTCGGCCCCCGATGTCGTGAGGTTCTCCCCGAACCGGCCGTCGCGCAGGTCGCGGCCCATCCGGGGCTCCCACCAGTCGTAGTCCTCCCGGGCGTACGCGTACACCGCCTGGTCCCGGTGCCCATGGTTGGTGGTGTCGGCGCGCTCGTCCCCCGCCAGGCCGTTCTCGCGTACGGCGACCCGCCCCTCGGCGCGGCGCTTGTCGATGGCGGTACGCCGGAGGTCGCCGGCCCACTCGGCGTCGACCGCCCGGCCCACGTTCACAGAGAGGATGCGCATGGCAAAACGTTAACGGATGGTCATGTTTCCGCGCGATCTCATTAAGTTGTCTTGAAACCAGGCAAAAAGCTACTTCTTGGTTTTGTCCGGCGCCTCGGACGAGAGGGCGGCGACGAAGGCCTCCTGCGGGACCTCCACGCGGCCGACCATCTTCATCCGCTTCTTGCCTTCCTTCTGCTTCTCCAGCAGCTTGCGCTTCCGGCTGATGTCACCGCCGTAGCACTTGGCGAGGACGTCCTTGCGGATCGCACGGATGTTCTCACGGGCGATGACGCGGGCGCCGATCGCGGCCTGGATCGGGACCTCGAACTGCTGCCTCGGGATCAGCTCCTTGAGCTTCTTGGCCATCTCCACGCCGTAGGCGTACGCCTTGTCGCGGTGGACGATGGCGCTGAAGGCGTCGACGGTCTCGCCCTGCAGCAGGATGTCCACCTTGACCAGGTCGGCCGCCTGCTCGCCCGACGGCTCGTAGTCGAGCGAGGCGTACCCCCGGGTCTTCGACTTGAGCTGGTCGAAGAAGTCGAAGATGATCTCGCCGAGCGGCAGCGTGTAGCGGATCTCGACCCGGTCCTCCGACAGGTAGTCCATGCCCTGGAGGTGGCCGCGGCGGCCCTGGCACAGCTCCATGATCGCCCCGATGAACTCGGCCGGCGCGAGCACCGTGGCCTTCACCACCGGCTCGTAGATCTCACCGATCTTGCCGGCCGGGAACTCCGAGGGGTTGGTGACGACGTGCTCGTTGCCGTCCTCCATGATCACCCGGTAGATGACGTTGGGGGACGTCGAGATCAGCGACAGGTTGAACTCGCGCTCCAGCCGCTCCCGCACGATCTCCATGTGCAGCAGGCCGAGGAAGCCGCAGCGGAAGCCGAAGCCGAGCGCCGCCGACGTCTCCGGCTCGTACACGAGCGCGGCGTCGTTCAGCCGCAGCTTGTCGAGGGCCTCGCGCAGCTCGGGGTAGTCGTCGCCGTCGATCGGATAGAGACCCGAGTAGACCATCGGCTTCGGATGCTCGTAGCCGCCCAGCGCCTTCGCGGCCGGCTTGACCGCGTTGGTGACCGTGTCGCCGACCCGCGACTGGCGCACGTCCTTCACGCCGGTGATCAGGTAGCCCACCTCGCCGACGCCGAGACCCCGGTCGGACGGCATGGGCTCCGGCGAGATGACGCCGATCTCCAGCAGTTCGTGCTGGGCGACCGTCGACATCATCAGCACGCGCTCACGCTTGGACAGGTGCCCGTCCACCACCCTGACGTACGTCACCACGCCCCGGTAGGTGTCGTACACGGAGTCGAAGATCAGCGCGCGGGCGGGGACGTCGGGGTTGCCGACCGGCGCCGGGACGTGCTCCACGACGTGGTCGAGCAGCTCCTTGACGCCCACACCGGTCTTGCCGGACACGCGCATCACGTCGCCGGGGTCGCAGCCGATGAGGCCCGCGATCTCCTCGGCGTACTTGTCGGGCTGCGCGGCGGGCAGGTCGATCTTGTTGAGCACCGGGATGATGTGCAGGTCGGCGTTCATGGCCAGGTAGAGGTTGGCCAGCGTCTGGGCCTCGATGCCCTGCGCCGCGTCGACCAGCAGGATCGCACCCTCGCACGCCTCCAGCGAGCGCGACACCTCGTAGGTGAAGTCGACGTGGCCGGGCGTGTCGATCATGTTGAGGACGTGGCCGTTCCAGGGCAGCCGCACGGCCTGCGACTTGATCGTGATGCCCCGCTCCCGCTCGATGTCCATGCGGTCGAGGTACTGGGCACGCATCGACCTGTCGTCCACCACGCCGGTGAGCTGCAGCATGCGGTCGGCGAGTGTCGACTTGCCATGGTCGATGTGCGCGATGATGCAGAAGTTGCGGATCAACGCGGGGTCGGTCTGGCCAGGCTGAGTGCGCACCGGAGTCCGTTTCAACAAGGGTGTGGTCATACGGGTTTCGACTGACTGCTGTCGATCGGGCCGCCCTCGCCTCGCGTCCGGCGGGCCCTCTCGCGGCTGGCGGACCAGCCACCCTCCATGGTGGCATGTCCGGGTGCTTGCCTTGACCACCAGACGGACCATCAGACGCGTTCTCCGCTGGACCGCCCTCGCCGCGGCCGTCCCGCTCGCGCTCGGCCTCGCGGCGGCGGCCGCGCTGCGCGTCCAGTTCGCCGGGACACCCGCCGCCTGGACCCGGACCACCGGGCACGACGCGCTGTGGATGGGCCACGCCTGGGTGGACGGCCGCCGCACCGAGGCCGACGTGCGGGCCCTCGCCGTACGGCTGCGCGCGAGCGGGATCAGGGACGTGTACGTCCACAGCGGGCCCTTCAAGTACGACGGGAGCCTGCCGTCGGACCGATACGCCAACGCCGGAAATTTCCTGAAATGGTGGCGCAAGAACGTGCCCGGTGTCCGGGTGTCGGCCTGGCTCGGCCAGACCGTCAACGACAACGGCAAGCCCCACCTGAGCCTGGCCGACCCGGCCGCGCGGGCCCGGATCGTGGCGGGCGCCCGTGACCTGGTCGCCGTCGGGTTCGACGGGATCCACTACGACTTCGAGCCCGTGCCCGACGGGGACGGGCCGTTCCTCGGCGTGCTGCGGGAGACGCGGGCGGCGATCGGCGCCCGGCTCCTGTCGGTCGCCACCCAGCAGATCGAGCCGCTGCCCGGCCTGCGCGGCCCCACCGGTCTCGCGATCGGCCACGACAAATACTGGACGCCGGACTACTTCCGGCAGGTAGTCGGCCTCACCGACCAGGTGGCGATCATGACGTACGACTCGTGGACGCCGCTGCGCTCCCTCTACGGCGGCTACGTCGCGCGGCAGACCTCGCTCGCGCTCGGCCTGGTGCCCGAGGACAAGACCCTCCTCATCGGTGCGCCCGCCTATCACGACCATGGCGTCCCGTACGCCGACTGGGCCGAGAGCGTCGAGGCCGCGGCCGAGGGCGCCCGGCTCGCGCTCGGCGAGCACGGGCCGCGCACCGAGTTCGGCCTGGCCCTGTACGTCGACTTCGCGGCCACGGAGGAGGACTGGAGGGAGTACGAGACGGCCTGGGTGCGCGGAGGAGCCGGCGGAGGGTCCGCCGAGTCGCTCGGGCGGGCCGATGTGCGGACCACGGCGGTCGTGCCGCGATAACATGGGTGCAGGGCTGCCCGCCGTCGTGGATTTGAGCGACGGCCCGGGCTGTTGGTATCCTGTCCAACTGCGTGTGGCGCGCCCTCTCACGAGCCCGCGCGCCCCATCCGACCGAGACTTAACACTGAGGCTCTCTTCGTGGCGAACATCAAGTCCCAGATCAAGCGGAACCGGCAGAACGAGAAGCGCCGGCTGCGCAACAAGGCCGTCAAGTCGTCCCTGAAGACCGCGGTCCGCAAGTTCCGCGAGGCCGCCGACCAGGGCAACGTGGACGACGCCCTCGTCGCGCTCCAGGCCGCGTCGCGGCAGCTCGACAAGGCCGTCAGCAAGGGCGTGATCCACAGGAACCAGGCCGCCAACCGCAAGTCCGCGATCGCCAAGCGCGCCGCGGCTCTGCAGGCCGCCAAGTAGTTCCGCACCAGCGCACGCCGCATCTTCCCTGATCGGGAGATGCGGCGTTTTCGCGTTCCGGCTCCCGCCCCTCGCCCCGGCCTTTTCCCGCAACGAGGCCCGCAATCGAGGCCTCCTCCAGTGGGGCACGCGGTGAGGCCTGCATCCCGCCCACAGGAGAGGCCCTGTCGACCGGCCCCGTTGACCGGCTGTCGCCTCGCTCCGCCCGCGAGCGCGTCAGCGGGCGGTGCGGCTGGCGACGATCGTGTGGACGGCCTTCTCCAGCGCGTACCCCGGGTCGGCGCCGCCTCCCTTGACCTGCTCGTCCGCGACGGCGACCGCCTGAAGGGCGGCGGAGATGCCCTCCGGGCCCCAGCCGCCGAGCTGGCGCTTGACCCGGTCGATCTTCCACGGCGGCATGCCCACATGACTCGCGAGCTGGCCGCCCCTGAGGTTGCGGGGCGCGCCTCCCACCTTGGCGAGCGAGCGCAGGCCACCCGCCAGGGCGCTGACGATCAGCACCGGCGCCACGCCCGTCGCCAGGGCCCAGCGGACCTGCTCCAGCGCCTCACCCAACCGGCCTTCCACGGCCAGGTCCGCGATCGTGAAGCCGCTGACCTCGGCCCTCCCCCGGTAGTACTTCGCGACCGCCGCCTCGTCGATGTTCTTGCCCTGCGTGTCGAACGCGAGCTGGCCGCAGGCCGCCGAGAGCTCCCGCAGGTCGCTGCCCACGGCGTCGAGCAGCGCCTGAGCGGCGGCGGGCGAGATCGTACGGCCCTCCCTGCGGACCTCGGCCTTGATGAAGTCGAGCCGCTCCCCCGCCTTGGTCGGCTTGGCCACGGTGACGACGTCGGCGCCCGCCTTCTTCACCCCGTCGACCAGTGCCTTTCCCTTGACCCCGCCGGGATGGGCCAGCACCAGCACCGCCTCGTCGGCCGGGCGCGCGGTGTATTTCACCACCTCGGCGACGACGTCCTTGGGCAGGTCCTGCGCAGCGCGGATCACGATGATCGACCTGTCGCCGAACAGCGAGGGCGAGGTGAGCCCGGTCAGCTCCCCGGGCTCCACCTTGCCCCCCTGGAGATCGTGCACCTCCGCCCCCGGGTCCTCGGCGCGGACCGCCGCCACGACGGCCCGGACCGCCCGATCGGCCAGGAACTCCTCGTCGCCGACGACCAGGGTCACGGGTGATGCGTTCGCCATGGCACGCAGCATGCCACGCCGGCCGGGCGGCGGCACACCCGGCGCCCGGCACGTTCGCGACGGTAAAGGCCGCCCGGCTAGGCCCGGGTGGCCGCGGCGCGGCTCCGGGCCTGCGTCTGGGTGGCCGGCGTCTGCTGGGTGGCGGTCTCCCTGGCCTTCTCCCGCTCCTCCATCTCCTGCGTGCGGCGAGCGGTCCTGGAGAGGTCCTCCAGCTCGTGCGCCGTCTCCTGGAACTCCTGCGCGGCCTCCCTCGTCATCCTGCCGACGAGCCTGCGGCCGCGGAGAGCCATGTCCTCGTAGACCTCGTTGGCTTTGGCGATGGCGTAGGGGCCCACGCCGGCGAGGGCGCAGAATGGCTTGGACATCGTGATCCTCTTGACCGGTGTCGTCACTTGGTCACTCTCCGTTAAGGTCGCTCTGGCGAGGCTGCTCGGTTCCGTCTGTTCTGGTCAGGGGAGGAACGGCACGTCCACGTCGGCAGGCGGGACGAGCCGGCGCTCTCCGGGTTCCGCCGCCGGGGTCGTGCCTGGAGTGCGCGCCCGCTCCCCGACAGGCGAGCGCACACCGGCACCATCCCCGCACTCGTCCCAAGGACACCGGGCAGGAAAGCAAGCGCGGATCAAAGAGCGGCCCCGCGGGTCCCTCCACGCTCACCCCACGGAACCCCAGCCGAATCAGCGCCTCAACCGGAACGGGAACGCTTCGAGCCTGAGCCGTAAAGTGACGAGGTTGGAGTTTCGCAGGTCCGGCCCCACTCGATCGAGGAGTTCCACAGCCTGGTGCGCCCTGTCCTGCCACCGGATATCTTCGTGGCGAGCGGCGCGGCCCACCTGAGCCGACCTCAAGATTCGGCGGCGCGCCACAGGGCCTGTGCTCGGTCATCTGCCGCGTACGACTATGGCGAGATGGCCGTGGGCGGCGACGACGGCGATGTCTCCGGACAGGTCCGTGCGGTAGGGCCGCATGCCGAGCCCGCGCAGGCGGCGGAGCGTCACCTGGGCGGGATGCCCGTAGTCGTTGACCGCGCCGACGCTGACGAGGGCCGCCCGGGCCCCCGTGGCGGCGAGGAACGCCGGCACCTGTCTGGACGATCCATGATGGGGAACCTTCAAGACGTCCACCCGGGGGACGCCGTCGCGCAGCAGGGCCTCCTGTGCCTCCGTCTCCAGATCCCCGGCGAGCAGGGCCGTGCCCAGGGCCGTTCCCTGATCCTCTGGCGTCCCTGAAACGCCCTCGCCCTCCGGCGCTCCGCCGGTCTGTGCCCCGCCCGCCCCCCTGGTGACCGAGGCCTCTTCCACCACCGAGGAACCCTCGGCTACATGGGCTCTGGCGGTCGGCGGCGGACCGGACCAGCGGACGAGCAGCACGACGCTGGCGTTGTTGGCGATCGAGCCCTCTCCGGTGCCCTGGGGCGCGGTGCCGGGCTCCGGCGCCAGAACGGTGATCTCGGTGGGCCCGAACCGCCACCGCATGCCGCGCACGGCCCGCCACTCCGGGATCCGGGCCGCTTGGAGTTGCCGGGAGACCCGGCCAGCCTCCCCTTCCGGCACCCGGCCCGGGCTGACCACCACCGCGCCGACCGACCGGCCACGCAGCACCCCCGGGAGCCCGCCGACGTGATCCAGGTGCGGATGCGTCAGGACGACAAGCGGCACCTGCCGTACGCCGAGGGCACGCAGGCAGCGGTTGGCAGGGCCGGGCGCCGGTCCCGCGTCCACCACCACCGCCCGGCCCGGACCGGCGGCCAGCACCAGGGCGTCGCCCTGGCCCACGTCGCAGGCGACGAGCAGCCATCCGGGCGGTGGCCACGGCGAGACCACCGGCACGGCCACGAGAGCGGTGAGCAGCGCCCCCGCCGCGAGCGCGGCCGCGAAGCGCCTGCGCGCACGGCCCCGGAGGACGGCCCAGCCCAGCAGAGCCATGGCCGCGAGCGCGGCCAGGCCCAGGGCTCCTCCCGGCCACTCGGCGGCGGCGAAAGGAAGGTCGGAGGCCCGCTCCGCCACCGCGATGATCCAGCCGACCGCCCATCCCGCCGGACGCACCAGCAACCGGGCCACATCCATACTGATCGGCGCCGTCACCGCGGCGGCGAACCCCAGCACGGTCGCTGGAGCGACGGCGGGCTCGGCGAGCAGGTTGGCCGGGATCGCGGCCAGATCGAGCCGCCCGGACATCAGCACCAGCAGCGGCGTGACCGCCGCCTGCGCCGCGACCGTCACGGCCAGCGCCTCGGCGAGCAGACGGGGCATACGGCGCTGCAGACGGTCACGCCAGCGCGGCGCGAGGACCAGGATGCCGCCCGTGGCGAAGACCGACAGCGCGAATCCCCACTCGCGGGCCAGACCTGGGTCGAACACCAGGAGTCCGAGCACGGTGGCGGAGAGGGCGGCCACGCCGTCCCTCGTCCGGCCCGTGCCGAGCGCGACGGCCGCGACCATGCCCATGACGAGGGCTCGCAGCACGCTGGGCGACGGCCTGGCCACGATCGAGAAGGCGATCATCGCGATGACCGCGACGACCGCCCGGACGGCGAGAGGCAGCCCGGCGAAGCGGCTCAGCGTGAGCACCGCACCAGCCACGATGGCGAGGTTGGTCCCGGATACCGCGGTGAGGTGGCTGAGGCCCGCCGTCTTCATGTCGAGGCGCACCTCTTCGTCCATGCGGGACACATCGCCGACGACCAGGCCCGGCAGCAGGCCGCGCTGGTCGTCCGGCAGCACGTCGCTCGCCTCGCGCAGGCCCGCGCGCAGCACCTCGGCCGCGCGCTGCACGGCGGACGGGCCGCCGATCGGCTCGGGCGGCCCGCGGACGAGCAGCACGGCCGCGACCGGCTCACCCGGCCGCGCCGGGCCCAGCCTTCCGCGTACCCGCACCCGCTGGCTCGGCAGCAGTGAGCGCCATCCGGCGGCGGGGCCGAGCAGCACGACGGGGACGTCCACGGCATACCGCTCCCGAGTGGCCGACACGAGCAGCGCCCTCGCCCGCACCACGGCCATGTCGCGACGGGTCACGCCACCCGGGTGCGGCCGGATGCGCGGGTCGTCGGTGATCTCCGCCTCCACGGAGACCGCCGCCTGACGCCGGGCCAGGTCCGGCACCGGCCCGGTCGTCACCTCGTGCACCCGGAACGCCACCACGGTCGCGGTCGCCGCCACGGACGCCAGCACGGCGAGACCGGCCCTCGCGGCTGTGCCCGGCCCTCCCCCTCGCCCCCGTCGCCGGGACGCCGCCGTCCGGAGGGCGACGGCCGCGACGGCGGCGGTCAGCGCCACCGTCGCCCCGGCGACCACCGGGCAGGTCAGCAGCACAAGCGCCGCGAGCCACGAGGCCAGCGCCGGAGCCACCAGAGCCGCCGGACCCGCACCCACCGGACCCGCACCCACCGGACCCGGGCCTGCCGGGCTGCTTCGGCCGGCGCGGCCACCGGCTCCGGCTCTGGGCAGGCCGGACCCGTCAGCGTCGTCCCCCGGGGACGACGCTCTGGGGCGCCCCGCGGAGGGTGCCCGGTCTGCAACGGCCGGACGCGCGGCAGTGAGACGGCGAGGAGGCTCGGCGGGCATCAGACCGTGACCTTGTCGCGGAGTTCGGCGAACTTCCTCTCCCCGATGCCGGGGACGTCCTTCAACTGGTCGACGCTCTGGAAGCCCCCGCGGGCGTCGCGGTAGTCGACGATGCGTTGCGCGATCACACCCCCGACCCCGGGCAGCGCGTCGAGTTGCGCGGCGGTGGCGGTGTTGAGGTTGACGACTGCGCCTCCCGGCGTCCCCGCCCCTCCCGGCGGCGCGTCCGGGCCGGCCGCCGCGCCGGACTGGGCCGGGCTCCCCACGGTGATCTGCTCGCCGTCCACCACGTGCCGGGCGAGGTTGACGCCGCCCGGGCTCGCTCCCTTGCGGACGCCTCCCGCCGCCTCGATCGCGTCCGCCACCCGCGCGCCCGGCGGCAGGACGAACACCCCTGGTCTGCGGACCTTGCCGGTCACGTAGACCACGACCCGCGCCGCCGGCCCGGACGACGGACCGCCGAATCCACCGGCCCCCGGCGTGTAGGCCGTCGCGCCCGGCCCTCCGGTCTGCACCGAGTCCTGGTCCCGATCCGGACCCAGGCCCGGACCTCGGCCCGCTGCCGGGTTCGGAGGCGCTGCGGGAGGCGCACCTGGGTCAAGTTTCAGGTTGGCGGCGGCCGGGAGCGGGGGTGCGACGGGTTCGGCCACCGCCCGTGACCGCCACACGACCACCCCGGTGACGACGGCGGCGAGCAGACCGGCGGCCACCAGCATCCGCAGGCCCGGTACCCCCGGGTCCATCCGCGCCAGAGCCCGGCCCAGCGACGCCCGCTCCAGCACGGGTTGCGCGTACGGCTCGCCGTCCTCCTCGTCCGGCGGCAGGACCGTCCCCCGGTGATCGCGGTCATCACGATCGCGGGCCTCCCCCACCGGATGAGGGGCGCCGAACGACGGCGGCGGGCCGGGCGGGGACGGCACCGATCGCAGGCGTGCGGACGGCGGGACCGGGTCCGCCGGTCGCAGCAGCCCGCGCAGCCGGGACTCACCGACGGCGACGTCGCGTGCGGTTCCGCGAAACTCCTTGCTCAGCACGCCATGGACGGTAGACACGCGGAGGACGCCCGGCGGCTCCCGAACTCGGTTCTGTGGACAACCATCGGGCCTGCCGCTCCCCCGCCCGCGTGACGCCGCCGTAAGCCCGGAAAGCCGCGCCCCGGACACACGCCGCCTGCGGCACGAGAAAGCGCGGCCGCGGGTCTGGCGTGGATCAGTCCGCGGCGCCGGGGGCGATGGTGACGCCGAGCACTCCGGGGCCTGTGTGGGCGCCGAGGACCGGCCCGATCTCGACCACCCACATCCGTACGAGCCGGGGCAGCCGAGCCGTCAGGCCCTTCATGAGCGCCTCGGCCCGCTCGGCCGCCATCAGGTGCTGCACCGCGACGTCGACCGGCCGTTCGCCGGCCTCCTCCACCACCAGGTCCTCCAGGCGGGCGAGGGCGCGGCTCGCGGTGCGGACCTTCTCCAGCACGGTGATCTCGCCGTCGGCCAGGCGCAGCAGCGGCTTGATCGACAACGCCGAGCCCAGGAGGTTGGCCACGCGGCCGATGCGTCCGCCGCGCCGGAGATATTCGAGCGTGTCGACGTAGAACACCGTGTCGGAGGCGGCGGCTGTGCGGCTCGCCACCGCGGCCACCTCGACGGCCAGGGCTCCGGTTCCGGCCGCCCGCGCGGCGGCGAGAACCGCCAACCCCAGTCCCATCGCGATCGACCGGCTGTCGACCACCTGCACCGGTACGGGCGCCTCACGGGCGGCGAGGCGGGCGGAGTCGACGGTGCCGGACAGCGCGCCGGACAGGTGGACGGAGACGATCTCGGTGGCGCCGCCCGCGGCCGCCCGCTCGTACGCCTCGGCGAACCGCTCGGGAGACGGGCGGGAGGTGACGATCGGCGAGCGGCCCTGCAGGGCGTGGGTGAGAAGCCCGGCGTCGAACGGGGTCACGTCGTCGATCTCGTGGCCCCCGAGGATCACCTGGACCGGTACGACGGTCACGTTCCATCTGCCGGTCGCCTCGGCGCCGAGATACGCCGTGGAGTCGGTGACGACCGCGACGGATGGTGACATATCGCGAGATTACCCGGCGGTGATCGCCCGGGAACCCGCCTGGGAACCCGCGCGTGAACCGCGCCGCACCGGCTTCACTGGACGGGGACGCCGCCCCGCCAGACGCGCCGCGGCTTGAGACCGAACGACCAGGCGAAGGCGCCCTCGTGGTCGGCGTCCCACTGCACGATGTCGGCGAGGCGGCCGGGAGCGAGGATGCCGCGGTCCGGCGCGCCGAGAACCTGGGCGCCGCCCAGCGTGGCCGCCCGCAGAGCGTCGCCGACGCTCATCCCGAACGCCGCCACGGCCAGGCTGATCACCAGGGACATGGAGGTGATGCCGCAGTGGCCGGGATTGTGGTCGCTGCCGAGGGCCACGGACACGCCCTGGGCCAGCATCCGGCGCACCGGCGGGAGATGCCCCACCTGGAGCGCCGCGCCCGGGCACACGACCGCGGGCACGCCGTACCTCGCCATGAGGGCGATGTCCTCGTCGGAGGCGTGGTGGAGCAGGTCGGCGGAGGCGCAGCCCATCTCGGCGGCGAGCTGGACGGCGCCGCGGCGGTTGTACGCGCCCGCGTGGACACGCGGCAGGAGCCCGACGTTGCGGCCTGAGGCCAGCACCCAGCGGGCCTCCTCGGCGGTGAAGTGGCCGTCGTCGCAGTAGACGTCGACGCTGTCGGCCCCGGCTCCGGCGGCGTCCGCACACCAGGAGGCGACCGCCTCGACGTAGTCGCGCTGGCGGCCGAAGTATTCCGGCGGCACCACGTGGGCGGCCAGGAACGTGACGTGGACCCGCGGCATCATCGGCTCTTTCTCGAGCTCGCGCAGGAGCCGCACGTCGGCGAGCTCGCCGTCGCGGGTCAGGTGGTAGCCGGTCTTGGCCTCGACGGTCGTGGTGCCGCTGAGCAGCCACTCGCGCAGCCGCTCCCGCACGCCGTTGCACAGGGTCCAGGGGTCGGTGCCGCGGGTCACGGTGACGGTCGAGCCGATGCCGCCGCCCGCCGCCGCGATGGCCGAGGAGCTGGAGCCGCCGGAGCGCATCGCCATCTCGGCGTAGCGGTTGCCGGCGTAAACGGGATGGGTGTGCGCGTCGATGAGGCCGGGCGTGACGAGGGCTCCGCCGAGGTTCTCCACGTGGTCGACGTCGACGATGTCGTCGACGACCCCTGGGACGCTCTGCGGGAGGTCGGCGGCGCGGCCCACCCAGGCGATGCGGTCGTTGTGCACCAGGATCGCGGCGTTGCTGCACACATCGTGCCCGGTCCACAGCCGGCCGATGTTGGTGAGAAGGCGAACGGTCATCCGACCACCCGCCGGTCACCCCTGGACGTCGAGCGGCCCCAGCCGGTGGGCTCCGGGCCCGCCGTGTCCGCTTCGTATTCGGACGTCATTGGGGGTCTCCTGCCTCATCGCGCACGGGGTTGTTGTGCGATGACACTACCGCCGGGGTGTCGAACCCGGGCGATTCAGTTCAGTTACGTTATTTCACGGGTGGGTTCGATGTACAGGGTCAACGACAAGAACCCACGTCAGCCTCGCGAGCACCGAGACATACCAGAAGTTTCACGCGCCGCGGCGAGGTTCGGATGCCCGGCTCCGACCTGCTTGTCCACGAGCGCCTGCGGATGGGTGACCACGCTGCCTGGAGACATATTCCACCCGTACCATAAGGTCCCATTGGGCTTTCCTTATCGTACCAAGGGCATGCCTTGACGGGCCACCGACACGCCGGAGGTGGCCCGCCAGAAAAGGCGCGGATCAGGCGGTCCGGATCGGAGCGATCCGGACCGGATCAGACGGTTTCGACGGGCTTCGCCACCCTGTCGAGCTCCGCGTACAGGTCGGCGAGGACCCGCGCGTGCAGGACCGTGCCGTCGCCGGTGTGCTCCAGCGACAACACCTCGCCCTCGCTGTGCGCCCGCGCGACGAGGTCGCCCCTGTCGTACGGCACCAGCATCCTGACCTCGTGGTCGAGGCGGGGAAGCTCGCGCTCGATCATCGCCATCAGCTCGCCGATCCCGGCCCCGGTGCGGGCGGAGACGACGATGCTGTGCCGTTCCTTCATGGTCAGCCGGGTCAGCACGACCGGGTCGGCGGCGTCGGCCTTGTTGACGACGATGATCTCCGGGATGTCCCGGGCGCCCTCGATCTCCGCCAGCACCTCGCGGACGGCCGCGATCTGCGACTCGGGGTCGGGGTGCGATCCGTCCACCACGTGCAGGATCAGGTCGGCGTCGGCCACCTCCTCCAGCGTCGAGCGGAACGCCTCGACGAGCTGGTGGGGCAGGTGCCGGACGAACCCGACGGTGTCGGCCAGCGTGAACAGCCGGCCCTCGGGCGTGCGCGCCTTCCGCACGGTGGGATCGAGGGTCGCGAACAGGGCGTCCTCGACCAGCACGCCCGCGCCGGTCAGCCGGTTGAGCAGCGACGACTTGCCGGCGTTGGTGTATCCGGCGATCGCCACCCCGGGCACCTCGCGGGCCTGCCTGCGGTGCCGCATGGTCTGCCGGGCGGTGGACATCTCCTTGATCTGCCGCCGCAGCTTGGCCGTGCGCTCGCGGATCCGCCGCCGGTCCAGCTCGATCTTGGTCTCGCCGGGGCCGCGGCCGCCGATGCCGACGCCGCCGGCGGCCCGGCCGCCGACCTGACGTGACAGGTTGCCACCCCAGCCGCGCAGGCGCGGCAGCAGGTACTGCAGCTGCGCCAGCTCGACCTGGGCCTTGCCCTCGCGGCTCTTGGCGTGCTGCGCGAAGATGTCGAGGATGAGCGCGGTCCGGTCGATGACCTTGACCTTGACGACCTCTTCGAGCTGGCGGAGCTGGCCGGGGGTCAGCTCGCCGTCGCAGATCACGGTGTCGGCACCGCTGGCGGCCACGATGTCACGCAGCTCGACCGCCTTGCCGGAACCGATGTAGGTGGCGGGGTCGGGCCGGTCGCGGCGCTGGATCAGACCCTCCAGCACCTGGGATCCGGCGGTCTCGGCGAGGAGCTTCAGCTCCTGCAGCGAGTTCTCCGCGTCCGCGGCGGTGCCGCCCGCCCAGACGCCCACCAGCACGACGCGCTCCAGACGGAGCTGGCGGTATTCGACTTCGGTGATGTCTTCGAGCTCTGTCGACAGACCCACCACGCGGCGGAGCGCCTGGCGCTCTTCCAGGTCGTAATCGCCCACGGCGAGGTCTTCGGGCTCGTATCGCATATATGTCATCTCTACTAGACAGAACAGTCGGACGCCCCGATGCCTTCCCGCACGGACGTCTTCTGTCGATGGTGACACGAGGCCCGGGAGCGACGCACTCCCTTATGCCCGGAGCCGATCCAGGAGTCGCGCGCTCTGCCCGGCCCAGTAACCGAGCTTCAGGCGGACGTGGGTCTCGTGGGCCCGGCGCGCGTGGTCCAGGGCCCTTTCGCGGTCGCCCATCGCCTCCGCCAGCAGCGCCAGGGCCTGGTGGATGGAGCCCCAGCCGGCCGTGCCGTGGCCGTGCAGGGCCAGCCGGTCCCCGTACGGCGCCAGCCTGTCGTACAGGCCAGAGGGATCGGGGACGCCGAGCTGAGCCGCCACGTACGACCAGACGACGGCGACGAACTCCCCCGACCAGTCGTCGGGGATCGTCGTGCCCCATCGGGCGATCAGGCTCTCGGCCAGCTCGCGGTCGCCCACGTCGAGAGCCGCGAGCACGGCCAGGGGACGCAGCGGGTCGTTGTGCGGCTGCGCCGCCGCCCTGACGATCTCGTCGAGGATCTCGGCGACCCTGCCCTGGCCCCGCCGGCAGGTGTAGAGCATGGTCGGCCGCACGTTGCCGAGGCCCCACATGCTGCTGTCGCCGAAGACCTCGCCGAGCTCGGCGACGAGGTCTTCGACCTCGTCCCAGCGGCCCTCCAGGGTCAGCCGCGCCGCCTGGGCGATGCGCACCATGGCCGTCAGCTCGGCGCTCCTGACCTCCTTCAGCAGATGTTCGGCGCGGGCCAGATCCCGGCCCCACGCGGTCAGCTCCCCCTCCCTGAACAGGCACGACATCCGGCGTACCCGGGCCACGACCTCGGCCGCGGCGGGAAGATCGGGCACCGCGAGCATCTCGTCGGCGGCGCGGCGGCGCTCGTCCTCCCGCTCCGGCACCCAGGACGCGATCATGTAATTGTTGAGCACCTGGAGGAGCAGGGCGGGGTCGCCTATCCTCCGGGCGATCTCCAGGGCCTCCACCACCATCGCCTCGCCCTCCGCCCGGCGCGGCCCGTAGTTGAGCTCGATGCCGAGGGTGCCGAGCAGCGCCGCCCGGTGGGCGTCGTCCAGCGGGCCCGCCAGCAGCTTCTCGAGCAGGGCGACCGTGTGGTCGTCGACCACTCCGTACGACCGCCAGTTCCAGACGCTGAGGGTGCCGAACACCGCCACGGCCTCCACCAGGGCCGTCCGGTCGCCGGTGTCCTCCGCCAGCCGGATGGCCTCCTCGAGTGCCGCCTGTGCCCGCAGGGCGTCCCCGACGACGCGCAGCGACCGGCCCAGCTCGATCAGCAGGCGGCACCGCCGGGCCGGGTCGCGCCTGCCGAGGGCGAGCAGCGCCTTGTCCCACAGCTCGACCGCCTCGTCGTACGCGCGCTGCGCGGTGGCCTGCCTGGCCGCCCGGGCGGCGTAGTCGACGGCCTTGTCGGCGCCGCCGACCCGCGCGGCCATGGCGAAGTGGTGGGCGAGGACGGGCAGGCGCGCCGTCCCGTCGCCCGCGGGCAGCGTCGTCGGCAGGGACTCCAGGGCCTCCGCCACGTGCAGGTGGAGCCGGGCCTTGTCGAGGCGGCCGAGCCCGGCGTAGAGCGCGTCGCGCACCAGCGCGTGCGAGAAGCGGTAGTCGAAGCCGTCCGGCGCCTCGGCCAGGATGCCCACGGCGACGGCGGGCTCCAGCAGCGACATCACCTCCTCGGCGGGGGTCCGCGTGAGCGCCTCCAGCACGTCGAGGCTGACGTCGCGGCCCAGGACGGCGGCGCGGCGCAGCAGTTCCGTGGTGGGCCCGGGCAGCCGCGCGACCCTCCTCCCGATGACCTCCATGACGCCTTCGGGCACGCCCAGCGAGGCGGCGTCGAGCCGGTGCTCGCTGCCGAGCAGCCGCAGCAGTTCGCCGAGATAGAAGGGATTGCCGCCGGTGCGCCGGTAGAGCAGGCCGGCGAGCGCGGGGTCGGTCACGTCGTGCCGCCGCAGGAACGCCACGACGTCCTCCGGGGTGAACGGCCTGAGGGTGAGGCGTTCTGTGCCGGGCTCGCGGGTGAGGGCCGCGAGGGCGTCACGCAGTCGCTCGGGCTCCCTGCCCGGCTCCGGCCGTACGGTGGCCAGCACCAGCACTGGCCTGCGGTGCAGCTCGGAGGCGAGGAAGCCGAGCAGCCGCAGCGAGGCCGCGTCGGCCGCGTGGAGGTCGTCCAGCACCACCAGCGTCGGCGTGCCGGACCGCGCGAGCGCGGCCAGCACTCCCTCGTACAGCTCGAAGAGCGCGGCCTCGGGGTCGGCGGGGGCGTCGGCGCCCTCGCCCGCGAGGAGCCGCGCCGCGGCCCGGCCCCGCTCCCCCAGCTCGCGCAGCGCCTGCAGCCACGGCCAGAACGGCGGGGCGGCCTCGGCCTCCACGCACCGGCCCCAGACGACCGCGACGCCGCGTGCCTCGGCCTCCTCGGCGGCGAGCTGGGCGAGTCTGGTCTTGCCGATCCCCGCCTCGCCGGTCACCAGCAGCACGCCGCCGCGTCCCCGCCGTACGGCGCCGAGCCGCTCGCCGAGACGGGCGAGCTCCTGCTCGCGCGCGATGAACGCCCCGTACGGCGACGCCACGGGCGGCGCCGGCTCGGGGGCCGGCTGGGACACCACGTGCCAGGAGGACGTCCGCAGGGACGTTCCCTCCGCGGGCGCTCCCTGCTCAGCCACCCCCTGCTCAGCCGCTCCCTGCTCAGCCGCTCCCTGCTCAGACGGTCCCTGCGAGGACGGCGGCTGCCGCGACGATGCCTGCTCGAAGGACGCCTGCGGGGGCGCGTTCAGGGCCGCCTCCGGGGGCGTGGGCGCGTCCAGGGCCGCCGACTGCTCCAGCACGGCCTGCTCCAGCCGCCGCAGCTCCGGGCCGGGCTGGAGGCCCATCTCCTCGTCGAGCAGCGCGCGCACCCGGCGGAGCGCGCCGAGCGCGTCGGTCTGCCGGCCCGACCGGTAGAGGGCGAGGACGAGCAGGCTCCACAGCCGCTCGCGGTACGGGTACGCCTCGACCAGCCGCTCCAGGTCGGCCACGCAGGAGGCGCCGTCGCCCATCGCGAGCCTGGCGTCGAACCGGTCCTCGACCGCCACCGCCCGCAGTTCGCCCAGGCGCGCGATGACGGGCTGGGCGAACTCGTAGGCCGCGAACTCGGCGAGCGGCTCGCCCCGCCAGGTCTCCAGCGCGCGGTCGAGCAGCCCGAGCGCGGCGGCGTGCTCGCGCCGGCCGAGCGCCTTGCGGCCGTTCTCCACCCAGGAGACGAAGCGCGCCAGGTCGACCTGGATCGGCGCGACCGACAGCAGGTAGCCGGGCTCGCGGGTGAGCAGCACGGCCGGGGGCGTGCGCGGCCTGCGTCCCGGCTCCAGCGCCTTACGCAGGTTCGAGACGTACGACTGGAGCGTCGCGGTGGCGCTGGAGGGCGGCTCGCCGGCCCACAGCTCGTCGATCAGCCGGTCGAGGGAGACGATCCTGCCGGGGTCCAGGGCGAGCACGGCGAGCACCGCCCGCTGCTTGCGCGGGCCGAGGTCGAGGACCCGGCCGTCGCCGTCGATCACCTCGAAGGGGCCGAGCAGCCGGAAGGACAGCGAGTTCATGACGACGTGCTCCGATCGCTCTCCTGTGACCGCCGCGTGTAAGCGTAAAGCCGGGACAGGCCCAACCGGAACGGTCCATTCGGGACGGCACTTGGGTGCGACTTGGACGGTCTTCAAGCGGCGCTCATACCCGCCCCAATCCCCGTGTTCCACGGTGGTTCCGCAGGGTGGTTCCGCACGAGGAACCCACACATGTGGAGGGGAAGACATGAACCAGATCGAGGCGCTCGGCGCCGATCTCCGCCGGGTGGTGCGCGGCCGGGTGCTGACGCGCGGCGACGAGGGCTTCGACGGCGCCCGCCGCCCCTGGGACCTGGCCGTCGACCAGCGGGTCGCGGCGGTCGTCGAGGCGCGGGACGCCCAGGACGTCGCGGCCGTGGTCGGCTACGCGGGGCTCGCCGGGCTGCGCGTCGCCACCCAGCCGAACGGGCACGCTCCCGCCGCCTTCGACGACGCGATCCTGCTGCGTACGGGGAACCTGCGGGGGCTCACCGTACGGCCCGGGGAGCGGGCGGCGCGGGTGGAGGCCGGTGTCTCCTGGGGCGAGGTGCTGACGGCGGCCGGAGAGCACGGGCTGACGCCGCTGGCGGGCAGCACGGGAGTCGTCAGCGCCACCGGCTTCACCCTGGGCGGCGGCCTGGGCTGGTTCGGGCGCAAATACGGCTTCGCCGCCGACAGCGTGCGGGCCTTCGAGGTCGTGGACGCCTCCGGCGAGCAGGCGACCGTCACGGCGGGCAGCGACCCGGAGCTGTTCTGGGCGCTGCGCGGCGGCGGCGGCGACTTCGCCGTGGTGACCGCGATGGAGCTCGACCTGCACCCGGCGCCCGTGCTGTACGGCGGGCGGATCCTGTGGCCGGCGAGGCGGGCCGCGGAGGTGCTGGCCGCCTTCCGCGCCGTCACGGCGGAGGCGCCCGAGGAACTGACCGTCTGGTTCCACCTGCTGCAGTTCCCGCCGCTGCCCGAGCTGCCCGAGCCGCTGCGCGGCCTGTCGGCGGTGACAGTCGACGTCACCTACCTCGGCGACCCGGAGGAGGCGCGGGCCCTGCTGCACCGGTTCGACCGGATTCCCGGCCCGATCTTCGACACGCGCGGCCGGATGCCGGTGGCGAACCTCGCGGACATCTGCGCGGAGCCGACCGATCCGACGCCCGCGCTGCTGCGCGCCGAACTGCTCCACGGGCTGGACGACGCCACCGCGGCGGCGATGCTCGCCGCCGCCGGGCCCGGCACCGTCGCGCCGCTCGCCTCCGTGCAGATCCGCCACCTCGGCGGGGCGCTCGCCCGGGTGGACGAGAAGGGCGGGGCCTGCGGCCACATCGCGGAGCCGTACCTGCTGAGCGCGCTCGGCGTGCTCGCGGCGCCCGGCATGGAGGAGGCGATCCGGGAGCGGCAGTCGGCCGTCGCCGCGGCGGTGGCGGGGGCCGCGAGCGGCCGCAGGCCCTTCACCTTCCTCGGTCATGGCGAGCCGGCGGCGTCCGCCTTTCCCGCCGAGGTCCTGGCTCGCCTGCGCGAGATCAAGC
>NZ_VYTZ01000010.1:0-192945 GCF_008728085.1 Microbispora cellulosiformans | reverse complement strand
CGCGACCCGGACGGCGTCCTCGCCGGCAACCACCCCGTCCTCGGGTGACGGGGACTGGGGGGACGGGGACTGGGGGGACGGGGACTTGGGGGGGACGGAGACTTGGGGGGGACGGAGACTGGGGTGGCGGAAACTGGGGTGTCGGGGGCCGCGGGTGAGGCGGGCTCAGCCGTCCAGCTCGGCGAGGAGACGCGCGCTCCGCCCCGCCCAGTGGTCCAGGCCCAGGCGCAGGTGCGCCTCGTGCGCCCGCCGCGCGTGACGCAGGGCGAGGTCGCGGCCGCCCGTGGCGTCCGCGAGTTCGGCCAGGACCAGGTGGGTCGAGCCCCATCCGGCGCCGCCCATGCCGCTCACCACGAGCCGTTCCCCGTACGGCGCGAGCCTGCGGTAAAGGGCGGCGGGATCGGGCACGCCGAGCCGGGCGGCGAGGTGGCCCCACACGACGGCGAGGAACTCGGTGGTCCAGTCGTCGCGGATCTCCCCGCCCCAGCGCTCCGACAGCCTCCGGGCGAGGGCGGGGTCGCCCGCGTCGAGGGCGGCCAGCGCGGCGACCGGGCGCAGCGGCACCATGTCGGGGTCGTGCGCCCGGGACACGAGCCGGTCGGCCACCTCCCCCACCCGGCCCTGCTCGCGGCGGCAGGTGTAGAGGGTGATCATGCCGGGGTAGTCGAGGCCCCACATGCTGAAACCCGCGATCAGCGAGGTGAACTCGTCCGCGAGGCGTTCGGCCGCCGCCCAGTCGCCCCGCGTCGTGCGGCCGGCGGCCTCGGCGATGCGGGCCATCCCGGTCAGCTCGGGCCGCCTGATCTCGTCCGTCAGCCGCGTGCAGCGGGCCAGGTCGCGATCCCACTCCGCGAGCTCGCCCGCCCGCAGCAGGTGGGCCATGCGGAAGACGCGGGCGACGGTCTCCTCCGCCGGGCCAAGGGGCAGGGCGAGCATCTCCTCGACCGCGCGGCGGCGCTCGTCCTCCCTCTCGGAAACCCAGGCGGCGACCAGGTAGTTGTTGAGCGAGCGGGCCAGCAGGCGGGGGTCGCCGGTGCGGCGGGCCAGCCGCACGCCGTCGGCCGCCAGCCGCTCCCCCTCGGCCCTGCGCGGGGAGTAGTACAGCTCCATACCGAGGGTGCCCAGCAGGGTGGCGCGCTCCACGTCGCCGAGCGGCTCCCGCAGCAGGCGCTCCAGCAGGGCCACCGTCTCGCCGTCCACGACGCCGTAGTGGCGCCAGTTCCACACCGACATGCCGCCGAACGCGGTGACGGCCTCGATCAGCGTCGCGCGCTCGCCGATTCCCGCGGCGAGCATGATCGCCTCCTCCAGCGCCTTCCTTCCCCCGGCGACGTCACCGACCACGCGCAGCGCCTCGCCGCGGCGCACCAGCAGCGCGCAGCGCCGGGCGGGGTCACCCGGGCCGAGCGCGTCGACGGCCCTGCCCCACCAGTCCGCCGCCTCGTCGTACGCGCAGCGGGCCGCGGCCTGCCGGGCGGCCCGGACGGCGTACTCCACGGCCTTGACGGCGCCGCCCGCCCGGGAGGCCGCCCCGAAGTGATGCGCGAGGACGGACACCTCCACGCCCGGAAGGCTCTCCAGCGCCTCTCCGGCGCGCAGGTGCAGCCGCGCCGCGCGCGCCCGGCCGAGGCCCGCGTAGAGGGCGTCGCGCACGAGGGCGTGTGAGAACCGATAGTCGAAGCCGCCGGGCACCTCGACGAGCAGGCCCGTCGCCACGGCCGGTTCGAGACGCAGCATCACCTCCTCCGCGCCCAGGCCGCAGGAGGTCTCCAGCGCGTCGAAGCTCACCTCCCGGCCGAGCACGGCGGCCGCCTCCAGCAGCGCGCGGGTCTCCTCCGGCAGCCGTCCGACGCGGCGGCCGATGACCTCGCGCACGCCCTCGGGGACGCCGAGGGACGCGGCGTCCAGCCGGTGCTCGCTGTCCAGCAGCCGGATCAGCTCGCCCAGGTAGAAGGGGTTGCCCCCGGTGCGCTCGTGGAGCAGCGCGGCGAGCCGCCCGTCCGGCAGGTCCCGCCCGGCGAGGTAGGCGGCGACGTCCTCCCGCGTGAACGGCGGCAGCGTGAGCCGCTCCACGCCGCGTTCGCGGGCGAGCGCGGCCAGCGTGTCTCGGAGCTGCTCGGGGTCGCCGCCGGGCTCGGGGCGGATCGTCGCCAGCACCAGCACCGGCGCCCGGTGCAGCTCCCCGGCCGCGAAGGCGAGCAGGCGCAGGGACGACGCGTCGGCCCAGTGCAGGTCGTCGAGGACGAGCAGCGCCGGACCCGCCGCCCCCAGTACGGCGGTCACGCGTTCGTGCAGCTCGAACAGGACCCTGCGGGGGTCGTCGCCGCCCGCCGCGTCGGCCGGGGCGTCATCGGGAGGGCCTCCGGACAGGGCGGCGAGCGCCTCCGCCACGTCCGCCCGCCGGTCCCGGCCGAGGTCGCGCAGGACCCCCAGCCAGGGCCAGAACGCGGGTGCGCCGGTGTCCTCCGCGCAGCGGCCCCAGGCGACCGTCATCCCCAGGGCGGCCGCCTCGCCGGCCGCCGCCTCGGCGAGGCGGGTCTTGCCGATGCCCGCCTCCCCGGCGACCAGCAGCACGCCGCCGCGCCCCCGCCGCGCCTCGGCGAGCCGGGTGGCGACGCGGCCGGTCTGCTCGCGCCGGGCGACGAGCCCGGCGTGGACGACCGGCGCCGCGGTCGTCCCGGGCGGCACCACCGTCGTCCCGACCGGCGCCGCCGCCCCCGGCTCGGCGGCCGGGGTGAGGAGGGCGGGGCCGGCGCCGTCGAGCTCGGGCGCCTGGCCGAAGACGGCCTGCTCCAGCCGGCGCAGCTCGGGGCCGGGCTCCAGGCCCAGCTCGCCGTCCAGCAGCGCCCGGACCCTGCGCAGCGCCGCGAGGGCGTCGGCCTGCCGGCCCGACCGGTAGAGGGCGAGCACGAGCAGCCCCCACAGCCGTTCCCGGTAGGGGTGGTCCTCCACCAGGCGTTCGAGGTCGGGCACGCACGACGCCGCGTCACCGAGCGCCAGCCGGGCCTCGAACCAGTCCTCCGTCACGGCGGCCCGCAGCTCCGCCAGCCGCGCGACCACCGGCCGGCCGAACTCGTACGCCGTGAACTCGGCGAGCGGCTCGCCGCGCCACGTCTCCAGGGAGCGGCGCAGCAGGTCGGCCGCCTCACCGGGCGCGCCCCTCGCCAGCATCCGGCGGCCGTCCTCGGCCAGCGCGGCGAAGCGGGCCAGGTCCACCTGGCCCGGCGCGATGGCCAGCAGGTAGCCGGGCTCGCGGGTGAGGAGGACCCGCGGCGGCGTGCGCGGCGCCCTGCCGGGCTCCAGCGCCCGGCGAAGCTGGGAGATGTACGCCTGCAGGGTCCCGGTGGCGCTGGCGGGCGCCTCCCCCGACCACAGTTCGTCGATGAGGCGGTCGAGCGAGACGACGCGTCCGGCTTCCAGGGCGAGCATGGCCAGAACGGCGCGCCGCTTGGGGGTGCCGACGTCGACGGCACGGCCGGACGAGTCGACGACCTCCAGCGGGCCGAACAGGCGAAAGTCCATTTTTCCTCATGAGAGCGAAGAGTCCGGTTCGTAGCGTATTGCCGGACCCGCCACCGCACGAACAGCGCGCGACTAGCCGTTTCCTAATCGGCCGCAAGCCTTCCCTCGCAGGATGTTCTCCGACTCCCCGGAACATCGAACGGAAGGACGATCGTGTCTACCTTGGAAAGCGATCTGCGGCGGATGGTGCGCGGCCAGGTCCACGTGCCCGGCGACCCGATCTTCGAGACCGCCCGGCTGCCCTGGAACCGAGCGGTCGACCAGCGGGTCCGGGCGGTCGTGGAGATCGAGGACGCGGCCGACGCCGCCGTCGTCGTCCGGCACGCGGCGCTGGCGGGCCTGGCCGTGGCGGCGCAGCCGGGCGGGCACGGCGCCACGACCAGCCTGGACGGGACGATCCTGGTGCGCACCGGCCGGCTGCGCGGTATCGAGGTCGATCCGGAGCGCCGTGTCGCCAGAGTGGGGGCCGGCGTGCAGTGGGGCGAGCTGCTCACGGCGACGGGCAAACACGGGCTCACGGGCCTGCCCGGAAGCTCGCCCGTGGTGAGCGTCGTGGGCTACTCCCTCGGCGGCGGGCTGAGCTGGTTCGCCCGCAGGTACGGCTGGGCCGCCGACGGCGTGCGCGCCTTCGAGACGGTCGGCGCCGACGGCGTGCCCGCCCGCGTCACGGCGGACTCCGACCCTGACCTGTTCTGGGCGCTGCGCGGCGGCGGCGGCGACTTCGCGCTGGTGACCTCGGTCGAGCTGGACCTGCACCCCGCCCCCCGGCTGTACGGAGGACGGATGCTGTGGCCCGCCGACCGGGCGCCCGAGCTGCTCGCCGCGTTCCGGGAGGTGACGGCCGGCGCCCCCGCGGAGCTGACCGTCTGGTTCACGATGGTGAGGTTCCCCCCGGTGCCGCAGGTCCCCGAGCCGCTGCGCGGCCTGGCCGCGGTCGCGGTGGACACGACGTTCCTCGGCGGCGAGGAGGAGGGACGCGCCCTGCTCCGGCGGTTCGAGGGCGTTCCCGGCCTGCTGCTCGACAGCCGTGCCGCCATGCCGCTGGACGAGCTCGGCGGCATCTGCGCCGAGCCGACGCATCCGGTGCCCGGCGCGGGCCGCGGCGAGCTGCTGACCGGTCTCGACGACACCGTGGCGGGCGATCTGCTCGCCGCCGCCGGCGACATCGCGCCGCTGGCGAGCGTGCAGGTGCGTCACCTGGGTGGCGCGCTGCGCCGGCCGGCCGCCGGCGGCGGCGCGTGCGGGCACATCGCCGAGCCGTACGCCCTGGGCATGATCGGGCCGGTCATGTCACCCGAGGGCGGGCGGGCGGTGCACGCGCGGCTGGCGGAGATCGCCCGCTCCGTGGCACCGCACACGACCGGCCGCAAGCCGTTCACCTATCTCCACGCGGACGAGACCGCCGCCTCCGCGTTCGACGCGGAGACGCTGGCCCGCCTGCGCGAGATCAAGCGCCGCCGGGACCCGCACGGCGTCTTCCGCAGCAACAAGCCGGTGTCCGCCCAGTAGTAGCGCCGGTCACAGCGATGATCACAGCGGCGATCACAGCGGCGGTCAGAGCTTGCGCACCTCGGCGTCGCCCGAGCCCGCCCTGACGACGATCTTGTTCGGCGCCGAGTCGTCCTCCGCGAAGTCGACCCGGCGGCCGCCGCTTCCCGTCGTCGCGTCGATGGCGTAGGCGCCGTCCGGGAGCCAGACCTTGCCGTCGCCCGAGCCCGTCACGGCCTGCACGTCGGCGGGGGCCGCCGTGAAGCGGAGCGTGACGTCACCGGACCCGGTCCGGGCGTTGACCTCCTTCGCGGCGAGACCGCGGGCGTCGACGTCGCCGGAGCCGGTCGACGCCTCGACCTGGCCGGTCAGGTTCCGCAGGGTCAGGTCCCCCGAGCCGGTATCGATCTTGACGGCCAGCCCGCGCGGCACCTCCACCTTGTAGTCCACCGAGCACCGGCCGCACTTGTATTTCAGCGTGAGCGTGCCGCCGTCCACGGAGTGCCCGTCCTCGGTCTTCGGCCTGGTGCCCCACCAGTGCAGGGTCTCGGTGACGTGGATCCCGGACCTGTCGCTCTCGCTCACCACGACGTCGCCCGAGCCGGTGTGCGCGTCGACGAGGGTCACCGCGTCCTTCACGTCGTAGGACTGCACGGCCTGTTCCCCGCCGAAGCCCAGCGTCCCGCCGCACGCCGTCACGGTCAGGGTCAGCCCCAGGGCGGCCCCCGCGACGGCCAGGGTTGTCTTCTTCATGTTCCCGATCCTCCGGCACGCGTGCGCCGGCTCCCATCAGGGAAGGCCCTAGGCCGTCCCTGGTGTGGCCCTCACGTTGACCCCCGGCGGCACCCTGACGTAGCGTCGATTCCACCATTCAGAATAACTTTTCCGGAGGGTGGAAATGGTGGAAGGTGTCGAGATCACAGGACCCCTGCTGGACCGGTTCGACGAGATCCTCACCCCCGAGGCCCTCGGCTTCGTGGCCACCCTGCAGCGCGAGTTCGACCCCCGCCGGCGGGAGCTGCTCGCCGCCCGCCGGGCGCGGCAGGCGGAGCTGTCCGCGGGGGGCACGCTCGACTTCCTTCCCGGGACCGCCCACGTCCGCGCGGCCGAATGGCGGGTCGCCCCGCCCGCCCCCGGGCTGGAGGACCGCCGGGTCGAGATCACCGGGCCGGTCGACCGCAAGATGACGATCAACGCGCTCAACTCGGGCGCCAAGGTCTGGCTCGCCGACTTCGAGGACGCCAACTCTCCGACCTGGGAGAACACGGTCAACGGCCAGCTCAACCTGCGCGACGCCCTCGACCGTACGATCGACTTCGAGTCGGGCGGCAAGACGTACGCGCTGCGGCCGGACGAGGAGCTGGCGACGGTCGTGGTCCGCCCACGCGGCTGGCACCTGCCGGAGAAGCACATCCTGGCGGACGGCGCCGAGATGTCCGCGTCGCTGGTCGACTTCGGGCTCTACTTCTTCCACTGCGCCGCGCGGCAGATCGCCAAGGGCCGCGGGCCGTACTTCTACCTGCCGAAGATGGAGTCGCACCTGGAGGCGCGGCTCTGGAACGACGTGTTCGTCAGGGCCCAGGAGCTGCTCGGCGTTCCCCGGGGCACGATCCGGGCGACCGTGCTGATCGAGACGTACCCGGCGGCGTTCGAGATGGAGGAGATCCTCTACGAGCTGCGCGAGCACTCGGCGGGCCTCAACGCCGGCCGCTGGGACTACCTGTTCAGCGTCATCAAGAAGTTCCGCACCCGGGGCCGCGAGTTCCTGCTGCCCGAGCGCAACGCGGTGACGATGACCGCGCCGTTCATGCGGGCCTACACCGAGCTGCTGGTGCGCACCTGCCACAAGCGCGGCGCGCACGCGATCGGCGGCATGGCGGCCTTCATCCCCTCCCGCCGCGACCCCGAGGTCAACAGGGTCGCGCTGGAGAAGGTGCGGGCCGACAAGACGCGCGAGTCGGGCGACGGCTTCGACGGCTCCTGGGTGGCCCACCCCGACCTCGTCCCGATCTGCCGGGAGGTGTTCGACGGCGTGCTCGGCGACCGGCCCAACCAGCTCGACCGGCTGCGCGAGGACGTCAACGTCACCGCCGAGGACCTGCTGTCGGTGTCGAAGACCCCCGGCGAGATCACCGAGGCGGGGCTGCGCGGCAACGTGGACGTCGGCCTGCGCTACCTCGCGGCCTGGATGGGCGGCAACGGCGCCGCGGCGATCCACAACCTCATGGAGGACGCCGCGACCGCCGAGATCTCCCGATCGCAGGTCTGGCAGTGGATCCACAACGACATCACGCTGGCCGACACGGGCGAGGTGGTGACACGCGAGCTGGTCGAGCGGATCATCGAGGAGGAGCTCGCCGGCATCGCCGCCGAACCGGGCTACGACGAGGAGCTCTACCGGCAGGCCACGGCGCTGTTCAAGGAGGTCGCCCTTGACGACGACTTCGCGGAGTTCCTCACGCTTCCCGCGTACAGGCGGATGCCGTGACGATGTGAGCGAGAGCGAGAACCCATGTCCGTGCTCGAACGGCTGACGGCGCGGCTGACCGCCGTGCTCCCGCCGGACGCGGTGGTGACCGACCCGGTGCGGCTGCGCACCTACGAGTGCGACGGGCTGACCGTCCACCGGGCCACCCCCGGCGTGGTCGTGCTGCCCGAGACCACCGAGCAGGTCGCGGCCGTCGTACGGCTGTGCCGCGAGCACGGCGTGCCGTTCGTCGCGCGGGGATCGGGCACGGGCCTGTCGGGCGGCGCCCTCCCCCGCGCGGACGGCGTGCTGGTCGTCACCTCCCGCATGCGGCGGATCGTCGAGATCGACATCCCGGGCCGCCGGGCCGTGGTGGAGCCCGGGGTGACGAACCTCGCCATCACCGAGGCGGTCCGCGACCAGGGCTACTACTACGCCCCCGACCCCTCCAGCCAGCAGATCTGCTCGATCGGCGGGAACGTGGCGGAGAACTCGGGCGGCGCCCACTGCCTCAAGTACGGCTTCACGGTGAACCACGTGCTCGCCGCCGAGATCGTCACGCCCGACGGGGACGTCGTGGAGCTGTCCGCCGGCGATCCCGGCTACGACCTGCTCGGCGCGTTCGTCGGCTCGGAGGGCACGCTCGGCATCGCCACGAAGATCACCGTACGGCTGTCGCGGGCGCCGGAGGCGGTGACGACCCTGCTCGCCGCCTTCACCGGCATCGAGGCCGGCGGCCGGGCGGTGTCGGCGATCATCGCGGCGGGCGTGGTCCCGGCGGCGATCGAGATGATGGACGCGCTGGCGATCGAGGCGGCGGAGGCCGCCGTCCGCTGCGGCTACCCGGCCGGGGCGGGAGCGGTGCTGGTGGTCGAGCTGGACGGGCCGCGCGCCGAGGTGGAGCACCAGTTCGCGGCCGTCGAACGCATCTGCCGCGACAGCGGCGCCTTCGAGATCCGGACGGCCGCCTCCGCCGAGGAGCGCGCGGCGATCTGGAAGGGCCGCAAGTCGGCGTTCGCGGCCGTCGGCCGGATCAGCCCGGCGTACATCGTGCAGGACGGGGTGGTGCCGCGGACCGCGCTGCCGCGCGTGCTCGCGGGCATCGACCGGCTGCAGGAGGAGTACGGCATCCGGGTGGCGAACGTCTTCCACGCGGGCGACGGCAACCTCCATCCCCTCGTGCTGTTCGACGACGCCGTGCCCGGTGAGCGCGAGCGCGCCGAGATCGTCAGCGGGCGCATCCTCGACCTGTGCGTCGAGCACGGCGGCTCGATCACCGGGGAGCACGGCGTGGGGGTGGACAAGGCCCGCTACATGCCCCGGATGTTCACCGAGGACGACCTCGGCACGATGCAGCTTCTGCGGTGCGCGTTCGACCCGGAGGGGCTGGCCAACCCCGGCAAGGTCTTCCCCACCCCCCGGCTGTGCGGGGAGGCGCCGGGAGTGCGCACGGGCGTGCACCCACTGGTGGAGGCCGGTCTGGCGGAGCAGTTCTGATGTACGGAGAAGGGACGCCCGACCCCCTGGACCCCTCGGCTGGCACGAGCCGGCCCGGCCCGGACGCCGGGGACACGCCCGGCACGCGGGGCGCTGTGGAGGCGAGCGGAGCCGGAGACGCGCTCGCGGCGACCGGCGTGACCGTGCGCGAGGCGGGCGACGGGGACGAGGTCGCGGGCGTCCGGCCGCGCTGGGTCACCCTGCCCGAGTCGGCCGAGGAGATCGCGGCCGTCCTGCGCGCCTGCGCGGCGCACGACCTGGCGGCCGTCGCGACGGGCGGCCGGACCAAGCTGCACTGGGCCGCCCCGCCCGAGCGCTGCGACGTGCTCGTGGACCTGGGACGCATGAACCGGGTGCTGGAGCACACGCCGGGCGACCTGGTCGTACGGGTCCAGGCCGGGGTGACCGCGGAGGCGCTGGCGAGCGCCCTCGCGGCGGAGCACCAGGAACTCGCGCTCGACGTGCCGGTGCCGGGCACCACGGTCGGCGGGCTGCTGGCGACCGGGATCGCCGGGCCGCGCGGGTTCCGTCACGGCACCGCTCGCGACCTGCTGATCGGGATCACCGTCGTGCTGGCCGACGGCACGATCGCCAGGTCCGGCGGGAAGGTCGTCAAGAACGTCGCCGGGTATGACCTCGGCAAGCTCTTCACCGGCTCGTACGGCACCCTGGGGATCATCGCGGACGCGACCTTCCGCCTGCGACCGCTGCCCGCCGCCCGCGCCTGGGTGACGGCGTCCGTCGGACGGCCGGTGACGGAGACCGTCCAGCCGTATGTGTACGAGGGGAAGACGCTCGACACCACCTCCACCGACGTGGCCGCCGCGCTGCGGGCGATGGTGCCCGCGATCACCGAGTCGCCGCTGGAGCCGAGCGCCGTCGAGGTCGACTGGCCCGACGTGGACGGCCTCTGCACGGTGGCGGTCCTCGTCGAGGGCTCCGCCGCCGCCGAGCGCGCGAAGGCCCTGTCGGCCCTGATGGGCGGCACGGCCGAGGTGAGCGAGCAGCCGCCACCCTGGTGGGGACGCCTGCCCGGGCCGCCCGCCGAGGGGCCGGAGCCTGACGCGCCGATGGTCGGCATCACGATCGGCGGCCGGGCGGTCAGCCCGTCACCACCAGCCGAAGCCGGTCCGGCCGGGTCACTCGGTGCGGAAGCCACGGCGCCGGACGGCCGGGCCTCTTCCAGCCCCTCTGACAGCGGGGAGATCCTGCTGGAGGTGAGGAACGTCCCCTCCCGGCTAGCGGGGAGCTTCGTCGGCCCCTTCCGGGCGGCCCGCGCGGCGGGCGTCCGCCCGGCCGTACGCGGCTCGCTGGCCGCTCAGGTGCTCCACGTCGCCCTGCCGCCGGGCACCGAGCCCGGCCGCGTCGCCGCCTTCACCGGTGAACTGCGCGCGCACCTGGAGGACGAGGGCCGGGTGGTCGTGCTCTGCGCGCCGGTGGAGGCCGCGCGCCGTCTGGACCGGTGGGGGCGCGTCGGCGCGCTGCCGCTGATGCGGCGGGTCAAGGAGCGGTTCGACCCCGGCCGCCGGCTCTCCCCCGGCCGCTTCGTGGGAGGGCTCTGATGGACCCCGAGCTGATCAAGGATTGCGTGCACTGCGGGTTCTGCCTGCCCACCTGTCCGACGTACGTGCTGTGGGGCGAGGAGATGGACTCACCGCGCGGGCGTATCCATTTGATGGGGCAGCACGCCGAGGGCACTCCGCTCACCGGCGCGATGGCCGGGCACTTCGACGCCTGCCTCGGCTGCATGGCGTGCGTCACCGCGTGCCCGTCCGGGGTGCGGTACGACCGGCTGATCGAGCAGACGAGGGCCGTGGTCGAGCGGGAGCACGTGCGCCACCCGGACGAGCGGGCGGTCAGGGCCCTGGTGTTCGCGTTGTTCCCCTACCGGCGCAGGCTGCGGGCGATGCGGCTGCCGATGCGGCTGGGCAGGCGTCTCCAGCCGTTCCTGGAGCGGGTGAACCCCTCTCTCGGCGCGATGGCCGAACTCGCCCCCGCCGCCGTCCCCCGGGCCGTACGGCTGCCGCCGCTGGTCCGGGCGCGGGGGCCGCGCAGGGCCAGGGTCGGGCTGCTCACCGGCTGCGTGCAGGGCGAGTTCTTCCCGCAGGTCAACGCGGCCACGGCGCGGGTGCTCGCGCTGGAGGGCTGCGACGTGGTGATCCCGCCCCGGCAGGGCTGCTGCGGCGCGCTGTCGCTGCACTCCGGCCGTGAGGCCGAGGCGAGGCGGTTCGCCCGCCGTACGGTCGCGGTGTTCGGCCGGGCGGGTGTGGACGCGGTCGTCGTCAACGCCGCCGGCTGCGGGTCGAGCATGAAGACCTACGCCGAGGTGCTCGCGGACGAACCCGCCTGGGCGGCCCGTGCCCGGGCGCTGCCGGTCCTCGACCTGGCGGAGTTCCTGGCCGAGCTCGGACCGGCCGCCGAGCGGCGCCCGCTGCCGGTCTCGGTCGCCTACCACGACGCCTGCCACCTGGCCCACGCCCAGGGCGTGCGCGCGCAGCCGCGCGACCTGCTGCGCGCCGTACCCGGCCTGGAGTTACGGGAGGTCGCCGACTCGGCGATCTGCTGCGGGTCGGCGGGCACCTACAACCTCTTCCAGCCGGCGGCGGCCAGGGAACTGGGCGACCGCAAGGCGGAGCGGGTGCTCGCGACCGGCGCCGGCGTGCTGGTGTCAGCCAACCCGGGATGCTCCATGCAGATCGCGGCGGCGGTCCGCAGGGCGGGCGGCGGCGAGATCCGGGTCGCGCACACGGCCGAGGTGCTCGACGCCTCGCTGCGCGGGCTCGATCCCGGTGTGCTGGGGCGGCCCCCGAAGCCCAGGAGGATGATGCGGTGAGCGTGCAGAGCGTCGACCGGGCGCTTGACGTCCTGGAGGCCCTGGCGGAGCAGGGCGGCCAGGCCGGGTTGTCGGAGATCGCGGCGCGGACCGGCCTGCCGTACGGAACGATCCACCGGTTGTTACAGACGCTGCTCGCCCGGGGGTACGTCCGGCAGGAGTCCGACCGGCGGTACGCCCTGGGCGGCGCGCTGGTGCGGATCGGCGGGGTGGCGGAGCGGATGCTGGCGGTCTGGGCCGAGCCGTACCTCACCCGGCTGGTCGAGCTGTCCGGGGAGACGGCCAACCTCGCCGTGCTGGAGGGGGATTTCGTCGTCTACGTGGCCCAGGTGCCCTCGCCGCGCAGGCTGCGGATGTTCGCCGAGGTCGGCCGCCGGGTGCTGCCGCACAGCACGGCCGTGGGCAAGGCGCTGCTGGCCGGGCGCGCCGACGCGGCGGCGGTGTTCCGGCGCACCGGCCTGCCCCGCCGTACGGACCGGACGATCACGGTGCCGGAGGAGATGCAGGCGGAGCTCGGCCGGGTCCGCTCCCGGGGGTACGCGCTGGACCTGGGCGAGGAGGAGAGCGGCGTGCACTGCATGGCCGTGCCGGTCCACGACGGCGGGCGGACCTTCGCGGCGCTGTCGGTGTCGGGCCCGGCCGAGCGCATCGACGCGATCGACCGCGAGGAACTGGCCACGATGCTGCGCAAGGTCGCCGAGGACTTCGGCACCGCCGTCTTCCGCTCCTGACCCGGCACTCCTGGATCGACGCACCTGGTTCGACGCACCTGGATCGACGTCGCCGACCGGGACGGCCTCGGATGGGTCAGTATGGGCTCATGTGCCGAAGCATCAAGACCCTGCGCCCGCCCTTCACCGACGAGGTGACCGAGGAGGACATCCGGGCGGCGGCCCTGCAGTACGTACGGAAGATCTCCGGCTTCCGCGCGCCCGCCGCGCACAACGCCGAGGCGTTCGACCACGCCGTGGAGGAGATCGCGCGGGTCAGCGCCGAACTGCTGGCGTCCCTGCGGGTCCGCGGGACGCCCGCCCCCGCCTCGCCCGCGCAGGGGTGAGAATCGGCGATCGCGCGTCCTGACTGGGACGCTTTGCGGCAGCCGGGAAGCATGTCACGATTAATGATCGCATCGGCGTTTCCGAGGGAGAGGGGGCGGACCGGTGCCACCTGCGATCGTGGGGCATGAAGGTCCACTTGCCGGCCAGCGTTTCCCGATCGACGACAAGCCGATCACGTTCGGTCGCAGAGGCGACAACAGTGTGGTGATCACCAGCGAGAGAGCCTCCCGCTTCCACGCGGAGGTGCGCCGGGAGGCCGAGGGCTACGTGCTCCAGGACCGGGGCAGCAGCAACGGGACGCTGGTCAACGGCAGGCGTGTCACCACGCATGTGCTCCGGCCCGGCGACACGATCGGCATCGGAGGGGAGACGTTCCGCTTCGAGGCGTTCGACGACTCCGAGACGGTCATGGACACCTCCCTGATGCGACGGTTCCGCCAGGCGGTCCCGGACGTCGAACCGGAGCAGGTCCTGCACGTCACCGTCTCCGGCGGCGGGCCCGTCGGGCTGGCCTTCGCCCTGCTCCTCGAACACCTCATGGGGCACCGGGTCGCCATCACGATCTACGACGGCCGCTGGACCGAGGACGGGCCGCGGATCGTGTGGAAGGACGCCACGCAGGGCAACAACCGGCGGCAGCAGGTCGTGACGGTGCAGAGCCGCCAGTATCTGAACCTTCCGGAGGACGTCCAGTCGCGCCTGTTCACCGAGGGGTCCTACAGCGAGATGTGGCCGGCCGGTCCGGACTCGATCCGCGGCTACGGCCCGCGGAACATACGCATCGCCTACATCGAGGACACCCTGCTGGAGATGGCGAACGAGAGGTCCGCCCGCATCCGCCTGGTGCCCGAGAGATTCGACGCCGCCGAGCGCCAGGACGTCGTGGCCAGGGACCACGTGCTCGCCATCTGCGAGGGAGGGCGCTCGCGGACCCGCGAGCACTTCACCGACAGGTTCGGCCGGGCCGACGACTCGATCTTCTCGCTCGACGGCCGGCACGTGCAGGACGTGGTGCTGGGGCTGCGGGTGAAGTCCGCCCTGCCCGACCCGGCGATCGTGCTGCTGACCGTGGCGCAGAACCGGTTCCTCCTGAACTCGCTGCGCGGCGAGGGCTTCCTGAACATGCGCCTCACCGACGAGGAGGCCGCGGAGGTCGTCGGCATCGACCCTGTCCGCCACGTGTTCGAGGAGTGCGTCGCCTCCAGTCCCTGCCTGATGGAGCGCACCCAGGATGGCGACTTCCACTGCTCGACCCACCACACGCTGTTCCTGCCCGCGCTGATCAGGGGTTCGGCGCTGTGGCGGCGGGCGAAGGAGGGGCTCGCGCTCTTCGGCGTCGCCGACGGCGACGTGAGCGCGGTCACCGCCTTCCGGCTGGACATGGTGCAGCGGCCGCGGTTCACCGCCCGGTTGTACTCCCCCACGTCCACCACCCCGGGGACGTACGGGTTCCTCCTGGGGGACGCGGCCAACGCGATCCACTTCTGGCCGGGGCGGGGCCTCAACAGCGGGCTCGCGTCGGCCATCTCGCTGGCCCGGTCGCTCAACCGCAACTGGCGCGGCAGGCCGCTCCGCGACGCCGACTTCGTACGGCACGAGGCGGCGATGTCGATGCTGCAGTATCGGCACAAGAGCCGCGCGTGGAACGCGATGGTGACCACCGACGAGCAGGGGGTCACCCGGGCGATCAAGGACACGATCGTCCAGGGCATCGAGGAGGGCCGCGCCGGTTCGGACCGGGACGCGGACATCGACGCCCTGATGGAGCGCCTGCGGCAGATCCGCGACCGGCTGTCCCCACGCATCCCCGGCATGCCCGACGACGCGACCCTCCTCCGGCACCTGCGCGAACTGCGGACCGAGACGCTGCGCACCCTGCTGGTGAGCGGAGCCTGGGAGACGCTGACGGTCGGCGGCGAGGAGGTCGACATCGACATCTTCGACCAGCCGGTCTCCGCGGCGGCGCCCCCCGCGGCGTCCGCCGTGCCGCCTCCCGCCGAGAGGCCGCTCGTCGCGCGGCGGGCGGACGCGCAGGCCAGGCCGCCCGGAAGGGTCGCCGGAGGACCGGGCGACACGCTGCCCTCCGGCTGACATCGTCTTCGAGAACCACGGAACCGGCCCGGGCCGTCCGGCGGAGTAGGGGTGAAGGGCGCGACGGCGCCCACGGAAGGATTCCCCCTATGAACGGACACAACGGGTGGTGAGGACGGTCTCCGGCGGCACCCGCCTCCCCTCGGCCGCGGCGGCTCGCCAGCCCGGCGGCAGCCGCGACGCCGGCGAGGCGAACGGCGGCGGGCCGGACGACGGCGAGCCGGAGCACGCCCTGACGACGTATCCCGGCGTTAACGGCGGCGGGCCGGACGACCATCAACCGGACGACGGCGAGCCGAGCGACGCCCGGCTGATCGAGGCGTCGCTGAGCGCGCCGGAGCGGTTCGCCGGTGTCTTCGACCGGCACGCGGACGAGATCCACGCCTACGCCGGTCGCCGTCTCGGCCCCGAGCACGCCGACGACGTCACCGCGGAGACGTTCTTCGTGGCGTTCCGGAAGCGGCACCGCTACGACACCTCCCGGCCGGACGCCCGGCCCTGGTTGTACGGCATCGCGGGCAACCTCATCTCCGGGCACCGCCGGGCGGAGGTCCGCCGCCTGCGGGCGCTGGCCCGCGCCCCGTACGACGCCGGCGAACGCGGCGCCCACGAGGAGGAGCGCGGAGCGGAGCGGGCGAGCGCCGCCGCGCTGCGGCCCGCCCTCGCGGCCGCCCTGGCAAGGCTGTCGTCCGCCGAACGCGACCTGCTCCTGCTGGTCGCCTGGGCCGACCTCTCCTACGAGGAGGCGGCCGAGGCGCTGCGGATCCCCATCGGCACGGTGCGCTCACGCCTGCACCGCGTGCGCGCGAAGCTGCGCCGCCATCTCGACCTTCCCGAGGAGGACTGATCATGATCGACGAGATCGACCTGGTGGCCCGGGAGCGGCCGCAGGCGCCGCCCTACTCCCTCTCCGCCAAGGCGGCCGTACGGCGGCGGCTGACCGGCCCGGGCAGGCCGCCGGTCCGCTCGCGCCCGTACGCGCTCCTGGCGGGCGGGGCCGCGCTGCTCGCCGGGGCGGGGGTCGTCGCCGTGGCCGCCGCCGGGCCCGGCCGGCCCGCGCACCCGACACGGGCCGGCGAGGTGGTCGTGACCCTGCCGAAGGTGTCGGCCATGTCGGCGGAGGAGGTGCTGGGCAAAGCGGCCGACGCCGTGACCGATCTGTCCCCGCGCGACGACCAGTTCGTCAAGGTCGGCTCGCAGACGATGTACGAGGCCTCCATAGTGGGCGAGAACGAGAAGGAGTCCCGCTACCTCTACCGGACGAAGCGGACGATCTGGCTGTCCGCCGACGGCACCAGGGACGGCGCACTCAAGATCGAACACCTGGAGCCCCGCGCCTATCCGGGGTGGCCGATCCCTCCGGAGGCGTACCAGGAGAAGGGCACGGAGTGGGTCGGGCTGCCGACCTGCGACAAGGTGAGCGACACCGCCTACACCATGCTGAAGAAGCTGCCCGCGGACCCGGAGAGGATGCGGTCCTACCTGTACGCCCGGCCGCACGGCGACGTCCCGTCCGACGCGGGGGCGTGGACGGCCGTGGGCGACCTGCTGCGGGAGACGTACGTGCCGGCGCCGCAGCGGGCGGCGCTGTTCAAGGCCGCCGCGACGATCCCCGGGGTCACGGTGAACGAGAACGTGGGGGACGCGGCGGGCCGCACCGGCATCGGCGTCGGCCGCGTGTCGAACGGCGTGCGCGAGGAGATCATCTTCGACCCGGCCACGTACGAGCTGCTCGGCGAGCGCGGCGTCGTGGTGAACGCGCAGGAGGCCAAGGCGCCCACCGGGAGCCTCGTGGCCTCCACCGCGCAACTGGAGGTCACAGTCGACGACGCGGCGCCCGAGGTGAAGGACCCCCGCGGCGGCTGCCTCTGATCCCCCGGCCCCCAGCGCCCGCCGTACGCCCGGCGGGCCCCACGGGCTTCTTGGGCGCCGCGGGCGCGAATTGTCGGTGGTGATCTCTAGCCTCCGGCACATGACAAACGCGACGCAGGCGTACAGCTACGCCGCGCCTTCGATGCTGGTGGACGGACGTCTCGGGCTGTCGACGTCCGGTGGCAGGGCCCTCCGCGGCCCCGCCGTCGCGCCGAGGTTCTTCAGCGGGGTGGTGACCCAGGCGGCGCCCGCGGCGGCGGCCCTGCTTGGCGTGGCCGACGTGGCCCTCACCCGCTATCACCAGCCGCGCCCCGGATGGACGCGCGACCCGGTCGTCACCTGCGGCGGCGACCGGCTGCGCTTCGAGTCGTTCTCCGCCTGCGGCGGCGTGTACGCCCGGCTCGACCTGCTGGGCGGCGCCCTCGACGGCGAGGTGTTCGACCGGGGGACGACCAACGTCGACGTCAACGGCCCGCTGCGGGAGGCGCTGGCCCGGGTGGGCGCGCGCGACCCGCTCCACCTCGGGGTCGGCGCGGACGAGCTCACCGTGACCACGCTCGACGGCGCGGTGGTGGAGAAGAAGGTGCCGCTGCCCGAGCGGTGGCTGCGGGGGTTCGCCGAGGTGCAGGTGATCGCGGCGCGCATGGACCTGCGGGCCGAGCTGCCCGGGATGAGCGCGGTGCGGTTCCTGCGGTCCCTGCCCAAGCGGGCGGCGGCCGACCTGTGGGTCGCTCCCGCGGGCCGCGACCTGCGCGTCACCGACCGGCCCGGCCCGGGAGCGGTGTGCCTGTCCGGCGTGGGCCGCCTGGCGACGCTGCTGCCCCTGCTCCGCTTCGTCAGAAGCCTCAAGGTCTACGGCCCGGCCGCGCCCGGCGGCCCGGCGTCGAGCGCGTGGGAGCTGGAGCTGCCCGGAATGCGTTACACGCTGGTCCTGTCCCCCGAGCGCTGGCGCGGCTTCTCCAGCGAGGGCGCGGTGCTGGCCGACCTCGCCACCGACGAGGCCGAGGCCGACGCCGACGTGGTGGGCATGCTGCTCAACTTCGAACCCGAGGTGGAGATCGGCCTGCTCGCCGACCGCGCCGGGCTGTCCACCACGCGCGTGCGAGCCGCCCTGACCCAGCTCGGCACGGCCGGGCGGGTCGGCTACGACCTGAACGAGGCGGCGCACTTCCACCGCGAGCTGCCCTACGACAGGGAGCACGTGCAGCACCTCAACCCCCGGCTGACGGCCGCGCGGCTGCTGGCCGAGGCGGGCGCCGTGGAGATCGCGGGCGACACGGCCCGCGTACGGACCGACGGCGGGGTGCGGGAGGTCGGCCTGGCCGACGGCTCGTGCACCTGTCCCTGGTGGTGGGACCACCGCGGCTCGCGCGGCCCGTGCAAGCACGTGCTCGCGGCCAGGATCGTCGCGAGGTCCACGCCCGCGCCGTCCGCGGTGGTGACCGGCATGGAGACCGGCGCGGAGACGGCCCGATGAGCGCCTGGCAGGAGGTGCGCGATCTCGTCACCGCGCGTGAGACGAAGAAGCTGGCCGACCGTGTGATCACCCTCACCGAGGCCGAGTGTGCCGAGGTGGCGGGACGGCTGCCGGGCTTCCTCAAGGAGATGCGGGACACCGCAACGGAGATAGCCCGGGAGAGCCAGGAGGCCGACGACCGCGACGCCCTGAACGGCTTCGACGACGCGTGGCTCGCCTGGGAGCGCCGCCGGACCGTGCGGAACGGCCTCGCCGAGTTCGGCGCGCCCCTGCGGATCGCGGGGGCGGGGACGATCTCCGGGCCCGCCGCCGCGGCGGCCTGGCTGACCCGCCGCGAGCTCTACCCCGAGTGGGGTCCGGCTCCGGACCCGGCCGAAGTGGTCCGCGTGCTGGTGACTCGGCCGGCCGAGTGGCAGGCCGACGTGGCGGGCCGGCTCGCCGGGAAGATCCGCAGGGCGAACGACGACCGGGTCGCCCCGCTGGTGCTCGCGCTGCTGCGGGCCTCGGGTGTGACGCCGCCGTCGCACGATCCGCTCGTGGTCGCGTGGCTGACCGGCCCGGCGCTGGACGGCGATCCGCTGCTCGGCGCGCTGTTGCCGCGGATCTTCGAGGCCGAGGGCGCGGGCCGCGCCCTGCGTGAGGAACGGCTCACGCCGTCACCCACCGCGTGGCTCTCCCTGATCCGGCGGCTCCTGGGTGCCGGGCGCGTGTCGCGGGCCGAGCTCCTGGACGGCTGCGTGAGCCGGTTCCTGCGCGGGGGCGACGCCGCGGACCTGCGCTTCTTCGTGCGCCTGCACGAACTGATCGACCCGGTGCCACAGGAGGCGGCCGAACGGGCCCGGGACTACCTGCGGCTGCTCCCCGCCGCCCCCGGCCCGGTCGCCGAGCTGGCCCTGACCCAGATCAGCCGCACCGGCCCCCACGACGATGCCGACGTGCGGGAGGCGATCGAGGCGCTGACCTTCAGGCCGGAGGCGAAGCTGGCCCGCGCCGGCCTGAGCCGGCTGGACCAGGAGGTCCGGCAGCGGCCCGCACGCGCCGGGGAGCTGGCTCCCGCGCTTGCCACGGCGTTCGCTCACGCTTCCGACGACGTACGGCGGCGAGCCGTGCGGATCGCGCTCAGGCACGCCACCGCGCTGGGCGCGGACGCCAAGCTGATCGCCGGCGCGGTCCCGCTGCTGCCGGCCGACCTCGGCCGGGAGCTCGCCGCCGTGTTCGGAGGCGAGGTCACGGCCGAGGGAACGCCTGAGCCGTTCGCTCCCGCGCCGCTGCCCGTCCTCCCCGAACCGGGCCCGTTCCCCGCACCGACGGTGGATCAGACCACGGGGGATCTCCACGGGTGGGTGGCGTGCGAGCAGTGGCTCGCCGGTTTCGTCGAGCGGGTGGGCCGGGACCGCGCGGCCCTGCGCGGGAGGCTCACCCCCGTCTTCCAGAACTTCTTTCCCTATCTGTACGACACGGAGCGCTGGCTCGATCCGGGCGCCTGGGTCGCCGCCCTGGCGAAGGAGGTGATCGCTCCCGGTACGGATCCCGGCGTGCCCGATCCCGAGCCCGTCGATCCCTGGGCGGGGTCGAGCTTCTCCGTGCGCGTCACAGCCGTGCCGCCCGAGGATGCCGACGACCCCGAGTCCGGGCCGGAAGACGAACCCGGGCTGGTGGACGAGGCCGGGCCGGAAGACGAAGACGGCGTGGAAGAGGGGGCCGCGCCCGGCCCGGCCTTCGGCGACCTGCCGGAGCACGTCCGGGAGGAGATCTTCCGCCAGATGCTTGAGATCGGGGTCTCCGCCGATCGGGTGACGGCGATGCGCGACGGCCTGCCCGCGCTTCCCCCGCACCCCGGCGAGCCCGGCTTCCAGGTGGGCATCATGTACTCGGGCTTCCGGCCGCTGTTCGGCGAGCCGGAGGAACCGGACCCCGCGGTGGAGTTCCGCCGGCGGAACCGGCTGCCGGAACCCCGGCAGGTCTCCCCGCCGCACATGTTCCTGCTGCACCGGCTCAGCGAGATCTACCGGGCGCTGAGAGAAGGGACGTTGCCACCGGTCCTGCTGGCGACGCCGACGGTGATGACCGGGCACCTCGACCCCGGCGTGCTGGTGGACCGGCTGGAGCTGTGCGCCGCCGCGGGCGCGGAACCGCTGCCGGCCGACCTGCAGCAGGCGTTGCTGCGGCTGCCGAGGGGAGCGCACCCCCTCGCCGCCGAACGCGCCGGGCGCGTGCGATCACAGGCGGCGCCGGCCGTCGCCGCCTGGCTCGCCCGGGGCGGCCTGCCCGATCCGGAGGCGGGGGTGAAGTGGGGTTACCTCGATGGCGGGCACGAGCACCTGTTCGAGGAGCGCGACCCGGGGCACGTCGGGCAGGTGCGGCTGGTGCCGGTGCTGCTGGCGGAGCCGACCGGGCACCACCTCATCGACGAACTGCTGAGCGCGCCGCCGAAGTGGCGGTGGGAGGATCACGGCCACGTGATGGGCTGGTGGCCGTCGATCCTGCCGTCGCACCGTGAGGTCGTCTCGGTCCACTATCTACCCCACCTGCTCTACCAGTGGAACCAGCCGGGGGTCTATCCGGCGTACCTGGAGGCCGTGGCCGACGCCGACGGCCCGCTCGGGGAGGCGACCGCGCTCATCCTGGCCTACTTCCTGGCCGAGCGCCGGCCGGACCCTGTTCCGGTGCTGCTGCGGATGGCGAGCCGGGGAGACCTGCCCGCCGGGGCGATCGGCCGTCAGCTCGCACTGCTGATCCGCCGCACCTGGTTCGAGACCCGGCCGGTGCTGGCATCCCTGCGGGAGGCCGCGCATCAGGGAGCGCACGAGCAGGTGTGGGAGATCGTACGGACTCTGCTGCCGGATCTGCTGCCGTCCGCCGGAGGGCGGCCGAACGTCACGCACACCGAGGCGGTGACACTCGCGGCCGACGTGGCCGCCTGGGTGGGCGCCCGCGGCGAGATCCCGGCCGTGTCGGCGCATGCCGCCACCGGCCGGGCGAGCCGGGGAAGCCGCTTCGCCCGCGAGTGCGCGCGCCTGTGTGACCTGCTCGCCGGGTGACGCGAGACACCGCGCTCGCCGCGTACGCCGGGCGAACGCGAGGAGGTGCCGTGACCCCTGGCCGCGGGCGCTGTCGTCTACCGGTGATCCGGGCGGATCACTTGCACTGCTCCAGCATCGCGTCCTTGTCGGCGGAGGTCACCGGGAGGTCGTACTTGAGGGCGACCTGGGCGAACCGCACGGCGTAGGAGCAGCGGATGTCGCGGCGGGGCGGCAGCCAGGTGGCCGGGCCGGAGTCGCCCTTCGAGCCGTTGGTGGAGCCGTCCACGGGCATGAGGTTGAGCGGGTCGTTGGCGATCTGCTTGCGCTTGCTCTCGCTCCACCGCGACGCGCCCATCTGCCAGTCGTACGACAGGGGCATGACGTGGTCGATCTGGACCTTCGAGGCCTCCGACTTGCTCCAGTCGATCTTCTTGCCGGTGTACGGGTCGTACAGCTTCATGGTGACGATGACGCAGTTCGACCCGCCGCGGTACTCGATGTTCTCGCCGTCCCGCTTGAGCATGTCGTTGCGGGTGTCGCAGCCGTTGCGCCCCCAGGGGATGCCGTCCACGTTGTCGGCCCAGGCGTAGCCGAACTTCTCCCGGTCGTAGCCGGTCTTCGCGCCGCGGCCCTTCGTCGCCACCTTGCCGATGAGGTCGCGGGCCTTCGCCCGGTCCTTGTCCGCGGTGAGGGCCATCAGCCCGGGGCCGGTGCCGTCGGGGTTGTCGAGCGGGTTGACGCCACGGTCCTCGCCCGATCCGCCGCTTCCGCCGTTCTGGCCGCCGCCGTTCTGGCCCGCGGGCTCCGCGGCGAGATCGCCTATCCGCCCGCATCCCGTCAGCAACGCCAGCGCCGCCGCGGTAGCGGCGATCAATCGGGTACCTCGCCCGCTCAAAGCTACCCCTAAGTAAAGAAATATCTGGAATATCCCACCTAGGTATAGCAAAGCGTAAAAAGCTGGCAAAGGAGGCGCGCTTGGCGATCTACACGGGCGGCCGGGGCCGTGCGACGGCAGCAGAGGGCCTCATTGGCATTCAGTGCGATCAGGCGGCAGCGTCGGTCAAAGCTGTAGTGACTGGGTGCCCAGGACGATGGCGAGGGCCAGGCGGTCGGCGTCCTCGGTGCCGGGCTCGGCGGTGTAGACGGTGATGCGCAGGTCGTCCAGGGCGACGAACAGCGTGTCGCAGTCGAGGGTGATCGGGCCGGCCGCCGGGTGGTCGACGGTCTTCCGCCGGGACGTGTCGGTCGAGGGCGGCGGGGCCGGGGCGTCCCAGAGTTCGGCGAAGCGCGGGCTGCCGGAGGCCAGGTCGGTGATCAAACGTCGCAGGGTACGGTCGGCGGGGTAGCGCGAGGCCGTCAGGCGCAGGTCGGCCACGAGCCGCGCTTCGTGCACGGCCTGCTCCTGCGGGGTGTGCACCACCCGCGAGGGCAGGCGTGCGACGTTGCGCCAGACGGCGTTGCGTTCCAGGCCGCGCCAGCTGGTCGTCTCGCCCATGAGCGCGTCGTAGGGCTCGTTGGCCAGCACGAGGGTCCAGCTGGCGTCGTACACGACGACCGGGGTGTGCGACAGCCGGTCGAGCAGGCGCTGCACGCTCGGGGCGAGGCGCGACGGCACGATGTCCGGGCCGGGCGCGGCATGCCCGGCCAGCCGGTAGAGCAGGTCGCGTTCGGCGTCGGGCAGGCGCAGCGCTCGGGCCAGCGATTCCACGACCTGCGCCGACGGCGCGGTCGCGCGCCCCTGCTCCAAGCGGGTCAGGTAGTCGGCCGAGATGCCGGCGAGCGCGGCCAGTTCCTCGCGGCGCAACCCGCTGGCCCGCCGCCGGCGGCCCACCCGCACGCCCACGGCCTCGGGCGCCACCCGGTCGCGCCAGCGGCGCACCGTCCGGCCGAACTCCCACGTTTCCACACCTTGCATTCTGCGGGCATCCGCACGGGTTGTCCTGGCCCTGGCAGTCCTACGAAAACCGGACGGCTGCCTACGGCCCGATCGGTCCCGCAGGCTGGCACCATGACCGAACCCGGAACCGTTCTGATCACCGGCCCGACCCGCAACCTGGGCCGTCACGCCGCGCTGGCCATGGCCGGCCGCCCGGAGGGGCGGCGACCTGACCTGCTGCTGATGGGCCGCGCCGGGCGGGACCTGACGGCGGTCGCCGGTGAGGCCCGTGCGCGCGGCGCCAACGTCCGCGAGATCGGCTGCGACCTGTCGCGCCTGGCCGACGTCCGTGCTGCCGCGGCCACCGTGCGGGAGCTGCTCGCCACCGGCGTCGTACGACCGCTGCGCGCGCTGGTCGCCAACGCCGGAACCATGTCGAGCGACACCCGGCGGGCCTCGTCCGACGGCTACGAGCTGACCTTCGCCGTCAACTACCTCGCCCACGCCCAACTCATCGGCGACCTGCTCGGTTCGTTCACCGCGCCGGCGCGGATCGTGCTGCTCGGCTCGAACACCTATCACGCCAACTTCTGGCGCAAGCTGCTCCGCGTGCCCGAGGCCCAGTGGGCCGATCCCGTCGAGCTCGCCCGCCCGGCCACCGGTGAGCGGGCCTCGGGCCTGGCCGCATCCGGTCTCGCCTACTCCAACGCCAAGCTGGCGATCCTGTACTACGCCCATGAGCTGCAGCGTCGCGTCGGCGCCGGGATCAACGTGTCGGTGTTCGAACCGGGCTGGATGCCCGGCACCGCGCTGGGCCGTGGCGCCCCCCAGGCGTTTCAGGCGACGAGCCGCGCCCTGGGCCGGGTACCCGGCGTGTCGAAGCCGCGACGCTCGGGGCCGCTGCTGGCCGCGATAACCCTCGACGACGAGTGGGCGCACCTGCGCGGGGGCGCGTTCGTGGTGAAAACCAAGCTGACCGAGGTACGGCCAGTCGCTCACGATCGCGACCGGGAGCGGCGCCTGTGGGAGGCGACCACAGAGTTGCTGGAACAGGCGGGCGAGATCGTTCAGGGTTGACGAGGCGCGGGCGCGAGTGCGCGAGGAGCACGGGGTTGAGGACCCCAGGAACAGCTGTCACCCATGTCTTGGGACCGGAGTGTCAAGCATCTCCCGGGACACGGGAATGGCCCGCTCTCATGATCGAATGCAAATTTCTCTACGAGATCAAGGCCGGCCCGCTCCCCTGTCGGGGGCGCGGGCCGCTTCCACGTTGCCGAAAGAAGTTCCGTCGCCTGCAGCTCGTCTCTACGTCTCAACGTCTCGCGCGCGCCTGCACGCGTAAGGCCGGGGCCCCGCGCTGAGACGAGACGAGGAGACGACCAGCGAGAAGATCACGCCGAAAGGCCGAAGCATGATCAACCGCTGAGCAAGTCAGCAGGAAAGGGCACCTTTTCGAACCGTTCACTCGACACGAGATCAGGACCCACAGACCCGAAAGACGGCAACCGATCAGAGGGGGAACCATGGGTGACCGAGGTTAGGTCGAGTGAACGCCTCGCGCTCGTCCCGCGGGGTCCGTAGCTCCGGTCAGGGCAACGGGATGGGGCGGCCGGCGTCGGCTGCCTCGGCGAATGCGCGAAGCCGCTCGGGAGCGGGGGAGCGGCGAGCGGAACGACGAAGGGCGCGGCATCGCGCCGCGCCCTTCGGTCAGACCGTTGTGAGGATCAGGCCGGGATCCAGTCCTGCCAGACGATCTTGTTGGCCTCGACCCACTTCCGGGCGGCGTTCTCGGCGCTCATCTTGTTCTCCGCCATGTCGAAGGCGACGGCGTTCTGGTCGTCGTTGGTCCAGACGAAGTTCTTGATCAGCTCGTACGCCTTGCCGCCGCTCTTGGCGAACTTCACGCTGACGATCTTGTCCAGCAGGTACGGCGGGTAGTCGCACTTGACCGTCTTGACGTCGGCGTCGCACCCGATCGCGTACGGCGGAAGGTTGATCTTGACGAGCTTGAGCTGGTTGAACAGCCACTGGGGCTCGTAGAAGTACATGAGCAGCGGGGTCTCGTTCTCGGTGGCCTTGCGGGCCGCCGCGATCAGCGCGTCCTCACTGCCGGAGTAGACCACCTTGTACGGCAGGTGCAGGTTCCTGATCAGCGCCTCGTCGTTGGTCACGAAGGACTTGTCACCGGCCAGGTACTGCCCCAGGTTGCCGCTCTTGTCGGTCTTGAACAGGTCCTTGTACTTGACCAGGTTGTGCCAGTCGGTGATGTCCGGATATTTCTTGACCATCCACTCGGGGACGTACCACCCGATGACGCCCTTGTTGCCGTTCTCCCCCGCGGTGACGGCGACCTTCTTCTGCTCGATGAACTCCTTCTTCAGCTCAGGATGGGCCCAGTTCTCGAGGACCACGTCGACCGTGCCCTTCTCGAAGCCCTTCCAGGAGTCCGCCTCGCCGCTCTCGATCTTCTCCACCTTGTAGCCGAGCTCGTGCTCCAGGAGGTAGTCGACGACCGCCGCGCTGGCCTCATAGCCGATCCAGGGGTTGATCGCCATCCTCACCGTCTTCGAGCCGCCCGCCGCTCCCGCTCCGGCGGCGTCCGAACTCCCACTCGAACTCCCGCCGCTGCAGGCGGTCATGACCAGCGCGAGCGACAGCACGCCGGTAAGGAGACGGATCCTCATATCTGACCTCATCTGATGTCGTACGGGCGGCGACCGCGGGCGGTGGGGCCGCGGCGACACCGGGAGAGTATTCCACAACGGGCCGGACGGTCCGCGATCTCCGCAGATCACGGCCGATGAGGAACGTCCCGCGCCCCGTCCGGACGGGGCGCGGGAGGCGACCCTCGGGTGCTCAGACCGTCAGGTCACTTGGGCATCCAGGCCTGCCACTTGGCCGCGTTGGCCTCGACCCACTTCTTGGCCGCGTCCTCGGCGGACATGCCGTTGTTGGTCATGTCGTCGGCGACCGAGTTCTGGTCGTCGTTCGTCCACTGGAAGTTCTTGACGAGGTCGTACGCCTTGCCGCCGGTGTCGGCGAACTTCTTGCTCACGATCTTGTCGAGGTCGTACGGCGGGTAGTCGCAGGCGACCTTCTTCGGGTCGCTGTCGCAGCCCTCCTCCCAGGCCGGGAGGTTGATCTTGACGAGCTTGACCTGGTTGAACAGCCACTGCGGCTCGTAGAAGTACATGAGCAGGGGCTTCTTCTGGTCGGTCGCCTGCTTGGCGGCCTTGATCAGTGCGGCCTCGCTGCCGGCGTACACGACCTTGTAGTCGAGCTTGAGGTTCTTGACCAGCGCCTCGTCGTTGGTGACGTAGGAGGGGTCGCCGTCGAGAAGCTGGCCCTTGCCGCCCGACTCCGAGGTCTTGAACAGGTCGGCGTACTTGTTCAGGTTCTTGTAGTCGGTGATGTCGGGGTACTTCCGCGCCATCCACTCCGGCACGTACCAGCCGATGACACCCTTGTTGCCGGTGCTGCCCGCCTCGACGGCGACCTTCTTCTCCTCGATGTACTTCTTCTTGAGGTCCTCGTGACCCCAGTTCTCGATGACGACGTCGACGTCACCCGACTCCATGCCCTGCCAGGACGGCTCCTCGGCGAGCGTCACCTTCTCGACCTTGTAGCCGAGCTCGTGCTCCATCAGGTACGCCAGCACGGCGGCGTCGGCCTCGTAACCCACCCAGGGGTTGATGGCGATCTTGACGGTGCCGGCCGCGGACGCGGCCGCCGAGCCCGCCGCGCTCGCACTCGGGGCGGCGTTCGAGTCGTCCTCTACCTTGGCGCCTCCGCAGGCGGTCGCGGCGAGGCCGAGAGCGAGGACCCCTGCGATCAGGCGTAGCTTCTTCATGCGTTCCTCTTCTTGTGGGGAGAGCGGCGCCCATTGGCGCCTTGCGTGATCCGGTCGAGCATCACGCCGAGGAGGACCAGGGCGACGCCGGCGGCGAAGCCTTTGCCGTAGTCCTCCTGCTGGGCGATTCCGGCCACGACGTCGTATCCGAGGGCGCCCGCGCCGACGAGCGCACCGATCACCACCATCGCCAGCGTCATGACGATGCCCTGGTTCGCCGCGAGCAGCAGCGAGTTGCGGGCCATCGGCAGCTGGACCTTCCACAGCACCTGCCGGTCGGTGGAGCCCGCCGACCTGGCCGCCTCGATCACGGTGGCGGGCACCGCCCGCAGGCCGTCCTCGACGAGGCGGGCGACCACCGGCACCGCGTAGATGAGCGAGGCCACGATCGCGGTGAAGCGGCCATTGCTGAAAAGCGCCACGGCCGGCAGCAGGTAGGAGAACGACGGCATCGTCTGCGCGGCGTCGAGGACGGGCCGCAGCACGGCGGCGAACCACCGGGATCGCGCCGCCGCCACGCCGAGCGCGAGCCCCACCGCGATCGTGATCAGCGAGGCGACCAGCACGATCGTCAGCGTCTCCATGCCGTGCTCCCACAGGTGCAGCGCGGCGACGCCCACCAGGCAGGCGGCGGCGACCAGACCGGCCGCGGGACCGCTCACCCGCCAGGCGAACGCCAGCACCGCCGCTGTGACCAGCCACCAGGGAGCGCTGGTCAGCACGTCCTGCAACGGGTTGAGCAGCCCGTACGCCACCGTGTCGTTGAGGAAGCCGGTGAAGACGTACCAGTGCCCCTCGATCCAGTCGACCACGTCGTTGATGGGCCGGACTACCTGCACCTGCCACTGCTCGGGGAACTCCGTCGCGAGCGCCGGGGTCAGGGCGATCCCGGCGGCGGTCAGGACGGCGAACCCGCCCCAGCGGACGGCCCTCGCCCGGCGCCCGCCCTCGCGGCGCCGCGCCGCCGACCTGGTGACCCGGTCGAGCACGATGGCGATCAGCACGATCGCGACGCCGGGCACCAGTGCGGCGCCCACGTTGACCCGCGCGAGCGCCCGGATCAGGTCGACGCCCAGCCCGGGCGCGGCGATCAGCGCGACGAGCGGCACCATCGACAGCGCCGCGGCGATCGTCTGGTTGACGCCCAGCATGATCGTGTTCAGCGCCAGCGGCAGGCGCACCTTCAGCAGCGTCTGCAGTCCGGTCGCGCCGAGCGACTCCGAGGCCTCGACCGTCACTCCGGGCACCCGCTGGACGGCCAGCGCGGTGATCCTGATCGCCGGCGGCATCGCGTAGATCATCGTGGCGATCGTCGCGGACGCCGGGCCGATCAGGAACAGCAGCAGGATCGGCGACAGGTACGAGAAGGTCGGCATGATCTGCATCACGTCGAGCACCGGGGTGACGATCCGGCGGACGCGGGCCGAGCGGCCGGCCCAGATCCCCAGGGGGATGCCGATCAGCAGCGAGAGCGTCACCGCCGACAGCGTCAGCGCGAGCGTGTCGACGCTCGCCTCCCAGAAGCCGAGCACGCCGACGCCGGCGAAGCCGGCCGCCGCGACGAGCGCGATCCGCCACCCGCCGGCCAGCCAGCCGAGACCGGCGGCGAGGCCGATGAGCCCGGGCCAGCCCAGCGCGACCAGCCCGACCTGGACCAGCGTGTAGAGCTCCGCCACACCCAGCCGGATGTAGTTGACGACGTACAGGAAGATCGGGCTGGTGTTGCGGTTGGCGTCCACCCAGTCGCGGGCGTCGTTGAGCCAGTGGAACAGGGCGGCGTCGTCGTCGTGCGGCAGCACGGCCGTGCCGCGGAAGGCCGCGTAGAGCGCCACCACCGCGACCACTCCCGCGGCGGGCACGGCCCATCGCACGAGGCGCCGGGTCCGCGCCGGGCCGGGCACGGGCGGCGCGGAGGGCGACGCCGTCCGCACGGGTGCGCTCACCACTACGCCTCCCCGCTCACGCCCGCGGAGACCGGCGGGACCGGCGGGGCCTCGGTCCTGGGCCGCACCGCGCCGAGGATGTCGACCCGGCTCACCACACCGACCAGTTCGCCGCCGTCGACGACGCGGATCGGCCGGTCCGATCCCATCGCGGCCGGAACCGCGTCGTGGATGACGGTGCCGGCGGGAAGCTCGGGACCGTCGAGCGGCTCGCCCGGCTCCGGGTCCCGGCAGATCCAGCGCAGCGACAGCACCTGGGAGCGGGGGACGTCCCGCACGAAGTCGGCCACGTAGTCGTCCGCGGGCGCCCCCACCAGCTCCTCGGGGGTGCCGACCTGAACGATCGCGCCGGCCCGCATGATCGCGATGCGCTCGCCCAGCTTCAGGGCCTCGGACAGGTCGTGGGTGATGAAGACCATGGTCTTGCCGACCTCGCGGTGCAGCCGGATGACCTCCGCCTGCATGTCGCGCCGGATCAGCGGGTCGAGCGCGCTGAACGGCTCGTCGAACAGCAGCACCTCCGGGTCGACGGCCAGCGCGCGGGCCAGGCCGACCCGCTGCTGCATCCCGCCGGACAGCTGCTCGGGATAGGAGTCCTCGTGGCCCTCCAGCCCGACCAGCGAGAGGATCCGCCCGGCCTTCTCGTGCCGCTCGGCCTTCCCCATGCCCTGGATCTCCAGGCCGTACGCGACGTTGTCCACGACCCTGCGGTGCGGGAGGAGCCCGAAGTGCTGGAAGACCATGCTCACCCGGTGGCGGCGCAGATCCCGCAGTTGCCTGGCCGACATGGCGCACACGTCCTGGCCGTCGATCAGCAGTTCGCCCGCCGTCGGCTCGATCAGCCGGGTGAGGCAGCGCACGAGCGTCGACTTGCCGCTGCCCGACAGGCCCATGACGACGAAGACCTCGCCCGGCCGCACCTGGAAGCTGACGTCCCTGACGGCGGCGGTGCAGCCCGTCTTCGCCCGCAGCTGCGCGGGCTCAAGATCGGCGTCGGGGCTGCCGATGATCCTGCCGGCCTTGGGACCGAAGATCTTCCAGAGCCCGCGAACCTCGATCGCGGCTGTGCCCACTGTGATTTCCCCTCACTTCGCGGTCGCCCGCGAGGCGGCGTGGACGCCCGGAAACGCCACAGCACGGCGCGGAGGCTGCCGCTCGCACGCCGTGGATGAAGAGCGGGGGGCCAACGACTCCTCAGGGCACACGCACAGGCGTTGCGCAACTCGCAACACGGATCCTGTTTGACAACAGGACTGAGGCTAGGCCCCAAACGCCCCACTTATGGGGAAAAACGCCTTCTGCTCGCCATATCGTGACCGTCCGGTGATCTTTACAATCACCGGACGTTCCGGGCGGTGAAGACATGGCAGCGGGCGGTGAAAGCACGACGGCACGGGATGAGGACCCGGCCACGCCGATGAAGGTACGGGGTTGAAAGCGCGGCGGTGCGCCGCGGGTGCGGCCGTCCCGGCGGGACGGCGCACCGACGGCGCACCGGTGGCGCCCCGGCCTCCCGTCAGAGGCCGTACTCCTTGGAGATCCGCTCGTGCCGCTCGGCCTCGATGCCGACCTCGCGTGCGAGGTCGAGCCAGGCCAGCGGGTGGGACCACTGCTCGGTGACGTCGTCCAGGACGGCGTCCAGATCCGCGGGCCGTACGGCGGGCGGGATCGCGATCCAGCCGAACACGCCGGGAAGCTGCTCGCCGCTGGCGGGGTGGGTGACGCGGTAGTTCTCGTCGCTGTAGACCCACATCGGCCAGCCGCGCTCGGCCAGGACCTCGTTGAACTCGGTCCACTCGTCCTCCGACGGCGCGGCGCCGTCGAAGAACCAGCTCGTGTAGCCGCCGGGACGCAGCATCGTCACCCCGGCGAAGGGGATCACGAAGCTCTCCCGCTCCTCCTCGCCCTCCGGGATCGGCTCCAGCGGCCGGGGGTCGATCACGACCACGTCGCCCGCGTTGTACTCCATGCCGCGCGGCTGCGGGATCGCGAGGCGGGCGGTGGCCGGGCCGGTCCGTACGGCGAGGACCTCACGCTGGCTGCCGTCGGGGGCGGGGAGGATCACCCGGACGAGGTGCCACTCCTCCTCGATCGGCCCCTCACCCTGCTCGATCGGCATGCCGAGCCCGGTCGCGGCGGCCCGTACGGTCGCCCAGTCCTCCACGGCGGTGGACATGACGATGACCCGCCAGACGTCCTCCTCCTCGGCCTCGCCCGTCTCCAGCAGCGGCTTGAGGATCTCGGCCGCCTTGCCGTTCTCGCCGAGCTGCTGGACGGCGCCCGACCACAGGCGGCGCGCCTCCAGCCCGCCACCGTTGGCGACCGCCAGCTCCGCCTCGGCCGCCGTCTGCTCCCACCGCTCACGCGCGCGGTGCAGGCGGGCGAGCGCGAGGTGGGAGGCGGTCTCCGGCAGGCGGGCCGCGAGGCTCTCCACCCGCTCGTCCTGACGGGCCTCGATCAGCAGGCCGGTGAGGTAGGCGAGGTCCTCCTCGCCCGCGGCGGCCGGGTCGGCGTCCTCGGCGAGCGCCTTCCAGTAGATGTCGGCGCCCACCCCGGGGTAACCGAGGAACCCGAGGGTGGTGGTGTGCCGGCGGGTGGCCTCCAGGTCGGTGCCCGACAGCGGCCACAACCAGCCCACCCAGCGCTCGGGGTCGGCCGAGCTGCCGTCGGCGGCGTCGAAGTAGGCCACCAGCTCGTCGCGCGGGCCGGGCGCCGGCGCCTCCTTGGCCGCGTCGGCCGCGGCGCGCAGCTCGGCCACCCGGTCCGCCAGGCCCTCGGTCGCGCGGAGGCCGGCGAGGGCCGCCTCCGCCTCGTCCGCGAGCAGGCGGGCCTGCCACAGGCCCTGCCGGGCGACGGCCAGGTGCCCGGCGGTGAGGGCGAGCTCGAAGCGGGCGCGGTGACCGCCCATCGTCTCGAAGTACGTCATCCACTGGCGCAGGATGCGGCCGAGCTGCCAGCTGTTGGCGATCGAGCCGCCGTTCGCGACCAGCATGCGGACGGTGTGCGCCCACTCGACCCACTCGCGCGGGTGGTCCCCCACCACGTCGAGGTCGGGCAGGGCCTCCACGGCCTCCTGCGTGCGGTCGAGCGTGGCCAGCACCAGCGACCGGAGCAGGGCCTCACGGCGGCCCTTCGCGACCGGGTCGTCGGGCTTGAAGCCGGTCGAGGCGTCCAGCGCGGTCAGCGCGTCGCCGGGACGCCCGGCGGCGAGCAGCGCCCGCGCCGAGGCGGCGCCCAGCTCCCAGCTCGCCTCGCGCCCGGCCCCGCGCAGCCGCTCGACGGCCGCCTCCGCGTACGCCACGCCCTCGGCCGCCTGGCCGGCGTCGATGAGCGCCAGGACGTACTGCGTGGCCAGGCCGGAGAAGGCGAGCGAGTCGGGACCCACGCCGTCGAGTGCGGCGCCGAGCGAGCTCAGCCGGGTGGCCGCGTAGCCGGGACCGTCGGTGTTGGCCTGGGTCACAGCCAGGATCTCCACGCCGCCGGAGGCGGCGGGGCACTCGCTGACGTCTCCCCGCTCCGCGAACTCCGCCAGCGCGGCGGCGTCGTCGAGCGCGACGGCGCCCATGGCGCGGTCGCCCACCCGCCCCAGCAGGTGCCAGTAGCGGGCGAAGAGCTCCAGCCACGGCTTCTCAAGGGACTCGGCGTGCTGTGTGATGGCCGGCGCCACGACGTCCAGCTGGGCGAAACGGCCCTCGAGCGCCTGCGCGGGCACGTCGCCCAGCGCCATGGCGAGCCCCGTGTTGCCCGCCTCGTGCAGTTCACGCTGGGTGCCGCCGACCCAGGCCCAGATGTCCACGTCCATGGGCAGCCAGTCTGCCAGGTCGCCGACCATGACCCAAACAGCACGCCGACCCGAACGGCACGCGCCCGTGCTCGGGTTCCCTCTCAGCGGGCGAGGGCCACCTCGGACGCCTGCCCGAGCAGCGCCGTGAGCTCGGCCAGCTCCGCCGGGCCGAGCACGGAGAAGGCACGGGCGAGCAGGTCGTCGGTGAGCTCCTCCGCCCTGGCCCTGCGCTCCACCGCCTCGGGCGAGGGCTGCGGGTACGGCTCGGGCCACGCGAGGAACCTGGCGAAGTCGGACGTGCGGTCGAACGAGACGGGCGCCCCGGCGCCGTCTCCCGCGACGAGCGTGGCCTCCAGCGGGCCGACGCCGCAGCTCACCACGGCCACCGCGTGGAGAGCGCCGCGCAGTTCCCGTACGACGTGGAGCAGGTGGGCCGTCAGGGCCGGCCCGCCGTCCGGGCGGGGCATGGCCCGCCACCCCGCGAACAGCGGCGCGCAGAAGGGGTCGGACCGGTCGGCGACGACGGCGAGCAGCTCCGACAGCCGGTCGGCGTCCCGCAGCCCGGCGAGCCTGCGCCGTCCCCAGTCGTGGCAGGCGGAGGCGTAGAGCGCGGCGGCCTCCTCGGCCGGGATCTTGCGCCCGCCCTCCCACGACTCGCGGACGTGCCCGGGGTGGAAGAAGACGACCGCGGCGACCACGACGTCCGCGTCCACCTCGCCGAGGACCCCGCACCTGCCCCGGAAGTACATCTCACGGCCGCCGAGGCCGTGGCGCTCGCACAGCGCCTTGACCTCCCGGGAGAGCATGAAGCCTCCGCCGAGACTCCCGATCGCCGCCTTCGTCGACACCACCGCGTCACGCGGATCCATCCACCCCTCCTAGGTCCAGATGTGAGACTCAGAGTGAAGGATCAGAACAAGGTTCCGCAAGCGTCCGGGCCGATCAGAGGACGACGGTCAGAGGACGGCGGGCCACTCGCCCGAGGCCACGAGGACGGCGGGACCGGCCAGGTGGCTCGTGTCCTCAGTGAGCGTGACGGTCACCGTGCCGCCGAGCACCCGGACCTCCCAGGTGCCGGTCGTCTCGCCGGCCGCGCGGGCGGCGGCGACGGCCGTCGCGACGGCGCCGGTGCCGCACGAGCGCGTCTCCCCCGACCCCCGCTCGTGCACACGCATCGACACCGTACGGCCGCCCACGGCGTTGAAGATCTCGACGTTGACGCCCTCCGGGTAGACCTCCCGGTCGAACTCGGGCTCCCGGCCGAGGTCGAACCCGGCCACCGGCTCCTCGACCAGGCACGCCAGGTGGGGGTTGCCCATGTTCACGTTGACGCCGCGATATTCGCGCCCGTTCACGACCGTGCGGCTCTCCCCCAGCACCCGCGGCCTGCCCATGTCGATCGAGACGTCGCCCGACACACCGAGTCGTACGCGCTTGACTCCCCCGCGCGTGGCGACGGCGAACTCGCCGGGCGCCGCGAGCCCCGCGTCCACCAGATAGCGGGCGAAGACCCGGAGGCCGTTGCCGCACATCTCGGCGAGGCTGCCGTCGGCGTTGCGGTAGTCCATGAACCACTCGGCCTCGCCGGACTGCTCGGCCGCCTCCGGGCACAGCTTGGCGCGGACGACGCGCAGCACGCCGTCGGCCCCGATGCCCGTGCGCCGGTGACACAGCGCCGCGACCTGCGGGGCGGCCAGGTCGAGCCGGGCGTCCGGGTCCGGCAGGATGACGAAGTCGTTCTCGGTGCCGTGCCCCTTCAGAAACCGCATGGCAGCAGTCTAGGGAGTGCCGGTGATCACGGTGATCGCGCGGTCGGCCAGATCGGGCGCGTCGAACGGCAGCCAGACCACCCGCGGATCGCGGCGGAACCACGACTCCTGCCGCCGGGCGAACCGGCGGGTGGCGCGCACCGTCTCCGCCCGCGCCTGCTCCTCGGTCCACTCCCCGGCGAGGAACCGCAGCACCTGCGCGTAGCCGAGCGCCCGCCCGGCCGTCCTGCCCTCGGCCAGGCCGCGCCCGGCGAGCGCGCGCACCTCGTCCACCAGCCCGGCCTCCCACATGCGGGCGACCCGGAGCTCGATCCGCTCGTCCAGGACCGGCCGCGGCACCTCGACGCCGATCTGCACGCTGTCGTAGACCGCGTCGTACGACGGCATGGTCGCGGAGAACGGCCGCCCGGACAGCTCGATGACCTCCAGCGCGCGGACGATCCTGCGGCCGTTGCTCGGCAGGATGTTCTCGGCGGCCACCGGGTCGAGGCTCTTCAGCCGGTCGTAGAGAGGCGCCGGGCCGGTCTCGGCGAGTTCCTTCTCCAGGCGGTCCCGCGCGTCGGGGTCCGTGCCGGGGAACTCCAGGTCGTCGAGGACGGCCCGCACGTAGAGCCCGGAACCGCCCGCCAGGACGGGCGCCCTGCCGCGTGAGCGCAGGTCCTCGACCAGCGGCCGGGCGAGCCGCTGGTATTCGGCCACGCTGGCCGTCCGGGTCACCGGCCAGATGTCCAGCAGGTGGTGCGGCACCCCACGCCGCTCCTGGAGCGACAGCTTCGCGGTGCCGATGTCCATACCCTCGTAGAGCTGCATGGAGTCGGTGTTGATCACTTCACCGCCCAGGCGGAGCGCGAGCTCGACGGCCAGGTCGGACTTGCCCGCCGCGGTCGCGCCCACGACGGCGATCACAGGTAGCTGCCCCACACCCTCCAGTGTCCCAGGGACGGGGAGGTCACAGGTCCCAGTCGAGGGTGGGCGGCAGATGGCCTTCGAGGGTCAGCAGCCACCGCTTGGACTCGACGCCGTCGCCGCCGCTGAACCCGCCGAGGCCGTTGCTCGCCACCACCCGGTGGCACGGCACGATGATCGGGATCGCGTTGCCGCCCATGATCGAGCCGATGGCCCGGGCCGGGACCCCCGTGCCGCTGCGCGCCGCCAGTTCGCCGTACGTCACCACCTCGCCGTACGGGACGGTGGCGTGCAGGGTGCCGAGGACCTGCCGCTGGAGGGGCGACATGAGCCGCCAGTCGACCGGAGCGCGGAACTCCTTCAGCTCGCCCCGGAAGTACGCGGCCAGCTCCTCGCGGACGGCGGCCGTACGGACCGGGTCGTCGGCGGCGGGCATGCCGAGGCGGGCGGCGATGCGCGCCCTGACCCGGTCGCCGTCGCGGAAGTGCGTGGCGGCGACCCCGTCCGCGGTGACGGCGGCGAGCACGTCGCCCAGCCGGGTCGGGACGGTCGCGAAGGCCACCGTGCTGCTGTCCATATGTCCATTCTGCGGCCCGGCGAGGCCGGTAGGGTGATCGGGTGCTGGTCGCCGCGGCCGTCTGCCCGCATCCTCCGCTGCTCGTCCCGCAGGTCGCCGGGGCCGCCGCGGCCGAGCTCGATCTTTTGCGCGCGGCCTGCGCCGAGGCGGTGCGGTCGCTCGCCGACGCCGGTCCCGGCGTGCTCGTGGTGACCGGCGGCGACGGCTCCCCGGCGTCCTTTCCCGGCGACGCCGCCGGGTCGCTGCGCCCGTGGGGGCCCGACGTCAGGGTCGGCCCGGCGGGCGGGGAGCCGGTGCTGCCGCTGTCGCTCACGATCGGCCGCTGGCTGCTGGAACACTCCGCCGGCGTCCCCGAAGTGCGGTTCCCTCTGCGGTTCGAGGCGGTCGCCGCCGACGCGCCGGCGGCCGGGTGCGCCGCGCTGGGCCGCCGGCTGGCCGGCTCGGCGGATCGGGTGGCGCTGCTGGTCATGGGGGACGGCTCGGCCCGGCGCACGGAGAAGTCGCCCGGCTACGTGCATCCGGACGCCGTGCCGTACGACGACATGATCGCCGCGGCGCTCGCGTCCGGTGACTCCGGCGCGCTCCTGGCGCTGGACCCGGCCCGGGCCGCGGAGTTGCAGGTGGCCGGCCGGGCCGCCTTCCAGGTCCTGGGCGGGGCGGCGGAGGGCGCGCCGCCGCCCGCCGCCGAACTGCTGCGCGACGAGGCGCCGTACGGCGTGGGGTATTTCGTGGCGCGCTGGCTCTGGTGAGCGGTCAGCCGCCCGCCTCGGCGCTCCGCTTCGGCACGGGCACCCGCATCAGATCGCGGGCCGTCACCACCTCGCCCGAGTAGGCCTTGCGCACCTCGTCCACGAACCTGGGCTCGTCGGCCGTCGTGTACCGCTCGGAGAAATGGGTGAGCACCAGGCTCCGCACCCCGCCGGCCGCCGCGATCCGCCCGGCCTGCGCCGCCGTCAGGTGCCCGTACTGCGCGGCCATCGCGCTCTCACCGGACAGGAACGTCGACTCGATCACCAGCAGGTCGACCCCCTCGGCCAGGGCGAACGCGCCGTCGCAGAGGCGGGTGTCCATCACGAAGGCGGCGCTCTGCCCCGGCCGGGGCGCGCTGCAGTCCTCCAGCGTGACCACCGACCCGTCGGGGAGGGTCAGCGAGCCGCGCCGCTGGAGCTCTCCGATCATCGGCCCGCGCACGCCCCGCCGTTCCAGCTCGCCGGGCAGCATGCGGCGCCCGCCGGGCTCGTCCACGCGGTAGCCGTACGACTGGACGGGGTGCGACAGCGGGCGCGCGGTCAGCGTCACCGGCCCCGCCGGCCACCGCGTCAGCTCCCCGGAGACCGGCCGGGGAGTGATCACGTCCGTGTCCGCGAAGGCCGACGCGTTGCGCAGCCTGCGCCAGTACGTCTCGCCGCTCGCGGGATAGGCCGCCCGCACCTCGTGGGTCACCTTGTCTCTGGCGATCCGCTGGACGACGCCCGGGACTCCCAGGCAGTGGTCTCCGTGGAAGTGGGTGACGCAGATCCACGTGACGTCGTGGGCGCTCACCCCGGCGTGCAGCATCTGCCGCTGCGTGCCCTCCCCCGGGTCGAACAGGAACCCCTCGCCGTCCCAGCGCAGCAGACAGCCGTTGTGATTGCGGTGGCGCGTGGGCACGGCGCTGGAGGTGCCGAGGACGACGAGTTCACGTACGGACACACCGCCGATGCTAAGTCCCGCGCTCGGAGTTCGTTCAGGCCGACGTACGAGGATATTTATCGAATTCCGCTGGAAGCGGCATATCTGGAGTTCCCGGAAATCGGGGGAACCGGTGCTGGACTCCGTACGGGGCGGGCAAAATGAGGGTCGAGACCGACACACTGTCACATGGAAGAAAACGACCTTGCCGGAAAACTCCCCCACCCCACGGCATCGGCGCGGCAGTAGCACCGTTCTCGCCCTGACGGGCGCGATCGGTGTGACCGCGATCGCCGGACTCGGCGTCGTCCTGGCCGTCATGCCCGGTCAGGACCTGGCGGCGTCCTCCGCCGCCCACTCACCCACCGCCGGTCCGCGCTTCGGACGAGAAGGGTCCTTCGACGCCGCGGCACCGGGCATCCCCGGCGCCGGGCCATTCTTCTCACAGTCCGGAAATCCACAATCACCCGCGTCTACGGATATTTCGGAAGATGCAACGCTGGAGCGGCCGAAAACGGCTCCGAACATCGCGCCGGAGCTATCCGGCGATTCGGCCGAGGAAGCGGGATACGAGGCGGCCGGAGACGGCACGGCTGAGCGGGAGCGGTCGGCGGCCGAGCGAGGGGCGCTGCCTCCGGGTCACGAGACCGGCGGGCCGGGGTCTCCCGGGCGTGCTGTCCGGGCGACCGGCCCCTCCCGCCCGCCTGCGTGGTCCGCACGTCTCGCCGGGAACAGCGCCACCGGCTCGGCGAGCCGTTCCGGGACGAGGGACACCGACCGGCGGCGATCCGCGCGCACCGCTTCCCCCGAAGGCGCCGAGCCGGTCACGCGCAAGCCGGACAGTCAGGGCTCCACCGGCCGGGACAGCGCCGCACGAGGGTTTGGCACTCGTGGATCTGGCGCTCGTGGGTCTGGCGCGGGCGACGCCGTGCCTCGGAACCCAGCGACCGGAGCCACCCCTGCCGGGAGCGCACCGACCGGGAACACGGCGGCCCCTGGCACGGCGGACGGGAACGCGGCTGGCCAGGACGCGGGCTCGGGGACCTCGGCCGCGTCCCGCGCCGAGGCGGCCGGTGTGGCGGGCAGCCGGATGCAGGATGCCTGCCTGCGGTTCCACGATCTGCGCCGCGCCTACTGCTATCAGGTCCTGCGCCGCTTTTCTCAGTAACCCGCGTGCGGCCCGCGCCCGCGCGGGCCGTCCTCGCGGATCAGAACCGCGCGTCTGATCAGACACGGTCCTGATCAAGTGCGCTGTTCTGATCAGGTGCGGTTCAGACGGCCGAGCAGGCGGACGGCTGCGCGGGCAGCGGAGCCGGGCGGCCGACGGTGGGCATGCCCAGGCTGACCGCGGCGTCCTGTCGCGGAGCCGCCTGCCGGGCCTCCCAGGCGTCGCCGGCGCGGGTCCGCCGTACGGACAGCACCTTGTCGGCCACCAGGTGGTGCGGCGCGGCGTAGGTGACCTCGACGGTGACCATGTCGCCGGGCCGGGCCGCGGCGGCGGCATCGGTGGCCGCGAGGTGGACGAGGCGGTTGTCGGCGGCGCGGCCGGACAGGCGGTGCGTGGCGTCGTCCTTGCGTCCCTCCCCCTCGGCGACCAGCACCTCGAGGGTCCGCCCGACCTGCGTCCTGTTCTCCGCCCAGGAGATCTCCTCCTGGAGCGCCACCAGGCGTTCGTACCTCTCCTGCACGACGGCCTTGGGCACCTGGTCCTCCATCGTCGCGGCAGGAGTGCCGGGGCGGATGGAGTACTGGAACGTGAACGCGTTGGCGAAGCGCGACTGCCGTACGACGTCGAGGGTCTGCTGGAAGTCCTCCTCGGTCTCGCCGGGGAAGCCCACGATGATGTCGGTCGAGATCGCGGCGTCCGGCATCGCGGCGCGCACCCGCTCGATGATCCCGAGGTAGCGCTCGGACCGGTATGACCGGCGCATGGCCTTGAGGACCCGGTCGGAGCCGGACTGCAGCGGCATGTGCAGCTGGTGCATCACGTTCGGCGTCTCGGCCATCGCGGCGATCACGTCGTCGGTGAAGGCGGCGGGGTGGGGCGAGGTGAAGCGGACCCGCTCCAGGCCCTCGACGTCGCCGCAGGCCCGCAGCAGCTTGCCGAACGCCAGCCGGTCGCCGAACTCCACGCCGTAGGTGTTAACGTTCTGCCCCAGCAGGGTGATCTCCAGGACGCCCTGGTCGACGAGGGTCCGCACCTCGTTCAGGACGTCGCCGGGGCGGCGGTCCTTCTCCTTGCCGCGCAACGACGGCACGATGCAGAACGTGCAGGTGTTGTTGCACCCGACCGAGATCGCCACCCAGGCCGCGTACGCCGACTCACGGCGGCTCGGCAGCGTGGAGGGGAACGTCTCCAGCGACTCTTTGATCTCGACCTGGGCCTCTTCGGCGATCCGGGCGCGCTCCAGCAGCACCGGCAGCGAGCCGATGTTGTGGGTGCCGAAGACGACGTCCACCCAGGGGGCGCGGCGGACGATCTCGCCCTGGTCCTTCTGCGCCAGGCATCCGCCGACCGCGATCTGCATGCCCTCGCGGGCCATCTTGATCGGCCGTAGGTGCCCCAGGTTGCCGTAGAGCCGGTTGTCGGCGTTCTCGCGTACGGCGCAGGTGTTGAACACCACGACGTCCGGCGTCTGCCCCTCGGCGGCCCGGACGTATCCGGCGTCCTCCAGCAGCCCGGAGAGCCGCTCGGAGTCGTGCACGTTCATCTGGCAGCCGTAGGTCCGCACCTCGTAGGTCCGGGTCGCGCCCTCGGCGTCCTGTGTGGTCACAGTCTGTGTGGTCCCAGTCATCGCACTACAAGGGTAGGCGCTTCCCCAGCCCCACCCGTACGAAAACCCTTCGCACTCGACCACACACGGAAAGTGACGATAGGGTGCGGCGGCGAACGCATGCGACACTGAGAACGGACCTGTCGGTGAGAGGTGAGCCTCGATGGCGATGCCCGCACGATCCACGGAGGCGCCGATGCAGGCCCGCGAGGCGCGGGCGGCCAGGAGCCCCTGGCGTGTCCCGGGTGAGCTTGAGGTCGAGGAATGGTTCGAGCTCAACACGCAGGCGGACGACGGCAGCCGCTACGAGCTCATCGACGGGAGTCTCATCGTGTCCCCCGCACCACTCCCGATGCACCAGTGGATCGGTGACAACCTCCGCGCGGCCCTTCAGGAGGCCGCGCCCGAGGACCTGGTGGCGATCACTGCGACCGGCCTGCTTCTGGACGGTAAACCTGGGGTGATTCCGGACATCATGGTCGTTGACCGGCAGCCCGTACGCGACGGTGCGTCGGTCATCCGGCCCGAGTGGGTGCGTCTGGTCGTGGAGATCGTTTCGCGGTCCACCACCATGACCGATCGGGTGGTGAAGCCCGCGAAATACGCCGAGGCCGGGATTCCCGGTTTCTGGCGGATCGAGACCCATCCGTTCCGCGGGCAGGCTGACGAGCGGCTTCCTGTCGTCTTCACCTACCGGCTGGGCGAGGACGGCCAGTACCAGCTGATCCACCGGGTGGGGGCGGGCGAGGTGGTGGCCGTGGGCGAGCCGTTCAAGGTGGCGATAGACCCCGAGGCGTTCGCGCGGGTGTGACGGGTGGGCGGACCCGCCACGACGCCCGGACGTCCTAGGACATTGTCCTGTTCGTCTGGGCATATCGGTCGCTAGCCTGAGCCCGATCCAGTGGCCGCGCCGGAGGCGCGCGGAGGCGGGGCGTGCGCCGGGGAGGCGCGCGGAGGAGGCGGGCGGTGCGGCGTACGGCGTGGGCGGTCTGCGCGCTCAGCCTGCTCCTGGTCGCCGTGGCCCTGGTGCTGGGCCACCGGAACGGCGCCGGGGTGTTCGCCCAGAGCCATCTCCTCTACGTCACCGCCTGCGCGCTGGTCGGCGGCCTGATCACCGCGGCCCGCCCGGGCAACGCCGTCGGGTGGCTGATGGCGGCCTGCGGGCTGTGCTTCGCGCTGCTGGACGCGACCGGGCACTACGCGCTCGCCGGGCTGCCGTTCGCGACCCCGATGGCGTGGCCGCAGACGTGGCTGTGGGTGCCCGCCAACCTGTCGGTCGCCGCCGTGCCGGCGTTCTTCCCGTCGGGACGGCCGTCGTCGCCCCGCTGGCGGGCGGCCCTGTGGACGATGGCCGGGGTCTCCGCCGTGATGACGGCGGTGAGCGCCCTCCTGCCCGGCCCCAGCCACCAGGTCGGCTGGGGCACGCCGCTGCCCAACCCCCTCGTGGTGCCCGCGCTCGCCGCCGTCGGCCCGTTCGTCGAGCCGCTGACGACCGCGCTCATGGGCGCGCTGTTCCTCGCGGGCGCGGGCGATCTCGTACGACGGGCCCGGCGCGGCGACGCCGGCGAGCAGGCCCAGCTCAAGTGGCTCGCGTACGCCGCCGGGCTCGCCGGGCTGATCGTCGCGGGCCGGCTGGCCGCGGGGCTCTCCGACGGCGACCCGCGGTCCATCTGGCCGGTCACCAGCGCGTTCTGGGAGGTTATGGGGACGTTCGCGGCCTGCCTGCTGCCTGCCGCCGCCGCGGTCGCGGTACTGCGGCACGGCCTGTTCGACATCGACCTCGTGATCAACCGCACGCTCGTCTACGTGCTGCTGTCGGCCTGCGTGTTCGGCGGCTACGTGCTCGTGGTCACCTACCTCGGCGCGGTGTTCCGCGCGGCGGACGGCCTGCCGGTGTCGGTGGCCGCCGCCGGGGTGGTCGCCGTCGTCTTCGCCCCGCTGCGCGAGCGGCTGCAACGCGCCGTCAACCTCGTGATGTACGGCAGGCGGGACGATCCGTACGCGGCGCTGGCCCTGCTGGGCAGGCGCCTGGAGGAGGCGGCGGAGCCGGGTGCGGTGCTCGCCGCGGCGGCCCGGTCGGTCGCGGAGGCGCTGCGCCTGCCGCACGTCGCGGTCGAGGTCGCCGGCGGGCCGACCCACGCCTACGGCGTGCCCTCCCCCGGTTCCGTACGGCTGCCGCTCGTGCACCGGGGCGAGCCGGTGGGCGACCTGGTCCTGTCCCCGCGCCCGGGTGAGAGCGAACTCGGCGGGAGGGACCGCCGGGTCCTCGCCGACCTCGCCCGGCAGACGGGGATCGCCGTACACGCCGTACGGCTGTCGGCCGACCTGCAGCGCTCGCGCGAACGGCTGGTGGCGGCGCGTGAGGAGGAGCGGCGGCGGCTGCGGCGCGACCTGCACGACGGCCTCGGGCCGACCCTGGCCGCGCTGACCATGCGGGCGGAGGCCGTGCAGGACATGGTGCAGGACATGGTGCGGGACCCGGACGCCCTGGCGATGCTCGAAGAGATCATGACGGACGCCCGCACGGCGATGGCCGACGTACGGACGCTGGTGGAGGGACTGCGGCCGCCGGCCCTCGACACGCTGGGCCTGGCCGGGGCGATCAGGTCGCACGCGGCCCGGCTGCCCGGCGCCGAGGTCGGCGTCGAGATCGAGGGCGCCCTGCCGGCGCTGCCCGCCGCCGTGGAGGTGGCGGCGTACCGGATCGCGGCCGAGGCGCTGGCGAACGCGCGCCGTCACGCCGGGGCCGGGCGGGTGCGCGTACGGCTCGGCATGGCGCGCGGAGGTCACGCGGACGTGCTCGAACTGGAGGTCGCCGACGAGGGCGGCGAGCCGTACACGGCGGACGCGGCGGGCACGGCGGGCACGGCGGACGCGGACGCCGGTGATCCGGCGTCCGCCCGGCCCGGGGTCGGCACGGCGTCGATGCGCGAGCGGGCGGCCGAGCTGGGCGGCACCTGCGACATCGGCCCGCGGCCCGGAGGCGGGACCCGGGTGCTCGCCCGCCTCCCGGTCCACGACACCGCTCCGGACACAGTGCGGGACACCGCCGGGAACACCGCCGGGAACACCGCCCTGAGCACGGCGCGGGACTCAGCCGAGAACCCGACCCGGGTCACCGCGCCGGACACGGCCCGGAACACAGCCCCGGACACGGTGGCGGGCATGCTGCGGGGCTCAGGACGGGACTCGGGACATCACTCGGGACGGGAGGCGGGCGATGGAGCCGATCCGCGTGCTGCTGGTTGACGACCACGCGGCCTTCCGGGCGGGGCTCCGCGCGCTCCTGCGGCCGGTGGAGGAGGTGGAGGTCGCCGATGAAGCGGCCAGCGGTGAGCAGGCCCTCGCCCTCCTGCCCCGCGTGCAGCCCGACGTCGTGCTGATGGACCTCGCCATGCCCGGCATGGGCGGGGTGGCCGCGACCGAGCGCGTCACCAGGAACCATCCGCACGTGCGGGTCCTCGTGCTCAGCATGGCGGACGACGACGACGCGGTCTTCGCGGCGGTGCGCGCGGGCGCGCGGGGATACGTGCTCAAGGGCGCGCGGCGGGCCGAGCTCGTCCGGGCGATCCGGGCCGTGGCCGAGGGCGAGGCGATCTTCGGCCCCGCCCTCGCCGGGCGGCTCATGGGCTACTTCTCCGGCCTCGGCAGGGCGCCCGAGCCCAGCTTCCCCGAGCTCACCCCGCGTGAGCGGGAGATCCTGGGCCTGGTCGCCGGTCACCTGACGAACGGCCAGATCGCGGCCCGGCTCGGGCTGAGCCAGAAGACCGTGCGCAACCACGTGTCCAGCGTCTTCGCGAAGCTGCGCGTGGCCGACCGGGCCGAGGCGATCATGCGGGCCAGGGAGTCGGGCCTCTGACGGGCTCCGCGGCCGCGGGTGCTCAGGCGGCCCGCCAGTCGTCCACCGGCATGCGCAGGATCTTCAGGGCGACCATGCCGAAGGCGGCGAGGTGGAACAGCGACCCGATGGCCTGGACGGCCGGCGGCTGCCCGAGCGTGAGGAACGGCCCGCAGACGCCCGCGAGCGCCGCGACCGGGACCCACCATGGCGCCCGCCGCACCGCCGCCAGGCCCGTCAGGAGCACCAGCAGGCCCACGTGGGTGAGGAACCCCGGCAGCAGGATGCCGTACACGAAGCCGCCGAGCGCGCCCGCCACCTCGGTCACCCGGGCGGCCTGGGCGTCGGGGAGGCTGAGCGCCAGCGCCAGGTCGTAGAAGTCGGTCATGAACAGGCAGGCGGCGGTGACCGCGCCGGTCAGGCCGAGCGCCGCGCCGATGTTGCCGGTGCGCGGCGCGCGGCCGCGCAGCAGATGGGCGAGCCCGAGGATCACCGGGACCAGGCAGGCGGTCGCCCACTGGAACAGCAGCGCGCTGGCCTGCACCTGTACGGGGCTCGCGCGGAACACGGCGGGAGTGTGCTCGGTGCCCGGCGGCGAGGTGACGAAGGCCAGGCCGAGCAGGACGGGCCACACCAGCATGGCCGCCGCCGCGACGGTCTTCCTGAACAGATCCGGATTTTTCAGCATCTGGACTCCTACGCGATCAGAGGGTCGGCAGGAGCCAACCGGGACCGCGTCCCGGGCCGCATGGGCGGGCCGTCCGGACAAACCGGGAGAGATGTCCTGAGCAGCCGGGATGTGATCTGATCGGTACCGGCCCGTTAGTGACGGCGCGACGTTGACCCCCCTACGTTGTTGACCATGACGGAGATCAGTGGTCCCGATCCGCTTGTCAGGCTGGAGGGAGTCAACAAGCACTTCGGTCCCCTGCACGTGCTCCAGGACATCGACCTGAGCGTGGACCGGGGCGAGGTGGTCGTCGTCATCGGCCCGTCCGGCAGCGGCAAGTCCACGCTGTGCCGGGTGCTCAACCGGCTGGAGACCATCGACTCCGGGAGCATCGTCTTCGACGGGCGGGAACTGCCCGCGGAGGGCAGGGCGCTGGCCCGGCTGCGCTCCGAGGTCGGCATGGTGTTCCAGTCCTTCAACCTCTTCGCCCACAAGACGATCCTGGAGAACGTCACACTCGGCCCGACCAGGGTGCGGAAGGTCCCCCGGCAGCAGGCCGAGCAGCGGGGCATGGAACTGCTCGAACGGGTCGGCATCGCCTCGCAGGCGGGGAAGTATCCCGCCCAGCTCTCCGGCGGCCAGCAGCAGCGGACGGCCATCGCCCGCGCGCTGGCGATGGACCCCAAGATGATTCTCTTCGACGAGCCCACCTCGGCCCTCGACCCGGAGATGGTCCAGGAGGTGCTCGACGTGATGGTCGGCCTGGCCAAGGACGGCATGACGATGATGGTCGTCACCCACGAGATGGGCTTCGCCCGCCGTGCGGCCAACCGCATCGTGTTCATGGCCGACGGCCAGATCGTCGAGGAGGGATCGCCCTCGGAGTTCTTCACCCAGCCGAGCACCGAGCGCGCCCGCGACTTCCTCTCCAAGATCCTCACGCACTGATCGTGCCTATGACAGCCCCAGTTCATGACAGTCCCAGCTCACGAAATGCTCCACAAAAGCGAAAGGTGATGCGGATGCGATTCGCAGCCGGCTTGCTCGCGCTCGCCGCCCTGGCCACCGGCCTGACGGCCTGCGGCGGTTCCGGGTCGAGCTCGATCGTCGACAAGGCGAAGGACGACAAGAAGCTCGTGATCGGTGTCAAGATCGATCAGCCGGGCTGGGGACTGAAGAAGCCCGACGGCGGCTTCGCCGGGTTCGACGTCGACGTGGCGAAGTACGTCGCCAAGGAGCTCGGCGTGCCGGAGAGCGGCATCACGTTCAAGGAGGCCCAGTCGGCCAACCGCGAGCCGTTCATCCAGCAGGGCCAGGTCGACATGGTCATCGCGACCTACTCGATCACGGACGAGCGGAAGAAGAAGATCTCCTTCGCCGGGCCGTACCTCGTCACCGGGCAGGACATCCTCGTCCGCGCCGACGACACCTCGATCACCGGGGTCGAGTCGCTCAAGGACAAGAAGGTCTGCGGCGCGCAGGGGTCGTCGTCGCCCAAGCGGCTCGCCGACAAGTTCGGTCCCGACTGGGAGTCCAAGAACCTCACCCAGCAGCAGGGGTACGGTGCCTGCCTGCCGCTGCTGGAGAACAAGCAGGTCGACGCGATCTCCACCGACGCCACGATCCTCGCCGGGTTCGCCGCCCAGTTCCCCGGCAAGTTCAAGCTGGTCGGCCAGCCGTTCAGCGAGGAGAGGTACGGCATCGGCATCAAGCTGGACGACAAGGCCGGCCGCGACGCGATCAACAACGCCATCGAGAAGTTCTTCAAGGACGGAAGCTGGCGCAAGGCCATCGACACGAACCTCGGCGAGTTCGGCAAGTACTTCACGACCCCGCCGTCCGTCGACCGGTACTAGAGCACCGACAGCGGCACTGGAAGGAGGCCGGCGGTGGAGGCCGTCGTCGACGAGCTTCCCGTCATCCTCGGCGCGTTCTGGCTGACGGTGAAGCTCACGGTGGTCAGCGGGCTGATCTCGCTGGTCTGGGGGATCGCGCTGGCCGCCATGCGGGTGAGCCCGCTGCCGGTGCTGCGGGGGGCGGGCGCGCTGTACGTCAACGTGCTGCGCAACACGCCCCTCACACTGATCATCGTGTTCTGCGGCCTCGGCCTCGGCACGGTGATGGACGTCCAGTTCTCCGACAACCTGTCGCTCAACAGCTTCTGGCTGTCGATCATCGGGTTGTCGGCCTACACCTCCGCCTTCGTCTGTGAGGTCGTACGGGCCGGGATCAACACCGTGCCCCTCGGCCAGGCGGAGGCGGCCCGCGCGATCGGCCTGACGTTCCTGCAGACGCTCCGCCTGGTGATCCTCCCCCAGGCGGTGCGCACGGTCATCGCGCCCCTCGGGAGCCTGCTGAACGCGCTGGTCAAGAACACGACGGTCGCCGCGGCGATCGGCGTCATGGAGGCGGCGCTGCGGATGAAGAACCTGTTCGACGCCCACGGAGACGCGATCATTCCCATCTTCCTCGGCTTCGCCGCCGGGTTCGTCGTGCTGACCCTCCCCCTGAACCTGCTGTCCGGTCGGCTGGCCCGGCGCCTGGCGGTGGTCCGATGACCGAGCGCGGCGCCACCGTCCTCTACGACGTCCCGGGCCCGCGCACCCGGCTGCGCAACAACGCGCTGACCCTCGCGTTCGGCGTCGTCCTGCTGCTGGTCGCGTACTTCGTCTGGACGAAGTTCGACGAGAAGGGCCAGTGGGACGGCAAGCTGTGGCAGCCGTTCCTGCGGGCCGACACGTGGACCGAGCTGATCCTGCCCGGGCTGCTCAACACACTGGTCGCCGCGGCGCTCGCCGCGGTGCTCGCGCTGCTGTTCGGGGCCGTGTTCGGCATCGCCCGCCTGTCGGACCACCGCTGGGTGCGGATCGCGGCCGCGGTGGTCGTCGAGGCCTTCCGCGCGGTCCCGGTGCTCATGCTGATCTTCTTCGCCCAGTACGGCGGGAGCCTGGCCGGGCTGGTCGTGACCGAGTTCACGGCCGTGGTCTTCGGTCTCACCGTCTACAACGGGTCCGTCCTGGCCGAGATCGTCCGCGCGGGCATCCTGGCGGTGCCACGCGGCCAGGCCGAGGCGGGCTACGCGATCGGCCTGCGCAAGAACCAGGTGATGCGGATGATCCTGCTGCCGCAGGCGGTGACCGCGATGATGCCCGCGATCGTGAGCCAGCTCGTGGTGCTGCTCAAGGACACCGCGCTCGGGTTCGTCGTGGCGTACGCCGACCTGCTCAACGCGGGCGCCCGCGTCGTGCCGGCCAACTACGCCAACCTGATCCCCTCGGTGATCGTCATCGCCGTGGTCTACATCGCGATCAACCTGGCGCTCGGCTATCTCGCCGCCTGGCTGGAACGGCGCAGCCGGCGCAGCAGGAAGATCACGGCCGACCCGGCCGCCGCCGAACGGGCGGGCGGCGAGGTCGCCTTCGTCCGCTGAGCCCGCGCTCCCGGGTCAAGGGACTTTTGCCGTGTCGCTGCTGGCGGCGGCGCGTACGCGACCTCGATATTGAGCGCGTGTGGCGTGGCCTCGCCGTGATCGGCGTCCTGGCGGCCGGATGCCTCGCGGGGTGCGGGGGCGACGGCAGGCTGGTGATCGGCGTGCGCCCGGGGCAGCCGGGGCTGGTCGCCCGGATGCCCGACGGGCACTTCGGCGGCTTCGACGTCGAGGTCGCGCACTACGTGGCCAGGGCCCTCGGCTACCGCGACGACCAGATCGTCTACACGGCCGACACGGCCCACGCGGACCTCGTCGTCGGTGTCACCGGCCCGGAGCGCTCCCGGCCGGTCGCGGGGCCGTATCTCGTCACCAGCACCGACGTCCTCGTCCGGGCCGACGACCTGTCGATCACGCGGCCCCGCGACCTCGCCCGCAAGCGGGTCTGCGTCACCCGGGAGTCCGCCGGGCCGCTCGTGGCGAGGTTCGGCGCCCGCTGGCGGCAGTTCTTCCTCGCCGAGGCGAACCTGCCCGCCGCCTGCGCGCCGCTGCTCGCCCGTGGCGGCACCGACGCCATCGTGGCCGACGCGCCCGTGCTCGCCGGGCTGTCGGCGCAGTATCCCGGCAGGTTCCGGTTCAGCGGCAGGCCGCTGTCGACCGAGGAGTACGGCATCGCCACCAGCACGGCCGCCCTGCGCGACCAGGTGAACGACGCGCTGCGCCGGATGTTCGAGGACGGCAGCTGGAAGCGGGCCGTCATCGACCAGCTCGGCGTCCTCGCCACCCGCTACACCACTCCCCCGTCGTTGAAGTGGTGACGGGAGGATCGGTGGCGTGCCGGGGGCGGGCTACTCGTTCAGCTTCGCGAGGAGGGCGCGCATGCGGTCGATCTCGATGCGCTGGTCCCCGTCGACGTGGGTGACGAACTGGTTGATCTCCGATTCGCCGCCTCCTCCGTCGCCGAACAGCCGCTCGACCATCGTCAGCGCGCCCATGTGGTGCTGGATCATGTCCTCGTAGAAGAGCCGGTCGAACCGCGCCCCCTTGGCCTGCTCCAGCGCGGCGAACTGCGCCTCGGTGAGCATGCCCGGCATGGGCTCCCCGCCGTGGTCGTGCCCGGTGCCGGAGCCCACGCTGGGCACCTGCTGGAGCCGGGTCCTCAGCCAGCGCACCATCTGGTCGATCTCGTCCTGCTGGGAGATCTCGATCCGCTTCGCGAACCGGGGAAGGTCCTTGCTCTCGCTGCGACCGGCCACGAGCCCGGTCATCCGCAGGGCCTGGGAGTGATGGCGGATCATCCCCTGCATAAACCGCACGTCGGCGTCGGTGTACTCCTGGCCCTCGGAACGCGGCACCTCGCCGGCCGGCAGGACCTTGCTGCCCTGTCCCGGCGCGCCCGGCTGCACGACGTTCACCGCGGGGGCCTGCGCGGCCTTGGGAGTCTCCGTCTTCGCCGTACAGGCACTGATCGCGGTGGCCGCCAGCACGAGCACGAGAAGCCGCCGGTACGGGGTCGAGGAGATCATGGTCGTGCACTCGCTTCAGGGGCTGGGGAGCACCGGGCTAAACCGGGAGTATATGGAGGGGTATAGCACATTCACCCCAAATCCGGTCAGCGGCGGCCGGGGTCAGCCGCAGTTATCGAGCGAATTCGGTGGCGCGGGACTCGCGGACCACGGTGATGCGGATCTGCCCGGGGTAGGTCAGCTCCTCCTCCACCTGCTTGGCGACGTCCCGGGCGATCACCTGGGCCTGGATGTCGTCGACGTTGTCGGGCCGGACCATGACGCGGATCTCCCGGCCCGCCTGCATGGCGAACACCTTGTCCACCCCGTCGTACGACTGGGCGATCTCCTCCAGGCGCTCCAGCCGCTTCACGTACGCCTCCAGGGACTCGCGCCGGGCACCCGGGCGGCTGCCGCTGATCGCGTCGGCGGCCTGGGTGAGGACGGCCTCGACGGTCCTGACCTCCACCTCGTTGTGGTGCGCCTCGATGGCGTGGACGACGTCCTCGTGCTCGCCGTACCGGCGGGCGATCTCCGCGCCGATCATCGCGTGGCTGCCCTCGACCTCGTGCGTGAGCGCCTTGCCGATGTCGTGCAGGAGAGCGCACCGCTTGACGAGGTCACGGTCGAGCCGGAGCTCGGCGGCCATGATCCCGGCGATGTGGGCCGACTCGATCAGGTGCTTGAGCACGTTCTGGCCGTAGGAGGTGCGGTAGCGCAGCTGCCCGAGCAGGGTGACCAGCTCGGGGTGCATCTCCGTGATGCCCAGCTCGACCAGCGCGTCCTCCCCCGCGCGTACGCACAGGTCCAGCACCTCGGCCTTGCTGCGCTCGTGGGCCTCCTCGATGCGCTGGGGGTGGATGCGCCCGTCGAGCACGAGCTTCTCCAACGTCAGCCTGGCCGTCTCCCGGCGAACCGGGTCGAAGCACGACAGAAGCACCGCCTCGGGTGTGTCGTCGATGATCAGGTTGACGCCGGTGGTGGACTCGAAGGCCCGGATGTTGCGGCCCTCGCGGCCGATGATCCGGCCCTTCATCTCGTCGCCGGGGAGGTGGAGGACGCTCACGACCGACTCGGCCGTCTGCTCGGTGGCGACCCGCTGCACGGCGAGGGTCACGATCTTGCAGGCGCGCTTCTCGCCCTCCTTGCGGGCCTCGCTCTCGATCTCCCGGACGATCAGGGCCGCCTCGCGCTTGGCCTGGTTCTCGATCTCCTTGACCAGCTCGGCCCTGGCCTGGTCGGCCGTCAGGCCCGCGACCCGCTCCAGGATCTCCTTGCGCCGTTCGGCCACCCGCTCCAGGTCCTCGCGGCGGTCGGCCAGCTCCGTCTCGGTCTCGGCCAGCTTGCGGGCCCGCTCGGCCTGCCTGCGCGCCTCCTCGTCGAGCCGCTGCTCGCGCTCGGCCAGCCGGTTCTCGCGCCGCTCCAGGTCGGAGCGCAGCTCCTTGAGCTCGTTCTTGAGGAGGCGCGCCTCCTCCTCGACCTCCTTGCGCGTGAGCGCCGCGCTCTCGGCGAGCGACTCGGACTTCTGGAGGATCTCCCCCGCGTCCCGCTCCGCCTTCGTACGGATCTCCTCGGCCTCCTGCCGGGCCCGTTCGAGCTCCTCGTTGACCTCGGCCTTGACCTCGGCGAGCTGCTCGGGCGAGGGACCGGACGGCACGGCGACTCCGCCGGTGCGGCGTACGACTATGACAAGGGCGGCGATCATCACGAGAGCCAGCAGCACCACCGCAACCGCAAGAACGATCACGATCGTGTCCATGCGCGCTCACCCCTATCGCCTCACGACAACCTCATGGCAGGGGTCACACGCGCGCAGCACGGCAGAGCCCGGTGGCTTCACCAGGACAAATATCGTCACATCGCCCGGACACCCCGAAGGGTGACCGATCTGGCCCGAAGGCCGGCCAAAGTCCTCGTCCGTCGTGGTTCACCGTTATGGCAATCCGCGCTGCGCGGAGTAACTCCTCACTGCGGTCGAGATTAAGCGTCAGAGAGGTAACGAGCAAGCAAAGATGGCCTGTCAAGCGACTTTTGCATGGTGCTATAGCTCACTCGAAGCTGTCGGGAAGCCCATCGGAGGGTAAGCCTTCGGCCTCGATCGCCTCCCGGACGATGCGGAACGCCAGGCCGGGTGAGTAGCCCTTGCGGGCCAGCATCCCGACCAGCCGGCGCATGCGCGCCTGCGGCTCCACCCCGCGCGTGCCGGCCAGCTTGCGCTCCACCAGCCTGCGCGCGGTCTCGGTCTCCTCGTCGGGATCGAGCCGCTCCAGGGCGTCCTCAACCGTCTCCTCGGCGACGCCACGCCGCCGCAGCTCCTGCGCCAGCGCGCGGCGGGCCAGGCCTCGCCCGGCGTGCCGGGAGGTCACCCACGCGGCGGCGAACGCCTCGTCGTCGATGAGCCCGACCTCGGAGAACCGCTCCAGCACGGCGGTCGCCGCCTCCTCGGGCACGTCCCGCTTGCTCAGGGCGTCCGCGAGCTGGGCCCGCGTCTTCGGCGCCATCGTCAGTAGCCGCAGGCAGATGGCCCTGGCCACCGCCTCGGGGTCGGCCGGCGGCCCCTCGCTCGCCGCGCTGCCCTCCTGCGGCCCATCGGGCACCCGCCCCCCGGACCGCTCCCGCCGCTTCCTGCCGCGCCCCTGACGCCGGCGCCCGGACCCGGCGGCGGCCGGGCCCGTGTCGTCGCGGTCGGTGTCGTCCCGGCCCCAGAGGTCGAACCCACCAGGGCCGGCGGAGCCGGCAACGGCGCCGGGACTGTCAGCGCCGCCAGAGCTGCCGGGGTCGCCGGAGCTGCCGGGATCGCCGAAGCCGCTGGCTCCGTCCGGGGCTCGCCGTTCACGCCTGCGGATCTGCGCCCGCAGAGCGGCGATCGTCGCGGACGCGTCATCGGCCGAGCCGGCCGGTTCCTCGACCGGCCCCCAGGGGCCCGAGTTCCAGTCTCCCGGCCCGGACTCGCCGTCCGGGCCGGAGGGCTCGTCGCGCCTCATGCCTGCGCTCAGACGTCACCCGGCTTGGGCGCGGCGGCCGCCTTGCTGCCCCGGCCCGACGCGGACGCGGACGCGGTCGCTCGGCCCGACGTGGGCGCGGGCGCGGCGGCCGGAGCGGCGGGAGTCTCGGTCGGCGTGTCGAGCCGGGGCCCGACCCCCAGCTTCTCCTTGATCTTCTTCTCGATCTCGTTGGCGATGTCGGGGTTGTTCTTCAGGAAGTTGCGGGCGTTCTCCTTGCCCTGCCCGAGCTGGTCGCCCTCGTACGTGTACCAGGCGCCCGCCTTCCGCACGAATCCGTGCTCGACACCCATGTCGATCAGGCCACCCTCGCGGGAGATGCCCATGCCGTAGAGGATGTCGAAGTCGGCCTGGCGGAACGGCGGGGCCATCTTGTTCTTGACGACCTTCACCCGGGTCCGGTTGCCGACCGGCTCGGTGCCGTCCTTGAGCGTCTCGATCCGGCGCACGTCCAGCCGCACCGACGCGTAGAACTTGAGCGCCTTGCCACCCGTGGTGGTCTCGGGACTCCCGAACATGACGCCGATCTTCTCGCGGAGCTGGTTGATGAAGATCGCGGTGGTCCGGGTCTGGTTCAGGGCGCCGGCGATCTTGCGCAGCGCCTGCGACATGAGGCGGGCCTGGAGGCCGACGTGGCTGTCGCCCATCTCGCCCTCGATCTCCGCCTTCGGCACGAGGGCCGCCACGGAGTCGATCACGATGATGTCGACGGCGCCGGAGCGGATCAGCATGTCGGCGATCTCGAGGGCCTGCTCACCGGTGTCCGGCTGGGAGACGAGCAGCGCGTCGACGTCGACGCCCAGCTTCTTCGCGTACTCGGGGTCGAGGGCGTGCTCGGCGTCGATGAAGGCGGCGATGCCGCCGCCCCGCTGGGCGTTGGCCACGGCGTGCAGGGCCACCGTCGTCTTACCGGAGGACTCCGGGCCGTACACCTCCACGATCCGGCCCCGGGGGAAGCCGCCGATGCCGAGGGCCACGTCGAGAGCGATGGCGCCGGTGGGGATGACCTCGATCGGGGCACGCGCGTCGTCTCCGAGACGCATGACGCTGCCCTTGCCGAACTGCCGCTCGATTTGCGCGAGGGCGGTCTCAAGGGCCTTCTCGCGGTCGTTGATTGCCATTGGATGCCCCCTGGAGGGTGGTCGTCTGCTCGGTCACCGAAAAGCTACGGGGTGCGACCGACATTTTCTGAGCTTCCCGCACACCGCCCGGAAGGCGGGTGCGGCGGTCCGCCGCGTCCGGGCGCCGCGCGCGGCGCGCACCCCAGGGGCGACCAGACCAATATAGCCGAACGACTGTTCGATCACATGAGGAACCGCCGCCGACATCGGGAAACCGGCCGGAGTTCCCGCCGCCGTTACATTCCCGGGCGTTACCCGTTCATGGTTGTCGTCCCGTTGACCTGCGACGATCCTTGTAACAAAGCTGGATCTCCCGCGAAGGGGGCCTTGTGACGGGCACCGGCGACTACGGCAGGCAGCGCCTGGCCTACCTGGAGGCACTCGCCGCCCGGCTCCCCGGCCACGGCCTCGGCGCCCGGCTGATCGGCGGGGACACCCCCGTCCTCTCCGTCTGGCACCCGGAGACCGGCAGGCAGACGATCGTCTTCGCGATCCCCGCCGGGGAGGGCTGGATGTTCCTGTGGGCCCCGGGCGGACAGGAGAGCGCCGACGATCCCGGCCGCGCGGCCGAGATGATCACTACGACGCTCACCCGGCCGCTCTGACCCTCCAGGACCTCCCCGGAACCCACCGAGGCCCGGCGGGAACCCGCCGAGCCCGGTTCCGTACAGGATCAGCGCAGGACCTCGCCCAGCCTGACCCGGGCGCCCGTACGGAGAACCGCGCGCTGGTACACCCGGGCGGCGAACAGCAGCACGCCCACGACCGCCACGATCATGAGCGCCACGGCGACGAGGATCTCTCCCAGCGGCACGCCGGTGGCGGCCGTGCGCACGGGCATGACCATGGAGGAGAACGGCGGCACGAGCGACAGGACGCGCGCGACCGTGCCGGTGGGCTGGACGGCGGCGAAGTAGGCCGTCACGTAGGTCAGCATCATGAGCGTGGTCATCGGCGTCAGCACCGTGTTCAGCTCCTCCTGCCGCGACACCAGCGAGCCGAAGGTGGCGGCGAGCACGGCGAAGAACGCGTAGCCCAGCACGAACCAGACGAGCGCGCTGACGACGATCCCGCCCATTCCCGGTGGGAGGTCGGCCGCGAAACCGGTCGCGACCGACGCGGCCAGACCGGCGGCGACGACCACGGCGAGGTTGACCAGCCCCAGGACGCCCAGCCCGACGATCTTGCCGCCCAGCAGCTGCCACGGGCGCACCGAGGTCAGCAGGATCTCCACGATCCGGCTGCCCTTCTCCTCCACCACGCCCATCGCGACGTACATGGAGGAGTAGATGAACAGGAAGAACAGCACCATCACCAGCAGGGTGGCGATGCCGGTGCGCACCCCCTGGTACCGCGCGTCGGCGCCGACCGACTCCACCCGCAGCGGCGTGACCGTGACCCCGGCCGCCTTGATCTGCTCGTCCCGGTGGACGCTTTCGAGGATCAGCCCCAGCCGCTGGTCGAGCTCGCCGTTCGCGACGACCCTGTCCCCGCCGATCAGGGCCGCGTCGACGTCTCCGGCGATCACCGCCTTCCGCGCGGCCGCCTCGTCCGGATAGCGCGAGTAGGAGAGCTGGGTGACGGGCGCGGGGGCGGCGCCCACCACGCCGACGTCGAAGGTGCCGTCACCGCCGAGCGCCTTGGGCAGGAACGCCAGCGCGGCCACCAGGATCGCGCTGATCGCCAGGCTGATCAGGAAGGACTTCGTCCGGATCCGCGTGCGGACCTCCCGCTGGGCCACCAGCATCAGGCCGTTCATGCCACCGCCTCCCTGAAGATCTCGGTGAGGGTCGGCTGCCGCCGCCCGAAGTGCTCGACCGTCCCCGCGCTCATCGCCGTGCGGAGGACGGCCTGGTCGTCGCCCTCCTCGCAGAGCAGGACGTCGCGGTCGCCCTCGCGGACGACCGTGCCGGGAAGACCGTCGGCCCAGCCGGGCGCGGCGTCCCGGACCACGACGCGCAGCACCCCGCGACCCTCCCGCTCCCGCAGTTCGGCGACCGGGCCGTACGCGACCATCCGGCCTGCGGAGATGATGCCGACCGAGTCGCAGAGCCGTTCGACCAGATCCAGCTGGTGGCTGGAGAAGATGACCGGCACGCCCTCGGCGGCGCGGTCCTTGAGCACCTCCGCCAGCGCGTCGACCGCCAGCGGGTCGAGGCCGGAGAACGGCTCGTCGAGGATCAGCACCGTCGGCTCGTGGACGAGCGCGACCGCGAGCTGCACGCGCTGCTGGTTGCCGAGCGACAGCGCCTCGACCGCGTCGTCGCGCCGCCCGACCAGGCCGAGCCGTTCGAGCAGGGCGTCCGTGGCCGTGCGGGCGGCGGCCGGGGCGAGCCCGTGGAGCCGGCCGAAGTACTCGATCTGCTCGGCGACCTTCATCTTCTGGTAGAGGCCGCGCTCCTCCGGCATGTAGCCGAACGCGCGGCGATCGTCGAATCCCAGCGGGCGCCCGTCGAGCCGCACCTCTCCGGAGTCGGCGCCGAGCACGCCCATCACGATGCGCATCGTCGTCGTCTTGCCCGCGCCGTTGGCGCCGACGAAGCCGAACATCTCACCGGGTCGTACGGTGAAGCCCACCCCGTCGAGGGCGGTCTTGTCTCCGTAGCGTTTGCGCAGTCCGTCGATCTCAAGCACGGGGGGTCGCCTCCATGATTCGCCGCAGCACGTCCATGTAGTTCTCGAAAGCCGCCCGCCCTCGCTCGGTCAGCGAGAGCCAGGTGCGCCCCCGCTTGCCGACGAAGGCCTTCTCCACCCGGACGTAGCCGGCCTCTTCGAGCGTGAGGACGTGCTTGCTGAGCAGTGAGTCGCTGACCTCGATCGTGTCGCGGAGGAACCGGAAGTCGGCCTTATCGGCCGCGGCCAGCGCCGCCACGATCGACAGCCGCACCGGGGCGTGGATGATCTCGTCGAGCTCGTGACGCGGGTGCGCGGTCATCGGTCCCTCGTCAGCGGGGCCTCCGCGGGCGAGTCCCTTATCAGGAGGGACGCGCCGTACACCAGGGGCAGTCCGGCGAGCACCGACAGCGCGAGCAGCGCCACGGTCGATCCCGCCGTGGGCCTGGGCGGCATCAGCCAGACGTCGTAGACGAACGGCAGTGCCATCGTCACCACGTACGCCGCCTCGACGGGCTTCCTGACCCGCTGCAGCAGCCGGTCGTGGACCCGCAGCCTGGCCCAGTACACGCAGAGTGTGATCGTCAGGACGACCCACCCGAGCCCGCCGATCAGCGGCCACACGCCGCCGCCGAGGAGCATCACCGGCCAGTAGACCATCGTGGCCAGCCCCACGAGCAGATACGCCCGGCCGGGGCCGCGAGTGGACCTCCTGACCTGCCGGTCCATCCGTCCGATCTCCCGGAGAGCCTCGTCGGGAGTGAAGTGATCTCCGCTCATGCTCTTCCTCCCCGTTCATCCTGTCAACAAGGTAGCAAGTGCTCAACCGGCGTTCAAGTGCTTGCCGTAGACGACGGAGGAAAGCGCACAGGGACTGCAGGAAGAGCGGGCGTGGCCGCGAGGAGGAGGCCGGACGATGGTGCGAGGGCGCGGCCCGTCAGCGGTGCTCCGGCACCACGCGGCGGTGCGTCAGCGCAGTCTGGAGTCGACGTCGACCGCCTGGCAGACGGCCTGCCAGACCTGCTTCGCCGCCACGCCTTCGGCGAGGGCCTGCTCGACGGTGCGCCCGCCGAGACCGGCGAGGACGTAGTCCTTGGCCCACGACTCCGCGTACGCCTCGCCGAAGTGGCGGCGCATCCTGTTCCAGAAGTCCGTGAGGCGCATGCGTTCAGTATGGCCCCCCGTACGGAATGGCCTTACCGCCCTCGGCGGCCGTGGCGCCGCGCCTCGTCCCGTCACATCACACGGGCGCCGTACATCTCACCGAGAGGGTCCGCGAGGAGCTCCAGGCGCGCGCCGTCCGGGTCGCGGAAGTAGACCGAACTGCCGCTCTCCTCCTGGTACGGCACGCCGGCCGCGTCGAGTTTGCCGCGCAGGCGCTCCCACGTCGCCCGATCCACGGAGATCGCGATGTGGTGGAGCCCGCCGAGCACCTCCTTGTACGGCTCCAGGTCGAGACCGGGGAGGTCGAAGAAGGCCAGCAGGTTCCCGTTGCCGATGTCGAAGAAGAAGTGGTTCGACCCCCGGTAGTCGCGGTTCTCGAAGATCTCGGTCAGCGGGAACTCGAGAAGCTCGTGGTAGAAGCGGATGGTGCGCTCGACGTCGGACGAGATCAACGCGAAGTGGTGCAGGCCACGCGCGCTGCTTGCGGCACGGCGCTCACCGAGGTAGCGCTCCCGGATGCGGGCGCGCGCCGCCTCGACGGCCGCGTAGTCGATTTCCATACTCAAGAAGATTGTCCTGTTCGGCGCTCGTCATGCCCCCGGTCGCCCGGCGATCCGGGCGCTTCCCGCTCCACCCGTGCCGCGGGCGGGCCGCCCCCGTGGCCAGGCGGCGTGGCGTTTTCTGTCGGTGGGGCGATGCATGATGGGCGGGTGGGTGCGCTCGACGGCTTCAGCCCGGTGACCAGGGAGTGGTTCACCGGGGCGTTCGCGACGCCGACCTCGGCGCAGGAGGGCGCGTGGTCGTCGATCGCGCGTGGCGAGAACACCCTCGTGGTCGCCCCCACGGGGTCGGGCAAGACGCTCGCGGCCTTCCTGTGGGCGATCGACCGCCTGGCCGTCGAGCACGCGACCGGGCAGGGTGACGCGGCGGGCCCGCGGGACCGGCGCGGCGGGTCGCCCGGGCGGCGGTCCGAGGGCGCGGGCGGCCGCGCGAAAAGTGGGGAGCCGGCGCGTCCCTGCCGTGTCGTGTACGTCTCGCCGCTGAAGGCCCTGGCGGTCGACGTGGAGCGGAACCTGCGCGCCCCGCTCACCGGAATCCGGCAGACGGCGCTGCGGATGGGGCTGCCGGCCCCCGACATATCGGTGGCGATCCGCTCCGGGGACACCGCGGCGGAGGAGCGGCGCCGTTTCGCGAACCGGCCGTCGGACATCCTGATCACGACGCCCGAGTCGCTGTTCCTGCTCCTCACCTCCCAGGCGCGCGAGGCGCTGCGCGGTGTCCAGACCGTGATCGTGGACGAGGTCCACGCCGTCGCGTCGACCAAGCGCGGGGCCCACCTCGCGCTCACGCTGGAGCGGCTCGACGCCCTGCTGCCCGCCCCGGCCCAGCGCATCGGCCTGTCGGCGACCGTGCGCCCGGTCGGTGAGGTGGCGGCCTTCCTCGGCGGGACGCGCCCGGCCACCGTCGTGCAGCCGCCCGCCGAGAAGGTCATCGAGGTCGACGTCGTGGTGCCGGTCGAGGACATGACGGAGCTCGCGCCGCCTCCTCCCGGCGCCGAGGGCGAGCCGGCGGAGCACCGGCGGAGCATCTGGCCGCACGTGGAGGAGCACCTGCTCGATCTGATCCAGGCCCACCGGTCCACGATCGTCTTCGCCAACTCACGGCGGTTGTCGGAGCGGCTGTGCACCCGGCTCAACGAGCTCGCCTGGGAGCGGCAGGCCCTCTCCGCCATCGCGGGAGGCACAGGCGAGGGCGCAGGCGGGGAGGATCCGGCGCACTGGTCGGAGGCCTTCGAGCGATTGCACGCGCAGTGGTCCGGCCACCGGGACGGATCAGATCCCGGGCAGGCGGCCCCCTCAGCCGAGCGATCCGGACCCGCGGAACCCGGACCCGCGGAACCCGGACCCGCGGAACCCGGACCCGCGGAACCCGGACCCGCGGAACCCGGACCCGCGGAACCCGGAGCCGCGGAACCCGGAGCCGCGGGACCTGGGCGCGCGGGACCGGGCCTGCCGGGACCTGCGGGGCATGGGCTCACAAAACCGGGCCTGGCGGGACCTGGACTGGCGGGACCTGGACTGCCGGGACCTGGACTGCCGGGACCGGGCTTGCCAGGATCGGGGGTGATGCCGTCGGAGTTCATGGCTCAGGCGGGCGTGTCGGGCGTCGCGATCCCCGAGGTGGTGCGGGCCCACCACGGCTCCGTCTCCAAGGAGGAGCGCGCGCAGATCGAGGAGGCGCTGAAGTCGGGCCGACTGCCCGCGGTGGTCGCCACCTCCAGTCTGGAGCTCGGCATCGACATGGGCTCGGTCGATCTGGTGGCCTGCGTGGAGGCGCCGCCCAGCGTGGCCAGCGGGCTGCAGCGCATCGGCCGCGCCGGGCACCAGGTCGGCGCGGTGTCCAGGGGTGTGATCTTCCCCAAGTACCGGGGCGACCTGGTCCAGACGGCGGTGGTGGCGGAGCGCATGCGGGCCGGGCGGATCGAGGAGCTCCGCTACCCGCGCAACCCTCTCGACGTGCTGGCGCAGCAGATCGTCGCGATGACCGCGCTCGACGAGTGGACGGTCGACGCGCTGGAGGCGCTGGTGCGCCGGGCCGCGCCGTACGCCACGCTGCCGCGCACCGCGCTGGAGGCGACGCTCGACATGCTGGCCGGGCGTTATCCGAGCGAGGAGTTCGCCGAACTGCGGCCGCGCGTCGTGTGGGACCGGGTGACGGGAACCCTCCACGGCCGTCCGGGGGCGCAGCGCCTGGCGGTGACCAACGGAGGCACGATCCCCGACCGGGGGCTGTTCGGCGTGTTCCTGGTCGGCGAGAAGGCCTCGCGCGTGGGCGAGCTGGACGAGGAGATGGTCTACGAGTCCCGCGTCGGCGACGTGTTCGTGCTGGGCGCGACCTCCTGGCGGATCGAGGACATCACGGCCGACCGCGTGCTGGTCTCCCCCGCTCCCGGCCGGCCGGGCAAGCTGCCGTTCTGGCATGGCGACGCGCCGGGCCGCCCCGCGGAGCTGGGCCGGGCCATCGGCGCGTTCCTCCGTGAGCTGTCGGCCGCCGGGGCGGGCGGCCGGGGCGACGCCCGCGCGGCGCTCGAACGCGTCCGCGCGGCCGGCCTCGACGAGTACGCCGCCGGAAACCTCCTCTCCTACCTGACCGAACAGCGGGAGGCGACGGGATACGTGCCCGACGACCGCACGCTGGTGGTGGAGCGGTTCCGCGACGAGCTGGGCGACTGGCGAGTGGTGCTCCACTCCCCTTACGGGGCCCGGGTGCACGCGCCGTGGGCGCTCGCGATCGGGCGCCGCCTGCGCGAGCGGTACGGCGCGGACGTCCAGGCCGTCCACTCCGACGACGGCATCGTGCTGCGCGTCCCCGACACCTTCGAGGACGGGCCGTCCGACGTGGCGGTGTTCGACGCCGACGAGATCGAGCAGATCGTGGTGGAGGAGCTGGGCGGCTCCGCCCTGTTCGCCTCCCGCTTCCGGGAGTGCGCCGGGCGCGCCCTCCTGCTGCCCCGGCGGTCGCCGGGCAGGCGCACCCCGCTGTGGCAACAACGCCAGCGCGCGGCCCACCTGCTGGGCGTCGCGAGCAAGTACGCCGGTTTCCCGGTGGTCCTGGAGACGATGCGCGAGTGCCTGCAGGACGTCTTCGACGTTCCCGGCCTGGTGGGGCTCCTGCGCGACGTCTCCGCCCGCCGGGTGCGGGTGGTCGAGGTGGAGACCTCCCAGGCGTCCCCGTTCGCCGCGTCGCTGCTGTTCAACTACATCGGCGCCTTCATGTACGAAGGTGACGCGCCGCTGGCGGAGCGGCGGGCCCAGGCGCTGGCTCTCGACACCGCGCTCCTGGCCGAGTTGCTCGGGCAGGCCGATCTGCGGGAGCTGCTCGACCCCGACGTCCTCGCGGAGACCGAGCGGGAGCTGGCCCGGCTCGACCGGCCGTTGCGGGACGCCGAGGACCTCGCCGACCTGCTGCGATCGCACGGGCCGCTGCTCGCGCAGGACGTTTCGATCCGCGAGGGCGATCCGGCGTGGCTGGCGGACCTGGAGCGGGCGCGCCGGGCCATCCGGGTGCGCGTGGCGGGTCACGAACAGTGGGCCGCCGTCGAGGACGCCTGGCGGCTGCGCGACGCCCTGGGCGTGCCGCTGCCCGTGGGCGTGCCGCACGAGTTCCTGGAGCCGCCGCCGACCGGCGGTGCGCACGGCCCGGGCGGGTCCGGCAGGCCCGCCGCCGACCCGCTGGGCGACCTGGTGGCCCGCCACGCCCGCACCCGCGGGCCCTTCTCGTCCGGGACCGCCGCCGCCCGCTTCGGGGTCGGCGTCGCGGTGGCGGACGAGGCGCTGCGCCGCCTCGCCGGGTCGGGAAGGATCGTCTCGGGTGAGTTCCGGCCCGGCGGCCGGGGCGATGAGTGGTGCGACGCGGACGTGCTGCGGCTCCTGCGGCGCCGTTCGCTGGCCCGGCTCCGCAAGGAGGTCGAGCCGGTCGCGCCCGAGGTCCTGGCCGCCTTCCTGCCCGCCTGGCACGGGATCGCACCGCAGAACATCGCACCGCAGAGCATCACGACGACCGGCGACCGTCCCCCCGGCTACGGCGGCCGCCCCGGCCCCCCTGGCTCCGGCCTCGCCGGTTCCGGCCACCCGGGTCCCGGCTTCGCTGGTTCCGCCCCCGGCGGGCCTTCCGGCCCATCACGGCAAGGGCGGCAGGAGCTCCATGGGGCCGCGCGGGCGATGGACGGGTTGATCAGCGCGATCGAACGGCTGCAGGGAGCGGCGGTCCCCGCCTCGGCCCTGGAGTCGCTGGTGCTGCCCTCGCGGGTGCCCGGATACTCCCCGGCCCTGCTCGACGAGCTGACCTCGTCCGGCGAGGTCGTCTGGGCGGGCCAGGGCTCGCTGCCCGGCGGGGACGGCTGGATCTCGCTCTACTTCGCCGACACGGCCCCCCTGCTCCTGCCCGCACCGGCGGAGATCACCATGACCCCTCTGCACGAACGGATCCTGGAGAGCCTCGGCGGCGGCGGGGCCCTGTTCTTCCGCGAACTGTCCAACCGGATCGGGACGGCCGCACGCGGCGCGGGCGGCATCGGTCCGGACGCCGCGGCGTCCCGCCGGGCCCGCATCCTCGGCCGGTCGGCCGCGGACACCCCGGCGGCCGGCGAGCGCCCCGCCGCGAACGGGACGCCGGAGGATACGACACCGGACGATATGACGCTGGCCGCCGCGCTGTGGGACCTCGTCTGGGCGGGCCGCGTCACCGGGGACACGATGGCTCCGCTCCGCTCGGCGCTCGGCACCGGAAGGCCCGCCCACCGTCCGGCCGCGACCCGGCGCCGCCGGGCCGTCCTGCCCACCAGGAGCGGCCCACCGACCGTGAGCGGCCGATGGTGGCTGCTTCCCGCGCCCGCGGACGACGGCACCCAGCGGGCACACGCCCAGGCGGAGGTGCTGCTCGAACGGCACGGAGTGCTGACCAGGGGCGGCGTCACGGCCGAACGCCTGCCCGGCGGCTTCTCCGCCGTCTACCAGGTGCTGCGGGCCTTCGAGGAGAGCGGGCGGTGCCGCCGCGGCTACTTCGTCGAAGGGCTGGGCGGAGCCCAGTTCGCCCTTCCGGGCGCGGTGGACCGGATGCGCGCGATGTCCTCGCCGTCCTCCCGATCGTCCTCCTCGGCCGGGCTCGCGCCGGAGGAGGACCTGTGGTCGATCCCGGCCCCGCCGCCGCCCCGGCCGGTGGTCGTGCTGGCCGCGGCCGACCCCGCCAACCCGTACGGCGCCGCGCTGCCCTGGCCCGAGCGCGCGGACGACGTGACCCACAAGCCGGGCCGCAAGGCGGGCGCGCTGGTGGTGCTGGTGGAGGGCGCCCTCGTCCTCTACGTCGAGCGTGGCGGCAAGACCCTGCTCTCCTACGGCTCGGAGGAGGACCTGCGCCCGGCCGTGCAGGCCCTGGCCGTCTCCGTACGGCGGGGCGCGCTGGGCAAGCTCACCGTCGAGCGGGCCGACGGCGCCGCGATCACCGGCTCACCCCTGGCGGAGGCCCTGGAGGCCGCGGGCTTCCATCCCACCCCGCGTGGCCTGCGCATCCGCGGCTGACCGCCGTCTCAGCACGACTCAGGTCAGCACCGCTCAGGTCAGTTCAGCTCAGGTCAGTTCAGCTCAGCTCCGCGACGCTGTCCAGGCGTTCTCCGGGGCGCTCTTCTGCGCCGTGTTCGGAGCGCTCCTCGTCGGCCCGCACCGCCCGGCGCTTCCCCAGCCGCAGGTACAGCAGGGCGGCCCCGGTCACCCCCAGCGGCCACAGCAGATAGGGGCCGGACATGACCAGCAGCGCGGCCACCGCGACCATGGCCGTCATCGCCGCGGCCCGGCCCACGCTGCGTCTGGGCAGCAGCCGGAGCGCGGCGGCCACCCCGACCGCGTACACCGCGACGAAGGAGCCGGTGGTGAGCAGCACCAGGGGCCGCGGGCCGACGCCCGCCGCGACCACGACCGCCAGCGCGCAGAACGAGAGGGTCGCGTGGACGGCCAGGCTACGGCGCGGCACACCGCCCGCGACGCTCCCCTCGGCAAGCACCGCGGGCAACGCGCCGTCCCGGCCGAGGGCGGCCCCCAGTTTGGCCGCCCCGGCGTAGTAGGCGTTCATCGCGCCGAGCGTCAGCAGCACCGCTGCCCCGGCGGCGAGCCAGCGGGCGTTGCCGCCCAGTCCCATGGCCATGAGTTCGCCCAGCGGCGCCTCGGTCCGGGCCGCTCCGGGCCCGAGGACGGTGATCGTGGCGAAGGCCACCAGGAGATACAGCGCGCCCACGAGGACGACCGCCGCCGCGGTCGCCCTCGGCAGGTCCCGTTGCGGGTGGCGGAACTCGCCGGCGAGGTGGGTGATCGCCTCCCAGCCCGCGAAACTCCAGACGAGCAGGGCGCCCGCCGCGCCGATCGCGCTCCAGCCGTGCGGGGCGAACGGCCGGAGGTTGGCCATGTCGGCGTGCGGCAGTGACAGCCCGACCGACACCAGCAGCAGGACGACCAGCAGCCCCGCCAGCACGAGCTGCACCCTGCTGCTGAGCTGGAGCCCGACGGCGTTGGCCGCGGTGACCAGGGCCATCAGGGCCGCCGCCGTCAGCGCGGTGGTCGTCGTCCCGCCCCCGACCGCCGCGGAGACGTACGCCGCGCCGAACATCGCCGCGGGCACGGCGCCCAGCGGCACGGCGAAGTAGAAGCACCAGCCGACCACCGCCGCCACGCGCTCGCCGAAGGCGAGCCGGGCGTAGGTGGACACCCCGCCCGCGTCGGGATGACGCGCCCCGAGCGCGGCGAAGGTCCCGGCCAGCGGGGCCGACAGCAGGACGAGCGCCAGCCAGGCGAGCAGCGAGGCCGGCCCGGCCGCCTCGGCGGCCAGGGCGGGCAGCGCGATGACCCCGGTGCCCAGGACGGCTCCCACGTACATCGCCGTGCCGTGGCCGAAGGTCATCCGTCCCCTGCTCGTCGCGTCGCTCATGGAGATCAGCATCGGGGGCGGGGACGGCGGACAGCCAGCGGCAGAAACGACAATATGCGCTAAATTCCCGCCATGAGCGGTCATATCGTCGGCGTCGCCGTCACCGACGGCGCACCGGTGTTCGAGCTGGCGGTGCCGTGCGAGGTCTTCGGCATCGACCGCGGCGAGCTGGCCGACCCGTGGTACGACCTGCGGCTGTGCGCCGCCGGGCCCGGGCCGGTGCGCACCACCTCCGGCCTGCGGATCGACACGCCGTACGGGCTGGACGACCTGGTCCGGGCCGACACCGCCATCGTGGCCGCCGTCACCCGGGCCGTCCAGCTCGATCCTCCCCGCGCCCTGGTCGAGGCGCTGCGCCGCGCGCACGAGCGGGGCGGGCGCATCGTGTCGATCTGCTCGGGCGCCTACGTGCTGGCCGCCGCCGGGTTGCTGAACGGCCGGCGGGCCACCACGCACTGGATGAACGGCGACGACTTCGCACATCGCTTCCCGGACGTCGAGTTCGACCCCGTGCCGCTCTACATCGACGAGGGCGACATCATCACCTCGGCGGGCACCGGTTCGGCCATCGACGTCTGCCTGCACATCGTCCGCAGGGACCACGGCGTCGCGATCGCCAACGAGGTCGCCCGGCGCATGGTGGTGCCGCCGCAGAGGGAGGGCGGTCAGGCCCAGTACCAGGCCCCCTCCCCGCGCCTCTTCACCCGCCCGGCCGGGGAGAACGCCCTGGCCCCCGTGCTGGCGTGGGCCCGCGACCATCTGCACGAGCCGTTGACCGTGCCCCGGCTCGCCCGGGTGGCGCATCTCAGCGAACGCACCTTCGCCCGCCGGTTCCGCGACGCGCTGGGGATCACTCCGCTGCAGTGGCTGCTGCGGCAGCGGGTGCGGCTGGCGCAGGAACTCCTGGAGACCACCGACGAGACGGTCGAGGACATCGCCCGCCGGGCCGGCTTCGGCACCGCCCCCACCCTCCGCCATCACTTCGGCCGGATCGCCGGCGTCTCCCCGCAGGCCTACCGCAAGGTGTTCCGTTGCCCGGACGAGTGATCCGGCGAGTGAGCCGACGAGGCCTGTCCTACAACTCCACGGGCCCGTAGAGGGCGGCGGGGGCGCGGCGGGTCATGGCCCAGTAGCGGTCGCCGTACGACCAGTGCCACCACTCGGTCGGATAGTTGACCAGGCCGCAGGCCTCCAGGGCCGCGCTCAGGACGTCGCGGTTGCGCCGTGCCCGGGCGCCCACCTCGGCGGCCGTGTAGCAGGCGCCGCGGCTCTGCTCCGGGGTGGCGTTGACGGCCGTCCCCATGTCGAGCTCCACCCCGTCGTCGTCGTAGAGCGTCAGGTCGACGGCCGCGCCCGCCGTGTGCGGGGCGACCTCGATCGGCGAGACGTACCGGCTCGCGGCGACGTGCAGGTCGCCGTCAGGCATGTCCGGGAAGGCGGCGCGCAGTTCGTCCTTGTACTCCTCGAAGTAGCGCCGCTGCAGCGCGGGCGGGCGGTAGCCCTCGACGACCACCAGGTTGCACCCGGCCGGCAGCCGGTCCTGGGCCTCCTCCAGGCGGGCCAGCAGGCCCTCCCGCAGGTGGGCGTAGGCTCCGGCGGGATCGGCGAGCCGTTCGTCGACCCGCAGCCGTCCCCGGACGTCACTCAGCTTCTCTCCGCACTCGTCCACGCCGATCGAGGTCACCCGGAGATCCGAGATCAGTACCAGACCGGCGGCGGGGTCGGGCAGGACGGAGCGATCATGAGGGGAAACGGACATAGGGATCAACCTACCGTCACACGGTGTCCGAGAAGACCTCTTCACGCGCCCGGTCCAGTGCTGCGACGATAGCCCCCATAAGTACGGGATTGCCATCCACGCCGGTCGCCGCCACCGTGAGGCGGCTCGGGCACACGCGGGTCACCGCCTCCTCCACCCGCCGGGCGAGCAGGTGGCCCCCGGCCCTGCCGACGTCGCCGCTGAGCACGACCAGCCCCGGGTCGAGCACCACCGAGACCGCCGCGACGCCGACCGCGAGCCGCCCGGCCAGGCTGTCGACGAACCCCTCGTTCCCGGCCGCGATGGCCGCGCGGACCAGCCCCGCCACGTCGCGAGTCTCCAGGTCGTCAGCGCTCACGCCGTGCGCGCGGGCCAGGTTCCACAGCGCCTCTCCTCCGACGAGGCGCTGGAAGGACCCGGTCTGGGGCGCGGTGACCTGGCTCGGCAGCGGCTCGCCGGGGACCGGGAGCCAGCCGATCTCCCCCGCGCCGCCGGTGATCCCGCGGTGCAGCCTGCCGCCCAGCATGACGCCGAGGCCCTGGCCGACGCCGGTCCACAGGATCGCGAAGTCGTCGGCACCCCGCGCCACGCCGTACGCCTGCTCGGCCAGCGCCGCGAGGTTCACGTCGTTCTCGATGATCACGCACTCGCCCAGCAGCGTGCGCAGCCCGGCGAGGATGCCGACGTGCCAGGAGGGCAGGTCGACGGAGTACCGCACGTCACCGGTGGCGGGGTCGACCACGCCGCGGGTGCCGATGACGAAGCAGCGCAGCCGGGCGAGCTCGATCCCGGCCGTCCCGCAGGCCCGCTGGACGGCCTCGTGGACCACCCGTACGGGATCCCCGGCCTCGCTGGGGTCCACCGTGACCTGGGCGATGACCGTCCCGGTGATGTCGGCGACGGCGGCCGTGACGCTGTCCGGCAGCACCTCCAGGCCCGCGACGTACGCGCTGGAGGGGTTGACGCCGTACAACGCGGCGTTCGGGCCGCGGCCCCCGGGGCGCTCACCGGCGGCTGTGACCAGCCCGCGCGTCTCCAGGCGCGCGAGCAGCTGTCCCGAGGTCACCTTGGACAGCCCGGTGAGCTCACCCAGCTCGGCCCTGGTCAGCGGGCCTCTGGAGATGAGGAGTTCCAGTGCCGCGCGGTCGTTGATCTGCCGCAGCAGGCGAGGCGTGCCCGGTCGTTGTGGCACCGGCTGGTTCCCCTCTCGTCACGATCCGCTAACGCGGGCTTTTTTATAAGAAAGTTTCTTGTTAGTTTAGCGCCAGCCAGCCCGGAGGCAACCGATCAGCCTCGGGACGCCATGAGCGCCGACCGAAAGGAGAGCGCCTTCCAGCAGGTGAGCGGTCCGCCGACACCCCCACGAGGCGCACCCCCGACGCGAAGCCGGGAAGGGAGAGAACCATCGTGAAGATTGTGAAGATCGCGGTCGCGACCACCGCGACCGCCGCCCTGGCCCTGGGACTCGCCGCTTGCGGAAGCGACGACGCCAAGGACGCGGCCGCGCCCGCGGCCTCCGCGGCCGCCGGCGGTCCCAAGTTCGCGGGCCAGACTCTTACCGTGTGGCGACTCGGTGCCCCCACCGACGTCTTCACCAAATACATGGACGACCTGGGCGCCAAGTTCAAGGAGCAGACGGGCGCCGAGGCGAAGGTCCAGTGGATCCCCTGGCCCGACGCGCAGAAGAAGTGGACCGCCGCGCTCGCGGGCGGCGAGGGCCCGGATGTCACCGAGTTCGGCAACGACCAGGTCGCCGCCTGGGTGGCGCAGGACGCCCTGGCCGACATCAGCGGCATCGTCAAGGGCGACTCCGAGCTCCAGGAGATCCCGCAGAACCTGTGGAGCTACGAGACGATCGACGACAAGATCTACGCCGTGCCGTGGGGCGGCGGCACCCGGGCCGTGCTCTACCGCAAGGACTGGTTCGACAAGCTCGGCATCGAGGTCCCGAAGACCTGGGACGAGCTGATCGCCGCGGGCAAGAAGATCGTCGACAAGCAGGGCAAGGACGTCGACGGCTTCGCCTTCAACGGCGGTTCCGACGCGAACATGTCCCTGTCGCCGTTCGTCTGGTCCGCCGGCGGCGACTTCGCCAAGTTCGAGGGCGGCAAGTGGGTGGGCCAGCTCACCCAGCCGGGCTTCAAGGAGGGCTTCCAGTTCTACACGGACCTGGTCGCCAAGGACGGCGTGTCCGGCAAGGGCCGCCTGACGCAGAACTCGGTGGACATCGCCCAGCGGTTCGCCGCGGGCAAGGTCGGCATGTACGTCACCGGCGGCTGGGACATCGCCGCGATCAAGGAGCAGAGCAAGGGCAAGGTCGACGAGTCGAAGATGGGCTTCTTCTCGCTCCCGGCCAAGGACGGCTCCGGCCCGGCCCCGGCCTTCCAGGGCGGCAACGACATCGCCATCTGGAAGGACGCCAAGAACCCCGAGCTCGCCGCCGAGTACGTCAAGCTCGCCGCGGGCAAGGAGTTCGGCGTCCGGTACGCCAAGGAGGGCGGCCTGCTCCCGCTCTACCCGGACGCGCTCGCCGAGATGGGCGGCGACCCCGCCCAGAAGCCGTTCACGGACACCTTCAAGGTCGCCAAGGGCTTCCCGGCCAGCCCCAACTGGGCCGAGGCCAACGACACCAAGGCCGTGCTGCAGAACGCGGCGCGCTCGGTGATCGAGGGCAAGAAGAGCGTCGACCAGGCTCTGACGGACGCCAACTCCGAGCTTGAGACGATCCTCAACCAGTAGGACTCATGACCCACACGTCAACCCTCGCCCGGGGCGGAGCCGACACCTCCGCCCCGGCGCGGCGCCCCCGCAAGCGGACCGGCCGCCCGGCCCTGCCCACCAAAGCCGTCCCGTACGTCCTGATCCTGCCCGGCCTCCTGGTCATCGGTGCGCTCCTGCTCTACCCGCTGTACCAGATGGTCGAGATGTCCTTCCACAAGGTCGGGCTCCGGCAGATCAAGGCCGTCAACCCCGCGCCCGCCGAGTTCGTCGGCGGGGACAACTACGCCCAGATCTTCGGCTCCGACCTGTTCTGGTCGTCGCTGCGCAACACCGTGCTCTTCGCTGTCGTGACCGTCGCGCTGACCCTCGCCCTCGGCACCCTCGTCGGCCTGCTGCTGCACCGGCTGGGCCCGAAGATGTCGACCTTCGTGGTCGTCGGCATCATGGCCGCGTGGGCCACCCCGCCCACCGCGCAGGCCATCGTCTGGAAGTGGCTGTTCGACTCCGACGCCGGGGTGGTCAACTGGGCGCTGAACCTGCTGCCCGACGGGCTGTCGACCCTGCTGTTCGGCCAGGCCGACTGGAGCGGGCACCCGTGGTTCAACGACACGCTCACGCTCTACTTCGTGCTGGTCATGGCCGTGGTGTGGGCGTCCTTCCCGTTCATCGCGGTGTCGGTGCTGGCCGGTCTCAAGAGCATCCCCGGCGAGCTCTACGAGGCGGCGAAGATGGACGGCTCGGGCGCGGTCACCACGTTCCGGAGGATCACCCTCCCGCTGCTCAAGCCGGTGTTCTCGGTGCTGGTCGTGCTGTCGGTCATCTGGGACTTCAAGGTCTTCACCCAGCTCTACCTGCTGGCGGGCGGCACAGTGAACCGCGACGCGTTCAACCTGTCGCTGTGGAGCTACGCCGAGGCGTTCAGCAGCCCGCCGAAGATGGGCCTCGGCGCCGCCATCGCGGTCGTGCTGACGGTGATCCTGCTGCTGATCACCTTCGTGTACGTCCGGCAGATCGTGAAGACGGAGGACGACATCCGATGACGCCGCTGACCCGCCGGAGGCTCGGACGGGCCGCACTGAACGCGGCCGGGGTCGCGGTGTTCCTCTTCGCGGTCTTCCCCGTCTACTGGATGGTCGCCACGGCGTTCAAGCCGAACGACCAGATCTTCACCACGAGCTTCATCCCGTTCCCCAGACCGCCCTCGCTGGACCACGTCGAACGCGTCTTCACCAGGGGCGTCGCGGGGCACTCGATCTGGCAGTACCTGCTCAACAGCACCCTCGTGGCGCTCAGCGCCGTCGTGCTCGGCGCCGTGTTCGCGCTGCTCGCGGCGACCGCCGTGGCGAGGTTCCGCTTCCGGTTCCGCACGTCGTTCCTGATCCTGCTGCTGATCGTGCAGATGGTGCCGGCCGAGGCGCTGCTGATCCCGCTGTTCACCATGGTCAAGCGGCTCGGCCTGTACGACCAGCTGCTCGGCCTGATCGTCATCAACGTCGGCCTGACGCTGCCGTTCTCCGTCTGGATGCTGCGCACGTTCGTCGCCGCCGTGCCGAAGGAACTGGAGGAGGCGGCCTGGATCGACGGCGCGGGCCGGTTCACCACCTTCTGGCGGGTGTTGTTCCCGCTGGTCGCCCCGGGCCTCGTCGCCACCAGCATCTTCGCGTTCATCACCACCTGGAACGAGTTCGTCTACGCCCTGACCCTGATCGGCGACCAGGGCAAGTACACGATGCCGGTCGCGCTGCAGTTCTTCGTCGGCCAGCGGTCGACCGACTGGGGCGGCATCATGGCCGCCTCGACCCTGATGACCGTCCCGGTCCTCGTCTTCTTCCTGCTGGTCCAGCGGCGGATGGTCTCCGGCCTCGTCGCGGGCGCGGTCAAGGGTTAGGCACACCGCCACGGGCACCCCCGCTTCGTACGGCCACCCGCACCGGTGGCCGTACGGGCCCTGCCCGCGCGCCCCCATCCCGCTCTTCCCTCCACTCTCACCAAGGAGCCGAGACACCATGTCCGCCACCCGCGACTCCCTGCCGGGGGCCGCAGACCTGTCCACGCGCACCGGCCTGTCCACGAGCACTGGTCTGTCCGCGAGCACCGGCGACCCGGGCCTGCACCGGCTCGCGGCGGGCGCGCTGCTCATCTCGTTCCGGGGCACGACCGCGCCGGACTGGGTCCTGCGCGGCCTGGAGGACGGCCTCGGCGGCGTGTGCCTGTTCGGCTTCAACGTGGCCTCGGGCGAGCAGGTGGGCACCCTCACGGCCCGGCTGAACGAGGCGGCGCGGCCCGTGGTCTCCCTGGACGAGGAGGGCGGGGACGTCACCCGGCTGGCCTACCACACCGGGAGCGCCTACCCGGGCAACGCGGCGCTCGGCCGGGTGGACGACGCCGGCCTGACCGAGCGCGTCTACCACGCCATGGCCGCCGACCTCGCCCGGTGCGGGGTGAACCTCGACATGGGCCCCGTGGCCGACGTCAACACCGCCGACGACAACCCGATCATCGGCACCCGCTCGTTCGGCCCGTCGCCGGACCTCGTGGCGCGGCACACGGTCGCCGCCGTACGCGGCCTGCAGTCGGCCGGGATCGCCGCCTGCGTCAAGCACTTCCCCGGCCACGGCGCCACGCACCAGGACTCCCACCTGGAGATCCCGCTGGTGGACGCCTCCCTCGACCTGCTGAGGGAGCGGGAGCTGGTCCCCTTCGCCGCGGCGATCGAGGCGGGCGCGAAGTCGATCATGACGGCGCACGTGGCGGTGCCCGAGCTGACCGGAGACCTGCCGGCCACGCTCAGCCGGGAGGCGCTGACCCGGCTGCTGCGCCGCGAACTGGGCTACGACGGCGTGGTGGTCAGCGACGCCCTCGACATGCACGCGATCAGCGAGAGCGTGGGGCTCGCCGAGGGCGCCGTGCTGTCCCTGGCCGCGGGCGCCGACCTGCTGTGCCTCGGGCCGCTGCCCACCCCGGAGGACGTACGGCGGATGGTGGCGCACATCGCGGCCGCCGTCACCGAGGGCAGGCTCGCCGCCGGGCGCCTGGAGGAGGCGGCGGGGCGGGTGGACCGGCTGCGTGACTGGTTCGCCCGGCCGGACGCGTCCGCCGGAGACGAGAGCCAGGTCGTGGGGCTGGACGCGGCCCGCCGCGCCGTGTCGCTGACGGGTGCGGCGGCGCCGCTGGTCGACCCGTTCGTGGTCGAACTGGACACCCCGCCGACGATCGCGGTGGGCGAGGTGCCCTGGGGGGTCGGGCCGTGGCTGCCGCAGGCGGAGATCGTCCGGGTCCGGCCCGAGGACGCCGACGCCGACGCGCTGCTCGGCCGGGCGCGGGACCGCTCACTGATCGTGGTCGTCAAGGACGCGCACCGGCACCCGCGCAGCCGGGACCTGGTCTCCGCGCTGCTCGCCGCCCGCCCGGACGCGGTCGTGATGGAGATGGGCCTGCCCATCTGGCGGCCCGGGGCGGGCGCCTACCTCGCGACGTACGGCGCGGCCCGCGCCAACGCGCAGGCCGCGGTGGAGCTGCTGAGCGGTGGTCCCCTGGCGGCGGGGCTGTAGTGAGAAGGGGCCGTCCGGCTCACAAGCCGGACGGCCCCCGTCCACTACGGCGGCGTCCCCGGTAGGTTCACCGTGATCGCCACACCGACCCGGTCAGCCGCAGCTGATCGCGTTGTAGGCGGCCTCGTAGGACGTGGTGACGTTCTCACCGTCGATGGAGGACGTCCCGGTCACGGTGACCTTGCCCGCGCCGATCTGCTTGGCCCGCGCGTTGAAGGACTGGTACGCCTGCTTGCCCGGAGCCACGTTGGCCACGGTCGTCGAGCCGTACGGAGTCGTCAGCGTCACGGTCGCCGGCACGTCGCCGTCGTTGACGGCGGCGACCGCGACGTACACCGACGTGCCCAGGCAGCGGGACGCGGCGGTGACGGTCAGCGGCGTCCTGGCGGGCGGCGGCGCCGCGACGACCGTGAACGTGGTCGTGGCGACGCCGGAGGTGTTGCCGGCCTTGTCGGTCGCCCGGTAGCGCACGGTGTGCTCACCGACCTGGCTCACCGGCACCGGAGCCGTGTAGGCCTGGAACGCGCCGGCGTCCAGGGCGTACTCCACCGTGTCCACCCCGGAGTCGGCGTCGGTCGCGGAGATGGTCACCGTGGCGGAGTCCACGTAGTCGCCGTGGGCGTCCTTCGTGCCGGACACGGCCGCCGACACCGTCGGCGGGGTGGTGTCCTTCGGCTTCGGGGCCACCACCGTGAACGTCACCGACCCCACCGCGGAGGCGTTGCCGGCCTTGTCGGCGGCGCGGTACCGCACGGTGTGCTGGCCGACCTGGTTGACCGCCACCGGAGCCGTGTAGGCCTGGAACGCGCCGTTGTCCAGGGCGTACTCGACCGTGTCCACCCCGGACTCGTCGTCGGTGGCCGAGACGGTCACCGAAGCGGAACTCACGTAGTTGCCGTCGGCGTCCTTGTCGCCCGACACCGACGCCGAGACCTGCGGCGGCGTCGTGTCGGTGGGACCGGCGCTGGTGACCACGAGCTCGCCGACCATGCCCGCGTGACCGGGGATCATGCAGTAGTAGCGGTACGTTCCGGGGGTGAGGTTCACCTGAACCTCGTGCCTGCCCCCGCTCGTGTCGAAGGGGCTGGCGAGGATGTTGACGTTGACGTCGTGGTTGTAGCCGGGGCTGGAGACGTCGAACGTCAGCGTGTGCGTCATCCCGAAGGTGTTGCCGGTCGACTCGTTGGTCTCGAAGACGATCGTCACCGGGCCGGCCGTCGCCGTGGCCGGCGCGGACTTGTACTCGGTGTAGCTGTTGTCGGCGGTCCAGACGAGCGTCTGCTCCGCCGCCTGGCCGGCCTGCTGACTCTGGCTCTGTGCCGCGGCCCCGGCTCCCGACAGCCACACCGTCGGCAGTGCCACCGCCAACATCACCAGGACGATGCGTCCGAGCGTGGCAGGGGTTCTGAGCGCCCTCCGCAAACCACTGAGGAGGCCCGAAGAAGATCTGATGCGCATACCGTTGTACCTCTCAGGCCGGCGCGGCCATGACGGGCGGCGTCGCCGCTCCCACGGTCAGGGCGACGTTTGACATTATGATCACGGCGCGGCGCCAGGCGGGTGATCGGGGTGTGCGAAGAGGTCTCTTCGGCCCATCGTCCACTCCTTTGGTTGGGGGGTGCGACAGCAACCTTCGGAAGAACTGTCTGATCAGCCGCGGTGCTCACCGGCCTCGCCGATGCCGGTGCCGTGACGTCCTCCGTCCCTGCCGAGACCGATGGCCGAATCCTCAGGCGCTACGGCGGAAAACGTAACAGTCTGGCAGCACTTAGTCCACATTGATGACAAAGTTCACTAGTTCGTTACCATTCTTATCGAAGAATCGGCGAAAGACCTGCTACGCACCCCTGGAAACAGCTCTTTTACCTGCGCGAATATCTCCGGACCGGCACCCTCGACCCCCTCAGCTCGGACCACCCCCCGGCTCGCCGCACCCGGGCGAGCGCCGTCACCGATTGGGAACCATGACCGAGAAAAGCACCGATGCGACGCGACGCCTGTTCTCCCGGCGCGACGTCCGTCGCATCACCCTGTACGCGGAGAAGCTGCCCGACGGTCAGCTGGGCTACGGCCTGGAGGCCGGCAAGCCCACGATCCCCGGCCCCCTCATCGAGATGATCGAGGGCGAGACCCTCGAAATCGAGCTGGTCAACAACACCGACGTGACCGCCAGCCTCCACGTCCACGGTGTGGACTACGAGTGGGACAGCGACGGTACGCGGATGAACGCCAGCGTGGTGCAGCCGGGAGGCCGGTATGTCTACACCTGGCGCACCCACGCCCAGATCGACCGCCCGGACGGCACCTTCGCACCCGGCAGCGCGGGCTACTGGCACTACCACGACCACGTCGTGGGAACCGACCACGGCACCGGCGGCATCCTGCGCGGACTCTACGGACCACTGGTGGTGCGCCGCACCGGCGACATCCTCCCCGACAAGACCTTCACCGTGGTCTTCAACGACATGAAGACCAACAACCTCACCCAGGCGCCCGACTTCACCGCCGAACTCGGCGAACGCGTGGAGTTCATCGTCATCGCCCACGGCAACTTCTTCCACACGTTCCATCTTCACGGGCACCGCTGGGCCGACAACCGCACCGGCATGCTGGAAGACCTGGAGGACCAGAGCCGGATCATCGACACCAAGACCACCGGACCCGCCGAGTCGTTCGGCTTCCAGGTGATCGCCGGCGAACGCGTCGGCCCCGGGAAGTGGATGTACCACTGCCACGTACAGAGCTACTCCGATGCGGGGATGGCCGGGACGTTCACGGTGACCGGCGCGAGCGAGAAGGTGCCGCTGACCGTCACCGCCGCGTCCCGCTGCGTGGGCACGTCGGTGTACGTCGCGGTCACCGCCGTCAACCACGGCGACGTGCCGGCGACCGTGACGCTGACCACCCCGTACGGCTCGACGACCGTGGCCAACGTGGCTCCGGGCAAGCAGGCGTACCAGTCCTTCAACACGCGGGCCAAGCAGATCGGCGCGGGCAAGGTCACCGTGACCGGGACCGCGACGATCGGCGGCAAGAAGGTCACCTCGACCTACGAGACCGACTACAGCGCGATCAGCTGCGGCTGACCTGGCACCGCCGGCACAGACCATCCTCCAGCTCGGACCACCCCCAGCTCGCCGCACCCGGGCGAGTGCCGTCACCGATTGGGAACCCATGATCGAGAAAAACACTGACGTGACGCGGCGCCTGTTCTCCCGGCGCGCCTTCGCCACCACCGCGGCGACAGCCGCCGCGGTCGCGCCGTTCGCCGTGGCGAGTCAGGTCACCGCCTCGCCCACGGCCAAGGCAGCGGGCACGACCGCGGCCAGGGCCGGGGTCAAGACCGCGGGCACGCCGGGCGACGTCCGCCGCATCACGCTCTATGCGGAGAAGCTGCCTGACGGTCAGCTGGGCTACGGCCTGGAGGCCGGCAAGCCCACGATCCCCGGCCCTCTCATCGAGATGATCGAGGGCGAGACCCTCGAAATCGAGCTGGTCAACAACACCGACGTGACCGCCAGCCTGCACGCCCATGGAGTGGACTACGAAACGTCCAGCGACGGCACTCGGATGAACGACAGCGTGGTGCAGCCGGGAGGCCGGTACGTCTACACCTGGCGCACCCACACCCCGGGCGACCGCCCGGACGGCACCATCGAGCCCGGCAGCGCGGGCTACTGGCACTACCACGACCATGTCGTGGGCACCGACCACGGCACCGGCGGCATCCTGCGCGGACTCTACGGACCACTGGTGGTACGCAGAACCGGCGACATCCTCCCCGACAAGACCCTCACCGTCGTCTTCAACGACATGAAGACCAACAACCTCACCCAGGCGCCCGACTTCACCGCCAAGCTGGGCGAACGCGTGGAGTTCATCGTCATCGCCCACGGTAACCTCTTCCACACCTTCCACATCCACGGACACCGCTGGGCCGACAACCGCACCGGCATGCTGCAGGGCCCGAAGGACCAGAGCCGGATCATCGACACCAAGACCACCGGACCCGCCGAGTCGTTCGGCTTCCAGGTGATCGCCGGCGAACACGTCGGCCCCGGAATGTGGATGTACCACTGCCACGTACAGAGCCATTCCGACATGGGGATGGCCGGGATGTTCACGGTGACCGACGCGAACGGGAACGTGCCGGGCCACTCCATGGACGACATGCCGGGCCACTCGATGAGCGGCATGTCAGGCCACTCCATGGACGGCATGTAACGGCGACGCCGTCCTACGCCGTGAAGATCTCCTCGCGGGCCTGGTCGAGCGCGGCGAGGACGGCGCCGCGCAGCACCGGGTTGCCGTCCACCTGGCTGGTGATCACCTGAGGCGGTATCGGGCAGATGCGCGCCACGGCCTCCTCCACACGGCCGGCCAGGCCCTCCCCGCCGGCCCGGCAGACCTCCCCGGCCAGGACCACGAGGCCGGGGTCGAGCACCACGCACACCGAGGCCACGCCGAGCGCCAGTCGCGCGGCGACCTCGTCGAGCAGGGGCTCGCCCGCGGCGCCCGCCGCGACCGCGGCGGTCACGCAGTCGGCCGCGGTGGCTCCGTCGAAGCCGTGCTCGCGGGCGAGTTCGCCGACCGCCTCCGAGCTGACCAGCGACTGCAGGCCGCCCCGCAGCGAGGGCAGCCGCCCGGGGATCGCCCGCACGTCGTCGGCGAGGGGCACCCCGGGCACCGGGAGATATCCGATCTCCCCCGCGCTGCCCGACCTGCCGCGGTGCAGGCGCCCGCCCAGGACGACGGCCAGGCCGATGCCCCGGCCGACCCAGACGAGCACGAAGTCGTCGGCCTCGCGGGCGGCGCCCCGCGCGCGTTCGGCGATCGCCGCGAGGTTCACGTCGTTCTCGATCGTGACGTCCCGGCGCAGGTCGCGCGCCAGCGCCTCGTGGATGCCCTCGTGCCACTGCGGGAGATCGAAGGAGAAACGCACGTCCCCGGTGCGGGGGTCCACGACGCCGGGCGTGCCGATCACCACTCCGCGCAGCCGCGACAGCGCGACCCTGCCGCCGCGGCAGGCCTTCACGACGGCGGAGTGCACCAGCGACACCGGGTCGTCCGCGCCGTCGGGGGACGCCGTCACCTCGGCGACGACGTGGCCGTTGATGTCGGCGATCGCCGCCGACACCCGGTCGGGCCCCACGTCGAGCCCCGCGACGTACGCGCAGGAGGGGATCACGCCGTAGAGCGCGGCGTTGGGGCCGCGGTTGCCCGCCTGCTCCCCCACGACCTCCACCAGGCCGCGCTCCTCCAGGCGCGCGAGCGTCTGCGAGGCCGTGACCTTGGACAGTCCGGTGAGCTGGCCGATCTGGCCACGCGTCAGGGGACCCGAGGCGAGCAGCAGTTCCAGGGCGGCCCGGTCGTTGATCTCCCGGAGCAGCCGGGGCACGCCAGGACGTCGCTCCATACTCCCGCTTCCCCTCGTCTGAGTCTCCCGCTCACCGTCGGCGCGCACCCGCACGGCCCCTCCGATTCGCCGGGCCCCCGTCGGCATCCCACCACGGGCGCCCGTGAACGACGCGCGCCCGTGAACGAGCAACAAAGTTTTCAGCAAAGCTTAGCGAGCCGGGAGGCGAGGAGAACGCGCCGGTCGCCGCTCCCGGTAACGCTCCCACCAGTCATGAGGATGGCTCATATGACTGCCCGAGCCGGACGAGACGAGGGAACGCCATGACCGAGACGGCCCGACAGCCGCAGGCCCCGCCCCGCCGCGGGCTGCCGGCTCCCCCGTGGCCGCTGGTCATGCTCATGACGGGCGTCGTGCTCCTCTTCGACGTGGTGCGGGTGTTCCTGCCGTCCCTCATCACCCTGTACGGCCGGGCGGGCGAGACCTCTCCCGAACGCATGGGGCTGTACGCCGCGCTGTGGTTCGTCCTGCCGTTCGCCGCGATCCTCGTGGCGCGGTTCGTGTCGCCCCGGATCGTCCTCGTGGCGGGCGCGGCGGCACTCGCCACGGTTCGGCTGTGCCTGCAGGGCGCGAACGGGGGCACACCGCAACTTCTGCTCGCCTCCGCCGGGGTCACGGCGGGGCTGGTCTTCCTCTACGGCTGCGCGCGCACGACCCGGGGCGCGTGGGTGCCGGCCGGGCTCACCGGCGGCCTGGCGGGCGCGTCGATCCTCCATCTGGCCCTCGACCGGGTGGACCTCGTCTGGCGGGACGGGCCGCTGCCCTGGCTCGCCGTGGCCGCGCTCTGCGCTCTCTTCCTGCGGGCCGCCTTCCTGGGGTCCGTACGGCTCTCGCCCGCGTCGCCCGGCCCGGCCCCGGCGGCCCTGTGGTTCGCGTTCGGCCCGATGCTCCTGCTCGCCGGCATGTACGGCGGCGGCTCGGGTCTCCTGCCGCAGGAGGCCGGGCAGCACAGCGGGGCCTACACCGCAGTGATGGTCGCGTTGCAGGCCGGGGCGTGGTGCGCCGCCGCGGTGTGCGCCTGGACGGCGCCGTGGAACCGGACGGCATGGCACTGGACGGCGGGGCTCTTCCTGGTCGCCGGGGTGGCGGGGACGGAGGCCGGTCTGACCGGCCTCACCGCCCTTGCCGCGACCGTCGCTATCGGCGCCTGCGCCGCCACCATCGGACAGGACACGGGCCCACAGGACACGGGTGGACAGGACACGGGTGGGCGCCCGGAGGTGGCGGCCCGGCGTGCGGGCGTCGCCGTGCTCGGCGGGATGCTCGTGTTCCTGGTGGCGGTCTTCCTCTACTACGCGGCCTTCGACGCCGATCTGGGGTTCCCCAACGCGGTGGTCCCGGTCGCGGTGGCCGCCCTGGTCGCCGTCGTCGCCTTCCGGCGCGGCCGGCGGCACCGGTCCGCCCCCGTGCGGCGGGCGCCGCACCGGTGGGGCTCGATCGCGCTGTCGATCGCGCTGCTGACCGGGCTCGTCACCTGGCAGCCCCTCCCCCCAGAGAGGCCGATCACCGGGAACGAGTTCACCCTCGTGGCGTACAACATCCGGATGGGGTTCGGGCTCGGCGGCCGGCTCGACCTCGACCGGATCGCCGCCTGGGCCGCGTCTCGGCGTCCCGATGTGGTGCTGCTCAGCGAGGTCGACCGGGGCTGGCTGCTCAACGGCGGGCACGACGACCTGGCGCGGATCGCCCGGGGCCTCGGGATGCGCTATCACTTCGCCCCCGCCGCCGACCGTCTCTGGGGCGACGCACTGCTCACCAACCTGCCCGTCACCGAGATCGGCTCCACCCGGCTGAACCGGCACGGCTATCCGACCGGCGCCCAGGCCCAGTCGATCGTGCTGGAGGTCGGCGACCACGAGGTGGGGATCGTCAACACCCATCTGCAGGAGCCGCGGGGCCAGGCGCCCGAGGTCGCGGCGATCGCCCGGCGGCTGGCCGCGGCCGCCCTCCCGCCCGGCGTAGGCGTGGCCGATCCACGGCCGGTGATCGTGGCGGGCGATCTCAACACCACGCCGTCCGATCCCCAGATGCGCGTGCTGGAGGCCGCGGGCCTGACCGATCCGCTGCGGGCGCTCGGCGACCCGCCGACCTCGCCCGCCGACGCTCCCGTGCGGCGGATCGACCACGTGCTCATCTCGAAAGGGCTCACGGCGGTGGCCGCCGACGTCCCCCGGGTGCCGTTCTCCGACCACCTCCCGGTCGTCGTACGCCTGCGGGTGGGGTGATGCGAGGGACGGAGTGGGGTGAGACCAGGGTGAGAACGGAGGCCGCGTCCTACCGAGGCCAACCAGGCGGGATAATCGGCTACATGCGACTTTCTGCCCGTGTCGACTACGCCCTCCGTGCCGCCGCCGAGCTCGCCGCCGCGGGCGAGGGACCCACAACGGTGGGCGAGCTGGCCAAGGGGCAGGAGATGCCCCCCAAATACCTGGAGAACATCCTGCTCCAGATGCGCCGCGCCGGCCTCGTACGCGGTCAGCGCGGGCCCGAGGGCGGCTACGTGCTGGCCCGCCCGGCCGCCGCGATCTCCCTCGCCGACGTGATCCGCGCGGTGGACGGCCCGCTGGCCAACGTCAGGGGCGAGCGGCCCGAGCACGTCGGCTACCAGGGCGCCGCCCAGGCGTTGCAGCAGGTGTGGATCGCGCTGCGGGCGAGCGAGCGGGCCATCCTGGAGGAGGTCAACCTGGAGCAGATCGCCAAGGGCGAACTGCCCGAGAGGGTGACCGAACTGGCCGCGGACCCGGCGGCCTGGGACTCGCACACGCCGGTGTGAGCCGCCCGTCACTGGTCGGCCCCTGATCGACGCGGGAGGATGGCGTGCCGGAGGGTGACTCGGTCTATAGGGCCGCGAAGCGCCTGCGGGAGGCCCTCGACAACCGGACGCTGACCCGCAGCGACTTCCGGGTGCCCCGCCACGCCACCGCCGATCTGCGCGGCCGGGCCGTGCTCACCACGATCCCGCGCGGCAAGCATCTCCTGACCCGGGTGGAGGGCGGGCTCACCGTCCACACGCACCTGCGCATGGAGGGCAGCTGGCGGATCGGCCCGGCGGGCCGGCCGGTGCCCCGGGGCGACGTGGTGCGGCTGGTCCTCGCGAACGCCGAGTGGCAGGCGGTCGGAACCCGGCTGGGGATGGTCGACCTCGTGCCCACCGGCCGTGAGGACCGCGTCGTCGGGCATCTCGGCCCTGATCTGCTCGGGCCCGACTGGGACCCCGCGCAGGCCGTACGCAATCTGCTGCTGGAGCCCGGGCGGACCATCGGAGAGGCGCTGCTCGACCAGCGCGTGCTGGCCGGGATCGGCACGATCTGGCGAGCGGAGACGCTGTGGGCCGCGCGCCTGTCGCCGTGGCGTGCCGTGGGGTCGATCCCGCCGGAGGTGCTGGAGTCGCTGGTCTCGACCGCGCACCGGCTGATCGACGCGAGCAAGGACGCACCGTTTCCGGTGACGAGCGGTGATCCGCGTCCCGGCCGGTCATTGCTCGTGTACGGCAGGGCACGCCGTCCGTGCCGGCGGTGCGGCAGCCCGATCGGCAGGGGGGAGATGGGTCCGCAGCCGTCCGAACGGCTCATCTACTGGTGTCCCGCCTGCCAGCGCCCATAGCGGCGCGAGGGGAACACGAACACGGGGAAAAAGCACAGGGAACAATCGTGATACAGCCCGGCACATGCCGGACACTGTGCCGCGGCACTACGGGTGCCAGGGCAATACCGATCACACACCCGGGGCTGGGCGTCTGGCGTCGGGCACGGCGACACGACCTTGCCACGGGGCGAGGCCCGGGCGGCGGAAGCGCCGTCTACGCGGCGACCATGTCCTTGACCTCGGGGAAGCCGTCGAACTCGGGACCGGCGGGCACGGTCTCGGGAATCGGCAGCCGCTCGTGCTCGGGCAGCTCCGCGAGCATGGGGGCGGCCTGCAGTTCGGCGAGCGCGAACTGGTCGGACACCTCACGCAGCACCTGGGACAGTGGGACACCCAGTGCGCCACAGATCGAGGCGAGCAGCTCGGAGGAGGCTTCCTTCTGGCCGCGTTCGACCTCGGACAGATAGCCGAGTGAGACACGGGCCACGGTGGAGACCTCGCGAAGGGTGCGATTCTGCCGCACCCGCAGCCGCCGCAGTACGTCACCGAGCAGCTGACGCAGCAGGATCATCTGTCGCTCCCTCCCCAGGGGGGGCGCCTTCACGACGCCTCGCACGGTGGGCTCATGTCGCCCCTTCTTCATCTGCCCTTCGTACATACGCCTCGCCGTCATCATTGGTTCGCTCGGCCCCTTCGCCGGGCGTGCGCCTGTCTTGCTCCTCGCCGATGGCTCACGGACCTCACTCACAGCTCCACCGTACCTGTAGAGGGCGACACCGCGGCAGACCGTGGCGAGCATGTTCGCTGGGGACGTAACGCGGTAATCACCCGAGATGTTCCCCCAAATTTGCCTGGAGCACACCTTCCAACAGGTCCAAAGCCTCCCGGCAGGTCGCCTTTCTGATCTCGTCCCTGGTCCCGGTCAAGAGCAGGTCACGGTGCCATAGCCGCTCCCCCGGCCCCGCCAGGGCGATGTGGACCGTGCCGACCGGCCTGCCGTCCTGCGGCTCGGGGCCGGCGACCCCCGTCACCGCCAGACCGTAGTCCGAATCTGTCAGTTTACGCACCCCGGTCGCCATGGCCGCCGCCACGTCCGGGTGCACCGCCCCCTCCCGCTGCAGCAGGCCGGGCGGAACGCCGAGGATGCCCGCCTTGAGGTCGGTGGCGTAGGCGATCACCCCTCCTCGGAAGGCCGCGGAGGCTCCCATGGGCTCGGTCATCGCGGCCCCGATCAGGCCGCCCGTCAGCGACTCGGCCACGGCGGCCGTCGCTCCCCGGCGGACCAGCAGGGACAGCACCTGCGTCGCCACGCTCGTCATCCCGCCACGCTCGTCATCCCGCCACGCTCGTCATCCCGCCACGCTCGTCATCCCGCCACGCTCGTCATGTCGCCACGCTCGTCATACGGTCCGCGCCCTCTTCGCCACCTGCCGCAGCCGCACCGCGCGCACCACGTAGTCGGCGCCGGTCCCCACCGTGACCACCAGGGCGAGACCCATCGCCGTCCACCTGGCCAGGTCGGGCACGGCGGGCACGATGTAGAGCGCGATGGCCACGATCTGCAGGACGGTCTTCACCTTGCCCCCGTAACTGGCCGGGATAACCCCGTGCCGGATCACGAGGAAGCGCAGCAGCGTCACTCCCGCCTCACGAGCGATGATCACGAGGGTGACCCACCAGGCGATGTCGCCGAGGTACGAAAGGCACAGCAGCGCCGCGCCGATCAGCGCCTTGTCCGCGATCGGGTCGGCGATCTTGCCGAAGTCCGTGATCAACGCGTACTTCCTGGCCAGCCAGCCGTCGAGCTGATCGGTGACGGAGGCGAGCAGGAACACCCCCAGCGCCGCCAGTCGCCAGGCCTCGCCCTCGGCGAACAGGAAGACGACGAAGACGGGCACGATCGCCAGGCGGGCGATGGTCAGGGCGTTCGCGATGTTCCAGGTGCTGACGCGGCGGGCCGCCCCCTCCTCGCCGTCGGCGGGCGGCGGCGCCACGGGCGCGGGGGGCGTCACGGGCGCGGGGGGCGTCACGGGAGCCGGTGTCGCGGGCACAGGGGTCGCGGGAGCAGGGGTCACCAGCGCAGGAGGCGCGACGGGGACGGCGGCGGCCGGCGACGGCCCGATCTCCGCGGTCGCCTCCACCGTGGTCTCTACTGAGGCCTCTACCGCGCCCGCCACCTCCACCGGCGGCTCGCCGCGCTCCGTCATGTGCCTGCCTTGATCCGGGCGATCAGGTCGACCCCCTCGGAGTCGACCGCGACCGCCTGCACGATCTGCCCGGGGACCAGGCCGATGCCCTGGACCGTGACCGCCCCGTCGACCTCGGGGCCCTGGTGCGCCGCGCGGCCCTCGTAGCCGCCGTCACCGAGGTCCTCTTCGATGAGCACCTCCAGCTCGGTGCCGATGCGCTCCTCGGCCCGCTGGGCGGTCAGCTCCTCGGCGAGCTCGGTGAGCGTCGCCACGCGTTCGTCGATCACGTCCTGGTCGAGCTTGCCCTCGAAGCCGTACGCCTCGGTGCCCTCCTCGTCGGAGTAGCCGAAGACGCCGATGACGTCGAGCCTGGCCTCCTCCAGGAAGCCCACCAGCTCCTCGAACTGCTCCTGGGTCTCCCCCGGGAAGCCGACGATGAAGTTCGACCTGACGCCCGCCTCCGGCGCGCGCTCGCGGATCTGGTCGAGGAGGTCGAGGAAGCGCCGGGGGTCGCCGAAGCGCCGCATCCGCCGCAGCACCGGCCCGCTCGCGTGCTGGAAGGACAGGTCGAAGTAGGGCGCGATCCCCTCGGACGAGGCGATCACGTCGAGCAGCCCCGGCCGCAGCTCGGCGGGCTGCAGGTAGCTGACCCGCACCCGTTCGACGCCCTCGGTCTCGGCCAGGCGCGGCAGCAGCTTCTCCAGCGCCCGCAGGTCGCCGAGGTCCTTGCCGTACGACGTGGAGTTCTCGCTGACCAGCACCAGCTCCTTGACGCCCTGTCCGGCCAGCCAGGCGGCCTCGGCGAGCAGGTCCTCCGGCGCGCGCGAGACGTACGAGCCGCGGAAGGCCGGGATGGCGCAGAAGGTGCAGCGCCGGTCGCAGCCCGAGGCGAGCTTGAGCGAGGCGACCGGCCCGGAGCCGAGCCGCTTTCGCAGCGTGCGCGGGCCGCTCGCGGGGGCGACGCCCCGCGGCAGCGGGTCCTCCTGGGCGTGGCCGGGGATGTGCGCCTGGGCCGCCGAGCGCTCCACCGGGCTGATCGGCAGCAGCGTGCGGCGGTCCCGCGGGGTGTGCGGGACCAGCGGCCTGCCCGCGAGGACGTCGTCGAGCCGCTCCCCGATCTCCGCGTAGTCGTCGAAGGAGATGACGGACGCCTCCGGCAGGGCGTCGGCGAGCTGCGCGCCGTACCGTTCGGCCATGCAGCCCGCCGCGACCACCTTCGCGCCCGAGTCGGCCGCGGCGAGCAGGGTGTCGATGGAGTCCTTCTTCGCCGAGTCGATGAAGCCGCACGTGTTGACGACGACGACGTCCGGGTCGTCGTCACCGGTCTGCCACCCGGCGGCTTCGAGCCGCGCGGCGAGCTCCTCTGAGTCGACCTCGTTGCGGGCGCAGCCCAGCGTGATCAGCGATACGGTTCGGCGAGAAGACATGATGCGAACTACGGTATCGGCAGTCGGCGATTAACGGGGACTCGGGCCGCCCGCGGCGAAGGTCCGCCGCACCATCTGGCCGTCCTTGCCGGGAGCGCCGAGGTCCCTGCCGTTGACCACGAGCCGCACCGCCCCGGCGTCGGCGATGACCAGTTTCACCCGGTCCCTGGCCGAGTACGTGGTGGTCTTCCCCTCCGGCAGCGTGCCCTCGAAGATCGGCTTGCCCTTGGCGTCCTTCACGGCGATCCAGGACGGCTTGCGCGTGGTGACCTTGACCACCACGAGGCCGGGCCCGAAGGCCTCCTCCAGGCTCCGGCCCTCCCGGGCCCCCTCGTGATGCGCCTGCCCGTGCTGAGCGGGCGCCGGGACCCGTACGGCCGTCGGGCCCGTCCTGTCTCCCGAGCCGCCGAGCATCCGCGCGACGACAACGATCACGACGATGGCCAGGGCGACCGCGACGGCCATCGTCCAGCCGGAGCCCCGGCGCCCCCGCTCGCGCAGCACGGCGGCCCCTCCGAACAGCGCCGACGTCCTGACCGGGGAGTCGCCGCCCGGGTGCTCCTGCGCGTACTGCCGCACGAGCTCGTCCGGGTCCAGGCCGAGGTCGGACGCGATGGTACGGAGGTGGCCGCGCGTGTAGAAGTCGCCCACCGAGAAGTCGTCCCCCTCGAAGCGCTGAATGACGGTCTCGCGGATCCGCGTGCGCTCGCTGAGCTGACGCACGGACAGCCCGGCGCGCTCACGGGCCTCGGCCAACGCAGCACCTACGCTCATCGTTAAGCCCCCTGTCTTCCAGACCGCCCCACAATGCGTAGTTAGTCCCATTCAATCAGCTACCGACTACGAAGGGTAGTCATAGGGGGGCATAGAGTACGCGATGGGGTCCGGACGGCCCCGCTGCGCGGGGTGACGAAGGCTCTAGGACTCGCCGCGCAGGTCGGCGAGAAGGCCGGGCAGGTCGTCGGGCTGGACCAGCACCTCGCGGGCCTTCGATCCCTCGCTCGGGCCGACCACGTTGCGGCTCTCCAGCAGGTCCATCAGCCGTCCGGCCTTGGCGAAGCCGACCCGCAGCTTGCGCTGGAGCATCGACGTGGAGCCGAACTGGGTCGACACGATCAGCTCGGCGGCCTGGACCAGCAGGTCGAGGTCGTCGCCGATCTCCTCGTCGATCTCCCGCTTGACCGCGGCCGGCGCGGCCACGTCCTCGCGGTACTCGGCCTGCATCTGGACCTTGCAGTGGCCGACGACCTCCGCGATCTCCTTCTCGGAGATGAACGCGTTCTGGAGCCGTATCGGCTTGCTCGCGCCCATCGGCAGGAACAGCGCGTCGCCCTGCCCGACGAGCTTCTCGGCGCCCGGCTGGTCGAGGATGACCCGGGAGTCGGCGAGCGAGGAGGTCGCGAACGCGAGCCGGGACGGCACGTTCGCCTTGATCAGGCCGGTGACCACGTCCACGGACGGCCGCTGGGTGGCGATGACCAGGTGGATGCCCGCGGCCCGGGCGAGCTGGGTGATGCGGACGATCGAGTCCTCCACGTCGCGCGGCGCGACCATCATCAGGTCGGCCAGCTCGTCCACGATCACCAGCAGGTACGGGTACGGCTGGTAGACCCGCTCGCTGCCCGGCGGAGGCACCAGCTTGCCCGCCCGGACGGCCTTGTTGAAGTCGTCGACGTGCCGGAAGCCGCTGGCGGCCAGGTCGTCGTACCGCCGGTCCATCTCGCCTACCACCCATTCGAGGGCCTCGGCGGCCTTCTTCGGGTTGGTGATGATCGGCGTGATGAGGTGGGGAATGCCCTCGTACGAGCTGAGCTCGACCCGCTTGGGGTCGACCAGCACCATGCGGACCTCGTCGGGGGTGGCCCGCATCAGGATCGAGGAGATCAGCCCGTTGATGCAGGTCGACTTGCCCGCGCCGGTGGCGCCCGCGATGAGGATGTGCGGCATCTTGGCCAGATTGGCCACGATCGTGCGGCCCTCGACGTCCTTGCCGAGGCCGACGATCATCGGGTGGTGGTCGGCCTGGGCCACCTGCGAGCGCAGCACGTCGCCGAGCGACACGAGGTCCTTGTCGACGTTGGGGATCTCCACGCCGATCGCCGACTTGCCCGGGATCGGGGACAGGATCCGCACGTCGGCCGACTTCACCGCGTACGCGATGTTCTTGGTGAGGGCGGTGACCTTCTCGACCTTGACCGCCGGGCCCAGCTCGATCTCGTACCGCGTGACCGTCGGGCCGCGGGTGAACCCGATGACCTGCGCGTCGATGGAGAACTGCTCCAGCACGCTGGTCAGCGCGTTCACGACCGTCCGGTTGGCCTTGGTCTCCTGCTTGGGAGCGCTGCCCGGCCGCAGCAGCGCAAGATCGGGCACCGTGTAGGGCCCCTCCTGGCTGGACAGGACGAGCTGCTCGACCTTCCGCGGCGCCGGGGTCGGCAGCGGCGGCTGCGGCGGAGCCTTGGGAAGCTCTATCTCCGGCTCGGTGGGCTCGCTCGGCGCGGCCAGGTCGGCGGCCGCGTCGGCCGCCTCGTCCACCAGGCCGGGGACGATCTCCGGCGAGTGCTCCTTCTCCGACAGGACGGGCGTGTCGTACGGCTTGACCCGGTCGCCGCCCTCACCTGCGTCGCCCTGCGACTTGCGGGTGCGCTTCTTCGGCCCGGCCGGGGACCTGCGCGGCTCCCCTGCCCTCTCCGGCCGCTCGAAGAGCATGTGCCGGATCTCGGCGAGGCGCTCGGGGACGCGGTGCACCGGGGTCGCGGTGATCACCAGCAGGCCGAAGCCCGACAGCATCACCAGCAGCGGGATCGTGATGAACGCCGGCAGGATGCTCGACGGCGGCGCCGAGACGATGAAGCCGACCATGCCGCCCGCCGCCGACACGTTGTCCATGCCGTCGGTCGGCCCGCCCGAGGGGTACGGCGTGCCGTGGGCGACATGCACGATCCCGAGGATCCCGGCCAGCAGCGCGGTCCAGCCGATGCCCATCCTGCCGGTCTCGGAGTTCTGGTCGGGGTGGCGCAGCAGCCGCCAGGCGAGCAGCGCGAGGAGCACGGGGACGGCCCAGGTGAGCGAGCCGACCGTGCCGCGCACCACGGCGTCGACGACCGCGGCGAAGCCCGTCGTGGTGTCGCGGCGCCAGGTCAGGGCGGCGAGCACGATGGCGCCGGCCAGCACCGACAGGCCCTGCCCGTCGCGCCGGTGCACGGGGTCGAGGTCGCGGGCGTTCTGCCCGAGCGCCCGGGCCGCCATGCCCAGGCTGTTCGCCACCACCATCCACAGGCCGATGACGACCTTGCCGATCACCAGGAAGACCCAGCTGATCGGGTCGTGTCCGGTGGCGGGCGGGCGCTTCCTCGGCGCGGGCCGGGGCGCCGCCCTGCCTCGGGAGCCCGCCGGGGACCGTTTCGGTGCTGCCGTACGGGACCCCGAGCGCTGCCCGGAGCGGGGCGTGGAGCGCTTGCCGGACCCCTGTCCGGACGTACGGGTGGCCATGATGCCGAAGTTACTCGTAAGGCGCGGAGATGTCCGGAAGGCTCGCCGAGGGGACCGGCGCGCGGGTGGGTCAGTAAGCGCGGCGCTGGCGCAGGGCGGAGCGCTCGATGCGCTCGCGCGCCTCCAGGAGGCAGGAGGCGATCTCCTTCTCCCGATCCGGGGTGAGGCGCGGGATCGGCACCGAGCAGCTGATGGCGTCTCTCGGCGGATCGCTGATCCTCAGCGCCACGCCGAAGCACCGCAGCCCCTCGGTGTTCTCCTCCCGGTCGACGGAGTATCCCTGCTTGCGCACCCGGCGCAGGTCGACCAGCAGCTCCTCGGCGTCCACGATGGTGTGGGCCGTCAGCGAGGGCAGCTCGGCGGGCAGCAGCGCCCGCACCTCCTCGTCGTCCCGGCTCGCCAGGATCGCCTTGCCGAGGGAGGTGGTGCTCGCGGGCAGCCGGCGCCCGACCCGGGAGAACGGCCGCAGGTAGTGGCGCGAGGCGCGGGTGGCGAGGTAGACGACGTCGAAGTGGTCGAGCCGGGCGAGGTGCACGGTCTCCCCCGTGACCTCCGCCAGCCAGTCGAGCGCGTCGTGCGCGAGCTGGACCACCGGGTCCCCGTCGATGTACGTCGCCCCGACCAGCAGCGCCCGCATGCCGATCCGGTACAGCGTGCCGGTGACGTCGGTCTCGATCCAGCCGAGGTCGACCAGGGTGCGCAACAGAGCGTGCAGGCTGCTCTTGGGGTAGCCCAGCTTGCCCTGCAGGTCGGTGAGGCTGTGCAGCCCGGGATACTGCGCGAAGAAGTCGAGCAGCTCGACCGTCCGGAGCGCCGACTTCACATGCGGCACGGGTTCCGCCATTTGGTACCTCCCTGACCCGCCTGTCCGCCTCCTATTGTGAGCCGGTTCCCCAGGAGGCGACCGTACGGGAGGCGATGTAGTCCACATCCAGATCATCCCCCAGCCCGGGGGCATCCGGCATCCGCACCTTCCCGTCCACGAGCGGGTCGACGATCGACCGCAGGTGCGGGGCGGGGGTGTCGTAGTCCGAGTGCGGGTGCAGCAGGCCACGCTCGTACCACCGCCCGCACAGCGTGGCGCCGATCACGGCCAGGGCACCGGACCCGTTGCCGTGGATCTCGCAGTCCATGCCGAACGACTCGGCGAGGTGCACGGCCTTGACCGCCGGGATGATCCCGCCGGAGCCGACCACGCCCACTCTGAGGATGTCGCACGCCCCGGCGGCCACCCACTCGGCCCGGGCCATGTGCTTGCCCCAGGAGGTCTCCGGGCCGAGGATCGGCGTCCTGAGCTGGTCGGCGAGCCACCGGTACGACTGCACCGACGCCTCCTCCATCGGCTCCTCGTACCAGGCGAAGCCGAGCTCGTCGAGGGCGCGGCCGAGGGTGAGGGCCTCGGAGCGGGAGTACCAGTGGTTGCTGTCGAGCATGAGCGCCACGTCCGGGCCGACCGCGTCGCGGACCGCCGCGCACGCCTCGATGTCGCGGTCCACGCCGTACGGCATGGGCGGCATCCAGGTGTGCAGCTTGATCCCGCGGTAGCCGCGGGAGACCAGGTCCTTGGCGAAGGCGGCGTAGTCCTCGGGGGTGGCCAGGCCGCCGGGGATGTCGTCGCCGCACATGGTGCTCGCGTACGCCGGCACCTCGGCGCGGGCGCCGCCGAGCAGCTTCCAGACCGGCAGGCCGAGCCTGCGCCCGGCGAGGTCCCACAGGGCCTGGTCGGCGGCGCTGAGCGCGCGGTCGGAGAGGTTGCCCTGGGCGCCGCGCTGACGGCGGGCGACGCGGTGCCACAGCCGCTCCCGGTCGAGGCTGTCCTGGCCGGCCAGCGCCGGCCCGATGTGACTCGTGATCACCGCCTCCCGTACGGTGTCCGGCGCGGCGAGGCAGTGCCCGGTGACGCCGTCGCTGTCGGTGATCGTGAGCAGCGCCTCCCGCACCTCGCGGGGCGGGCCGGGGTGCCGGTGGCCGTGCCCGTCGACCACCGACCTGGTGACCGTGGTGAAGACCGTGACGCCGACGCGTTCGACGACCGCCATGGAACCTCGCCTCCTCAGAGTTGGGAGGGCCGGTGCGCGGTCAGGGACGCACCGGCCCGGTCCGGGGGTGGCCGCTCAGCCGCCGTTGGCCTTCTTCCATTCGGCCTGGGCGTCGGTCAGCTTCTGCGCCAGGGTGTCGAGGAACTCCTGGGGCTTCATCTGGCCGAGCAGCACCTTCTGGAAGAGGGGCTCGGTGTCGGCCTTGGTGATGGAGGAGAACTGGGGCAGGTAGTAGGGCGGCGACACGACCTGGGTGCTCGGATCGTTCAGCGTGTCGACGGCCGTCTTGAGGTGGTCGAGACCCCGCACCCAGGAGTCGCCCTGCGCGTCGGTGTTGGCCGGGATCTGGCCGGTCTGCTGGTTCCAGTAGCTGTTGCCGTCGTGGGAGACGAGGAACTCCACGAACTTCCAGGCGGCGTCCTTGTGCTCGCTGTTCTTGAACACCGCGAAGCCGTCCACCGGGTTGGCGACGACGGTCCGCTTCCCGCCCGGGCCGGTCGGCAGCGCGAACGCGCCGATCTTGTCCTTGCCATGCGCCTTCACATGGTCGTTGTACGACCCCAGGTTGTGGTGCATCATCGCGATCTTCCCGGTGCCGAAGGCGGCGACCATCTTCGGGAAGTCGTTGGTGACGTCGGCCTCGGGCGTGTCCTTCTTGTACAGCCCGGCCATCCTGCCGAGGAACTCGGCGTTCTTCGGGTCGTTGACCGTGCTCTTCCCCGAGGCGTCGAAGAACTCGCCGATCCCCGAGTAGGAGTACATCTCGGCGAGGATCTGGAAGATCGATCCGGCGCCGCCGCGGATGGTGTAGCCGTACTGGTCGGGCTTCTTCGTCAGCCGGTCGGCGTCCGTGAAGAACTCGTCCCAGGTCGCCGGCGCCTGCTGGAGCTTGTCCTTCAGGTACCAGACCACGTCCATGTTGGAGGTGTTCGGCACCAGGTAGAGCTTGCCGTCGGGCACGGTCCTGCGGACCGAGTCGAGCATCGGCGTGGCCAGCTTGCCGTTCACCGCGCTCTTGGCCAGCCACTCGTCGGCCGGCTCCAGCGCCTGCTGGCCGGTCAGGTTGGCCAGGTACGAGGTGGTCACGCCGCCGACGTCGGGGGTGTCGCCGCCTGCGACGGCCGTGTCGTACTTCTGCTGGACGGAGGCGATCGGGACGCCGACGTACTCGACGTGGATCGCAGGGTTGGCCGCCTCGAACCGCTTGATGAGCTCCTGGTAGATCGGGGTGCGGGCGCCGCCGTTGTTGTCCCAGAACGTGATGGTCGTCTTGCCGGAGCCGTCGCCGGAGCCCGAGCCGGACCCGCACCCGGTGGCGGTGACGGCGAGAACGGCGAGCGCCGCCCAGGCCACCTTCATCTTCATGGTTCCTCCTGGTCAGGAGAGGCTGTGTAGAGCTTGGGGGGATCGCTATCCCTTGACCGCGCCGGCGCTGATGCCGTGCACGAGATAGCGCTGGACCACTGCGAACACGCAGACCACCGGCAGAGCGGCGACGACGCCACCGGCCGCCAGAGCCCCGAAGTCGGCGCTGTACTCCCCGATCGTGTAGCTGAGCCCGACGGGGATCGTGAAGCTGTCCTGCCTGCTGACGAACATCAGCGCGAACAGGAAGTTGTTCCACGTGTGGATGAACGCGAACGACCCGACCGCGATCAGTCCCGGCCGCAGCTGCGGCAGCACGATCGCGAGGAAGCCGCGCAGCCGGCCGCACCCGTCGACCATCGCGGCCTCCTCCACCGTGAACGGCACGGCCGAGACGAACCCGCTCATGAGGATGATCGACAGAGGCAGGTTGAAGACGGTGTCGGCGACGATCAGGCTGCCGAGGCTGTTGATGAGGCCGAGCGTCTTGAAGATCGAGAACAGCGGGATCAGCATCATCGCGCCGGGGACGAACTGGGTGCACAGCAGCACGACCATGAACAGGCTCCGGCCGCGGAACCGGTAACGCGACAGGGCGTAGCCGCCCATGACCGCGATCACCGTGGTGACCAGCAGCGACCAGACCCCGACGATCACACTGTTCCGGAAGAACACCGCGTAGCCGATGTCGTTCCAGACGGTCTCGAAGTGCTCGAACGTGATCGGCCACGGCACCGGGTCGGCCGATCCCGCCGGACGCAGGGCGAAGACCAGCATCCAGTAGAACGGCACGAGGGTGAAGACCAGGTACAGCCCGAGAGGGACGTAGAGCCGCAGCACCCGGCCGGGGTCCCGTCTCGGCCGCCCGCGGCGGGCCGCGGGCACCGCTCGCGGACGCGGGCGGGTCATGACGTCGGCGCTCATCGCCGGAGCCCTCCTCATCGGTCCTCACCGAACCGGCTGAGCCGGAGGTAGAGGACGGAGCAGAACAGCAGGATCACGAAGCCCGCCATCGTCAGCGCCGAGCCGTACCCGAAGTCCTTGGAGTCGACGGCCCGCTGCGCGACGTACAGCGGCAGCGTGGTCGTGACCTGCGCGGGACCGCCGCCGGTGAGCGTGTAGAGCAGGTCGACGTTGTTGAACTCCCAGACCCCGCGCAGCAGCGTGGCCAGCACGATCGCGTCGCGCAGGTGCGGCAGCGTGACGTGGCGGAAGCGCCTGAGGCGCCCGGCGCCGTCCACCGCCGCGGCCTCGTACAGCTCGCCCGGGATGCCCTGCAGGCCGGCGAGCAGGAGGATCGCGAAGAACGGCACGCCGCGCCACAGCTCGGCCACCACCACGGCCGGGAAGACCGTGTCGGGATTGCCGAGGACCGCCGCCTCGGGCTGCCCGAGGAAACGCAGGACGCCGGTGCCCGGCGTGTAGAGCAGGATCCAGATCCCGGTCGTCAGCACTCCGGAGACGGCCCACGGGGAGAACACCAGCGACCGGGCGAGCCCCCGGCCGATGAAGCTTTCATTGACTATCAGCGCCAGCGCCAGCCCGAGGACCAGCTGGAGGCCGATCTCGGCGATCACCCATTTGGCGGTGAATCCCAGGCTGTGCCAGAAAACCTCGTCCTCGAACAGCATGTGCCGGAAATTGTCCAGGCCGGCGAAGCCGTCCGCCCACGGGCGGGTGAGGTTGCGGTGCTGCAGGCTGTAGTAGGCGACGCTGCCGATCGGATAGACGAGGAACGCGGCGATCAGCGCGACCGTGGGTGAGATCAGCAGGTACGGCACGGCCCTGCGGCGCATCGTCGTCACCGGCCCATCTCCTTCGCGACACTTCTCCAGGGGATCGGAACATATTCCTGAACGCCGTTCACACACATGGACGACGACGGATCAACGGTGATATTCCGCACTCGTCCTGTCAAGGACTCGTGTCCTATTCGAGACATTCACTCTTGACACTCCGGCACGCCTTGACCATCACCACAACTCGCCGTACGGTCCGGGTGTTCATGAATATGAATCATGTTCAGAGGGATGAAGGCGCGACCGCGAACGGAGACCGTCATGCCCGCAAGATCCCTGCTCGTGCCCGCCGTCCTGACGCTCACGGCGCTGACAGCGGCCGTCCCGGCGCCTGCGGCGAACGCCGCCGCGATCGATCCCCCGGCGCCCGATCTCGGGCGGCAGACGCTCCCGGCGGGGGACGGCTGGGGCTCGGCCGGCGCCGGCACCACCGGCGGCGCGGCGGCGCCCGCCGCGAACATCCGCGTGGTCACCGACCGCGCGGGCCTGGTCGCGGCGCTCGCCTCCCCCGGCCCGCGGATCATCTACGTCAAGGGCGTCGTCGACGTGGACAAGACCTGCGCGGACTTCGCCACCGGCGGCTACACCCTCGCGGGCTACCTCGCGGCGTACGACCCGGCCGTGTGGGGCCGCGACGCCGAGCCGTCCGGGCCGATGGAGGACGCGCGGGCGGCCTCGGCGGCGGCGCAGACCAAGTACGTCAAGCTCAAGGTGCCGTCGAACACCACGATCGTGGGCCTGCCCGGAGCGACCATCCGGCACATCAACCTGCACGTGGACAAGGCCGACAACGTCATCATCCGCAACATCCGCTTCGAGGACGCGGCCGACTGCTTCCCCCAGTGGGACCCCACCGACGGTGACGAGGGCAACTGGAACTCCCTCTACGACAACATCTCGGTCACCGGTTCGACCCACGTGTGGATCGACCACAACACGTTCACCGACGGGGACAACCCCGACGCGGACCAGCCGGTCTACTTCGGCCGGCCGTACCAGGTGCACGACGGCCAGGCGGACATCACCAGCGCGTCCGACTTCGTGACCGTCTCCTGGAACAGCTTCCGCGACCACGACAAGACGATGCTGATCGGCTCGACCAACAACCCCGCGAACGACCGGGGCAAGCTCAGCGTCACCGTGCACCACAACGAGTTCTACGACAACCTGCAGCGCCTGCCACGGGTGCGGTTCGGCAAGGTGCACGTCTACAACAACTACTACCAGGCGCCCGACGCGGCGACCTTCGTGTACGCACTGGGTGTAGGCGTGGAGTCCCAGATCTACGCGGAGAACAACTACTTCCGGCTCAGCCGGGCCGTGGACCCGGCCGCGCTGCTGTACGACTGGGGCGGCACCGCCCTGACCGCCAAGGGCAACCTGCTGCGCGTCGGCGGAACGGAACGGCCGATCGACCTGGTCGGGGCGTACAACGCGAAGCACGACCCCGATCTCGGCGCGGACGCGGGCTGGACCCCGGCCCTGCACACCGGGATCGACCCCGCCGCGGCGGTGCCCAGGGAGGTCTCCCGGCACGCGGGCGCCGGGAAGATCCGCTGACGTCCGCGCGGGCTCCGCGTCGTCCCCCGCGGCCCGCCTGGGACGTGCCCACCTGAGACGGGCGCGCCTGAGGTGGGCACGCCTCAGGCGGGCAGGCGGAGCCCGAGCTGGACGCACAGCTCAAGCTGGTCGTAGAAGACCTCGCTGCAGCCGATCAGGCCGCACCCGACGTCGATTTCGAACATCCAGCAGGAGCGCACGCTGACCCGCCGCCCGGTGGCCTCGACGACCTCGCCCGTGGTGAGCGGGAACGGGCCGGCGTGCGTGCCGGTGCCCACGGCGGCCACGGCCACGGCCGCCTCCGTGACGATCTTCTGCCACACGGTGACGCGCACGTCGGGGAAGGCATGCCAGACGGACGTGTGGTACGACGCGACCTCCGAGCGGCCCTCCGCGGGCCCGCCGGGCCCCACCGCCCTGGGCTCCGGGCCGTAGCAGGCCATGACCTCCCCGAGGTCGTGGGCGTTGTAGGCGGTGAAATACCGCTCCACCACATCGAGCACGGCGAAACCCCCGTTTCCCGCACATCCGGGAGTCCAGGTTACGTGGGCATACGGCCGTCAGGAGAGGCGCGGGCGGCCGTTCACCCGCTGGGGCACGCCGAGGGGGTTGCCGTCGCGCAGCTCCGGCGGGAGCAGGTCCTCCGGCCAGTCCTGGTACGCCACCGGGGTGGTCCAGCGCCTGATTGCGGCCGCGCCGACGGAGGTGTGCGCCGGGGTGGTGGAGGCGGGCCAGGGGCCGCCGTGGTGCATCGCCCAGCAGACGGCGACCCCGGTGGGCCAGCCGTTCCAGATGAGCCGCCCGGCCAGCCGGCGCAGCACCGGCAGCAGGTCGCGGGCCTCCTCCGGCCCGGCGGCGTGCACGGTCGCGGTCAGCGACCCGGGCAGCCGCCGCAGCACGGCGGGCAGATCGGCGGGGTCGCGGTAGCGGATCACGATCGCCGAGGGTCCGAAGCACTCCTCCCCCAGCTCGGGCAACCCGTCCGCGAACGCTTCGAGGTCCGCGGCGAACACCCGCGGGGTGATGCCGTCCACCTCGCCTCCGCCGGCCAGCACGGTGAGCCGTTCGGCGAGCCTGCCGGACGCCCGCAGGTAGCCTTCCCGGATCTTGGCGGTCAGCATGGGCCCGCCGCTGGTGGTCGCCACCGCCTCGGCTACGGCCTGCTCGAACCCTCCCTCGGCCGGGACGAACACCAGTCCGGGGTTGGTGCAGAACTGCCCCACCCCGAGCGTCAGCGAGGCCGCGAACCCGGAGGCCACGGCGGCGGGATCGGCCGACGGCAGCACGACGACGGGGTTGACGCTGCCCAGCTCGCCGTAGAACGGGATGGGGTCGGGCCGCTCGTCGATGAGCTTCTGGATCGCCTTCCCGCCCGCGATCGAGCCGGTGAAGCCGGCCGCCGTGACCAGCGGGTGCCGGACCAGCGGACCGCCGGCCTCGAACCCGTGCACGAGCCCGAGCAGGTCCGGGTCGGGCAGGGCCCGCCGTACGACGGAGGCGGTGAGGTCGGAGGTGCGCGGATGGCCCTCGTGCGCCTTGACCACGACCGGGCAGCCGGCCGCGAGGGCCGACACCGTGTCGCCGCCCGCAACGGAGAACGCGAAGGGGAAGTTGCTGGCCGCGAAGACGGCGACGACGCCGAGCGGATGGTTCATCCGGCGCACGTCGGGACGCGGCGGCGTGGCGCCGGGGTCGGGATGGTCGATGACCGCCTCGACCCACCCGCCGTCGCGCAGCACGTCCGCGAACAGCCGGAACTGCGCGGCCGTACGGGCGACCTCCCCGCGCAGCCGCGCCTCGGGCAGGCGGGTCTCCTCCGCGGCGACCGGCCACAGCTCCTCGGCATGCTTGAGCAGGGCGTCGGCGACGGATTCGAGCACGGCGGCGCGCTCGGCCGCGGGTGCCGCGCGCCACGCCTCGCCCGCCGCCGCGGCCCGCCGGACCGCCTCGTCCACCGCTTCGTTCATCGGGCTGGTCATCTCATCCCTCCGCCGTGAGATTGTCCACGTCGTAGTGGGGGCCGCAGAACGCCCCGCCCACCACGGAGTGCGGCAGGTCGCCGAGGTCCGGCTCGCCGTGCTCGGCGACGAGCGTATCGGCGAAGACCTCGGCGTCGTCCTTCGGCTCGTAGCCGATGGCCCTGCCCTCCTCCAGGGACCACCAGCGGCGGGTGTTGGCCGACACGCCCCAGACCACGTGGAAGCCGTCGGCCGCCAGCGCCGCCTCGGCCAGCCGCGCGCAGTCGTCGGGCGACAGCCACGTCGACAGCATGCGCACGTCCCTCGGCCGCTCGAAGCAGGAGCCGATGCGCAGGCACGTCACCGCGAGACCGTAACGGTCGTGGTAGAGCGAGCCGAGCGCCTCCTTGGTGACCTTGCTGACGCCGTAGAAGGTGTCCGGGCGCGGGAACAGGTAGTCGGGGGCCTCTCCCTCGCCGCGCGGGGCGAACCCGACGGCGTGGTTGCTGCTGGCCAGCACGACGTGGCGGACCCCGGCCCGCCGCGCGGCCTCCAGCACCACGTAGGTGCCGTTGACGTTGACGTCCAGGATCTGCGCCCAGGGGCGTTCGAGGCTGTGCCCGCCCAGGTGGAGCACGGCGTCCACGCCGTCCATCGCGGCGGCCATGGCCTCCTCGTCGGTGATGCTCGCGGTCACCGCCTCCTCGCCCGGCCCCGCCTCCAGGGGCGTGACGTCGAGCAGACGCAACACGCGCCCCTCCTTGGCCAGCCGGGGTCGCAGCAAGGTGCCGACGCCGCCCGCCGCGCCGGTGATGAGAATACGCATATGCCTCCTGTCGCGATCTGTCCTGGTTTCTGCGCCGATACCACTTTGCAGTTTCACAGTAATGCCCACGTGTTCACAACAACGGGCGCTGTTCGTGTATATGAACCGGGGTGCCCTTCGTGAGACGGCTCCGCTCTTCGTTGACTTCACATTCAGGGCCCGACTAGCGTCAATAACAGGATCAAGAACAGTGTCCACATATGTGGACGGGAGGGCTGGCGGATGCGTCTCGAGGGCGTTCTCTTCTTTCCCGTGACACCGTTCGACCCCGGCGGCGACGTGGCCGGGGACGTACTGGCCCGGCACGTGACGCGCGGAGTCGCGGACGGCGCGGGCGGGGTGTTCGCGGCCTGCGGCACCGGCGAGTTCAACGCGCTGGGCATCGACGAGTACGAGCGGGTGGTGCGGATCTCCGTCGAGTCGGCCGGCGGGCGGGTTCCCGTCCTGTCCGGCGCGGGCGGGCCGCTCCCGTACGCCCGCGAGTGCGCGCGCAGGGCCGCGGCGGCCGGCGCGGACGGGCTGCTGCTGCTGCCGCCCTACCTGGTGAACGCCCCCGCCGAGGGCCTGGTGCGCTATGTCCGCGAGGTCGCGGCGGCCACCGACCTGCCGGTCATCGTCTACCAGCGGGCCAACGCCCGGTTCACGCCCGCCACCGCGGCGGCGCTGACCGGGATCGCGAACGTCACCGGGTTCAAGGACGGCCTCGGCGACGTCGACCTCATGCAGCGGATCGTGCTCGCCGTACGGGAGACCGCCGGGCGGGAGTTCACGTTCTTCAACGGGCTGCCGACGGCCGAGATGACCGTGCCCGCCTACCGGGGGATCGGCGTGAGCCTGTACTCCTCCGCCGTGTTCTGCTTCCTCCCCGAGGTCGCCCTGGCCTTCCACAAGGCCGTGAACGCCGGAGACGACGACCTGGTGCACCGCCTGCTGAGCGGCTTCTACCGGCCGCTGGTCGAGTTGCGCGACCTCGTGCCCGGCTACGCCGTCTCGCTGATCAAGGCGGGCGTCACGCTGCGCGGCCTCGACGTGGGCGGGGTGCGGCCGCCGCTCGTGGACGCGGCCCCCGAGCACGTCGCCCGGCTGGAGAAGCTGATCGCGGCCGGGCTGGACATCGTCGGTTGAGCGGCCCGATGAGGATTCGCGAGATACACGTCACGCCGGTCGCCTTCCGCGACCCGCCGCTGCTCAACGCCGCCGGCGTCCACGAGCCCTGGGCGCTGCGCACGGTCGTCGAGGTCGTCACCGACGAGGGGCTGACCGGCCTCGGGGAGACCTACGGCGACATCGACCATCTCGTACGGGTGCGGGCCGCGGCCGAGGCGCTGCGCGGTCACGACGTCTACGGCGACAACGCCATGTACGCCACGGTGGCCCGCCTCGTCGGCGCCGATGTGGTCACCGACCTGCACGGCCTGACCGGCACCTCCTCCCGGGCCAAGACCGTCGACCGGATCTTCTCCCCCTTCGAGGTCGCCTGCCTGGACATCCGGGGCAAGGCGGCGGGCCGGCCCGTCGTGGACCTGCTCGGCGGCCGGGTGCGCGACTCCGTGCCCTACAGCGCGTACCTCTTCTACAAGTGGGGCGGCCACCCCGGCGCCCCGGAGGACGGCTTCGGCGCCGCGCTCGACCCCGAGGGGGTGGTCGAGCAGGCCCGCCTCCTGATCGGCCGGTACGGCTTCGGCTCGATCAAGCTCAAGGGCGGGGTGTTCCCGCCCGACCAGGAGATCGAGGCGATCCGCGCGCTGCGGGACGCCTTCCCGGAGCATCCGCTGCGCCTCGACCCCAACGCCGTGTGGAGCGTGGAGACCTCGATCCGGGTGGGCCGCGAGCTCGACGGCCTGCTGGAATACCTGGAGGACCCCACCGAGGGCATCGAGGGCATGGCGCGGGTCGCCGCCGAGGTGCCGATGCCGCTCGCGACCAACATGTGCGTCGTCACCCCCGAGCACCTGCCTCCGGCGCTGCGCGCGGGGGCCATCGGGGTGCTGCTGACCGACCACCACTACTGGGGCGGCCTGGTGCGCTCGGCGCACATCGCCACGCTGTGCGCGACCTTCGGCGTCGCGCTGTCCATGCACTCCAACTCCCACCTCGGCATCAGCCTGGCCGCCATGACCCACCTGGCCGCCGCCACCCCGGCGGTGACTCACGCCTGCGACACCCACACCCCCTGGCAGGACGGCCAGGACGTGGTCGCCCCATCTTCGGACGGTAAAGGCGCGCTGCGGTTCGTGAACGGCGCGGTCCCGGTGCCGGACGGCCCGGGACTCGGGGTGGAACTCGACCGCGACGCCCTCGCAATCATGAACGAGCAGTATGAGAAGTGCGGGGTCCGCTCCCGTGACGACACGACGTACATGAGGTCCGTCGACCCGTCCTTCTCCGCTCGGAGGCCACGCTGGTGAACGTCATCTACGCCTACCCCTGGGACATCGCCGGCGACCCGGGCGCCGCCGGCCGCCTGGCGGCGCTCGGCGTCGACGCCGTCGCGCTCGCCGCGTCGTACCACACCACCCGCGCCGCCACCCCCCACCACCCGGCCCACCGGCTGGTCGACGCCCGGCACTCCGCCTGCTACGTGCCCGTACGGGAGGAGGCGTGGAAGGGCGCCCGCCTGGTGCCGGGCAGGCCGTCGTGGATGGACTCCGCCGACCCGTTCGGGGAGGCCAGGGACGCCCTGCGCGCGGCGGGCCTGCCGGTGCGGGCGTGGACCGTGCTGACCCACAACACGCTGCTCGGCTCGGCCAACCCCGACCTGGTCGTCGTCAACGCGTTCGGGGAGAGCTATCCGTACGCGCTGTGCCCGGCGGCGGCCGACGTGCGCGACTACTGCCGCACGCTGGTCCGCGAGATCGTGGAGGCCGGCGACCCGGACGCGCTGATCCTGGAGGCGTGCGGCCCGCTCGGCTTCCGGCACGGCGGCCACCACGAGAAGACCGACGGCGCGGACTGGTCGCCCGCGCAGGTCGCCCTGCTGTCCCTGTGCTTCTGCGCGAACTGCGTCGTGCGGTACGAGACGGCGGGGGTGGACGTGGCCGAGGCGCGGGCGCGGGTGCGCGCGGGCGTGGACGGCCGGCCGGGCTCGGTCGAGGAGGCGCTGGGCGACCTGGCGGACGTCCTGCGCGGCCTGCGCACCGGGCTCGCGGGCGAGCTTCGCGCGCTGCTGCTGGCGGAGGCCAGGGCGGCGCGGCCCGGCCTGGAGGTCGCCCTGCACGCCAGCGCCGACCCGTGGGCGACCGGCCCGTTCGCGACCGTCCCCGAGGGCGTGGACGCCGACCTGCTCGTCGGCAACTGCTGGAACTCCCCGGAGGTGGACGAGGCCGGGCTGCGGGCCCTCGGCCGGCTCGGGCCGCGGGTGGGGGCGTACGTGCTGGCCCTGCCGCCGCGCCCGGCCGACGCCGGGGCGCTGACGTTCCTGGCCGAGGCGTACACGGCGGCTGGCGCCTCCGAGATCCACTGGTACCACGGCGGCCTCGCCTCCGCCGCCCGCCTCAAGGCGATCACCGCCGCCGTACGGCGCTGATCTGTACTAGCAATAATCTGGGCGGCGCTGAGCCGGGCTCAGGTCACGAGGGACAGCCAGCGGTCGTGGGCGCCGTCGAACGGACCGGTCCGGGCGGCCACCGACTCCATCAGCCAGGCGGCCGACCGCTCCGCCTGGCTGATGACCTCCCGCGGGTACGCGTACCGCACCTGGTGGTCGGCGAACTCGTCCTCGTCGTCCAGCAGCACCCGGCCGTCGCGCATGCGCAGGACGTCGAGGTCGAGGTCGGCCATGGTGATCCGGCCGTCACGCCGCACCGGCACCGTCGTGATGTCGCAGTAGATCTCCGCCTTGTGCGGCGGGGCGTTGAACGACGCCGTCCACCACGCGTCGCGCGGGAACAGCATGACGGACGGGATCTCGAAGACCGTCTCCGGCTCGTGCCCCCGCTGGGCGATGGTCTGGGCGGGGTAGCCGGCCCAGACGCCGTGCTCGTCCTCGCCGAGCAGCCGGGCGAAGTGGTGCCAGTGCAGCGCTCCACCGTACTTGCGGTAGACGATCCTCACCTCGGACACGGGCGGGACGTTACGCCACGCCCGTATCCGAGTTCAACGGGATTTGGATTGTGCGCTACACCTCGACGACCACCGGGATGATCATCGGCCGGCGGCGGTAGGTGTCGCTCACCCAGCGCCCCACCGTACGGCGGATGGTGCGCCGGATCTGCATCTCGTCGGCGACGCCCGCCGCGGCGACCTCCTGCAGCGCGGACTCGATCAGCGGGATGACCGCGTCGAAGGCGTCGGGGTCGATGCCCGAGCCACGGGCGGTGATCTCCGGCCCCCCGGTGAGCTTGCCGGTGGTGGAGTCCACGACGACGACGATGGAGATGAATCCCTCGTCGCCCAGGATGCGCCGGTCCTTGAGCGCCACGTCGGTGATGTCGCCCACCGAGGTGCCGTCCACGAAGACGTACCCGCAGGGGACCGCGCCGGCGATCCTCGCCCGGCCGTCGACCAGGTCGACGACCACGCCGTCCTCGGCGATCACGATGTTCTCGCGGGGCACGCCGGTCAGCTCGGCCAGCCGGGCGTGGGCCCGCAGGTGCCGCCACTCCCCGTGCACCGGCATGAAGTTGGACGGCTTGGTGAGGTTGAGCACGTACAGCAGCTCACCCGCCGCCGCGTGGCCCGAGACGTGCACCCGTGCGTTGCCCTTGTGGACCACCCGGGCGCCCCAGCGGTTGAGGCCGTTGATGACCTTGCTGACCGCCGTCTCGTTGCCGGGCACCAGCGACGAGGCCAGCAGGACGGTGTCGCCCTCGGCGATCCTGATCGGGTGGTCGCGATTGGCCATGCGCGACAGCGCCGCCATCGGCTCGCCCTGGGAACCGGTGCAGATCAGCACCACGTCCTCCGGCGGCCACTCCTCGATCTCCCGGGAGTCCACGAGCAGGCCCGCCGGTACCTTCAGGTAACCGAGCTCGCGCGCCACGCCCATGTTGCGGACCATCGACCTGCCGATGAGCGCGACCTTGCGGCCGTGCTTCTCGGCGGCGTCCATGATCTGCTGCACGCGGTGGATGTGCGAGGCGAAGCTGGCCACGATGATCCGCTTCGCGGCGGTGCGGAAGACGTCGTCGATGACCGGCGCGATGTCCCGCTCGCTGGTGACGAAGCCCGGCACCTCCGAGTTGGTGGAGTCGGACATCAGCAGGTCGACGCCCTCGGCCCCGAGCCGCGCGAACGCCCCGAGGTCGGTCAGCCGTCCGTCCAGCGGAAGCTGGTCCATCTTGAAGTCGCCCGTGTGCAGGACGAGACCCGCGGGGGTCCTGACCGCCACCGCGAGCGCGTCGGGGATCGAGTGGTTGACCGCGACGAACTCGCACTCGAACGGCCCGAACGAGCGCCGCTCTCCCTCGATCACCTCGACCTTCACCGGCTGGATGCGGTGCTCGGCCAGCTTGCTCTCGATGAGCCCGAGCGTCAGCCGCGAGCCGACGATCGGGATGTCGCGCCGCTCCCGCAGCAGGTACGGCACCGCCCCGATGTGGTCCTCGTGGGCGTGCGTGAGCACGAGCGCCTCGATGTCGTCCAGGCGCCCGCGTATGTAGTCGAAGTCCGGAAGGATGAGATCGACGCCCGGCTGGTCCGGCTCGGGGAACAGCACGCCGCAGTCCACCACGAGCAGGCGGCCGTCGTACTCGAACACCGCCATGTTCCGGCCGATCTCGCCGAGGCCGCCCAGCGCGACGATGCGCAGGCCGTTCTCCGGCGGCGGCGGAGGCGGGCCGAGTTCGGGATGCGGATGACTCATGCCGCCCCCTCAGCTCGGCGCCGCCCGGTCACGGTCACGCCGCCACCCCCGGATCGTCTGTTCTTCTTCCTGGTCAAGTCGCTCATTCGGCTCCATCTGTTGATCTAATCCACAAGCTTGAGACCCCCTGTGATGAGGTCCTCCCGAAGCGCCGCGATCTGCTCCCGGGTGGCGTCCACCAGCGGAGGCCGGACGTAACCGCCGTCCTGGCCCACCAGCGTCAGCGCCGCCTTGACCATGATCGCGCCCTGGGTGCGCGTCATGATCGCCGAGACCACCGGCAGGAGCCGCCGGTGGGTCTCCAGCGCGCCCGCCACGTCACCGGTGCGGTACATGTCGCACATGGCGACGAGATCGGGGCCCACGACGTGGCCCACCACACTGACGTAGCCGACCGCCCCCACCGACAACCAGGGCAGGTTCAGCAGGTCGTCACCGGAGTAGAACACCAGGTCGGTGCCCGCCATCACCTGCGAGCCGGCGAACAGGTCGCCCTTGGCGTCCTTCACCGCCGTGATGCGCGGGTGCTCGGCGAGCCGGAACAGGCTCTCCGTCGTGATGGGCGTGGCCGCACGCCCGGGAATGTCATAGAGCATCACCGGAAGGCCGGTCGCGTCGGCGACAGCGGTGAAGTGGCGGACCAGGCCCTCCTGCGGCGGCTTGTTGTAGTACGGCGTCACCACCAGCAGACCGTGCGCCCCCGCGCGCTCGGCGGCCCGGGCCAGCTCGACACTGTGCCGCGTGTCGTTGGTCCCCGCGCCCGCGACGACGGTGGCCCGGTCGCCCACGGCCTCGACCACCGCCCGCAGAATGCGGTCTTTCTCCTCGTCGGAGGTGGTGGGGGACTCACCGGTGGTGCCGCTCACGACCAGTCCGTCGTTGCGCTGCTCGTCGACGAGATAGGCGGCGATCCGCTGGACGCCCTCATAGTCGACGGCGCCGTCAGAGGTGAACGGTGTGACCATCGCGGTCAGCGCGCGGCCGAAGGGGGCGTCGGAGGTTCCAGTTGGCGATGCCATAGACCGAACGGTACCCGGATCCGCGCGGGTCATGGACGTCGCCACCCCGATATGTCCCGTCCCGTGACGCCCGCCGGGGACAGAGCCGAGACAGGGCTGGGGACAGAGAAAGAGGCCGCCGATATGTGCTCGGGGGTACACACATCGGCGACCTCTACCGAAGAATCGGCGTTCCTTACGCGGACGTTACACACCATCGCGCGAATTTTTTCCCGGAGGCCGCGAACGGCGGGTCATACCCCGTATGACCAGGAAAGTCGTGGTTCAGCGGTTCCAGGCCCCGGGCAGGCTCAGCGGGCCTCCCCCGTCAGCAGCTTCGTCCACAGGGGCACGATCCTGACGGTGATGAGGCGCTCGGTCTCGCGGACCTTCACCTCGGGCTCCCGTTCGGTGCGGCGGACGAACAGCAGTCCGCCCGCCTGGCACAGCTCGTAGATCGTGGGCTTGCACTCGCAGGTGTGACGCCGCACCCGGACACGGTCGCTGCGAGGGGTCGGTTTCAGCCATGTGATGCGCTCGTGGTCGTCCCAGGCGGGACCCACATGGATGCCGTGATAAGGGGGCGGGAGCGGAATGTCTACACCCGACCCCTTAGCGGCACAATCGCCCATTGGCGGACCTTTCACCAGGCAAAGTTGGGGTCACAGGACACTTCCGTCACTCTGTGTCGCCCGGCGGATACGTCAAGATTTGGAGGACCCGTCACCCCCTCAGGGATGGATTGATGGCAAACTCTGATCCGGTCTACCTGCGCGTAGTCGAAGACATCCGCCGCCAGATCATCGACGGCACGCTCCCACCGGGCGCACCGATCCCGTCGCGGCACCAGATAACCCGGAAGTACAGCGTCGGAGAGACGGCCGCGCGCCACGCGCTGCGGGTGCTCGCCCAGGAGGGCCTCATCATCAGCCGGGTGGGCTCCGGGCACCGGGTGCGGGAGAAACCGATCCTGCTCCCGCTCCACCGCGGCCGCTCCCCCGAACCCCACACCGCCTTCGCCAGCGACATGCACGCGGGCGGCCGGCATCCGAGCTGGAGCTGGCGCAGCGAGCTCGCGGACGCGCCGCCCGACATCGTCCACCGGCTGCGCCTGGGAGAGTCCGGCCCGGTGATGCGGACCCGCCACATCTTCCGCGGCGACGGCAGGCCCCTCCAGCTGCTCACCACGTACGAGCCGATCGAGCCGGGGCAGGGCCAGGGCGCGGAGGAGGGCACCTACGAACGCAGGAGCGCGGCCTTCCGCCTCGCGGCGAGCGGCACCCCCATCACCGAGATCAGCGAGGCCGTGCACGTCCGCGTGCCCCAGCCGACCGAGAGCGATCTGCTGGAGCTGCCCGCCGGCGTGCAGGTGCTCCAGATCGAGCGGACGTACTGGTCGGGTGACCGGCCGGTCGAGACCAGCGACGCCGTGGTGCCCGGTGATCGCTTCCGCCTGGTCTACGGCATTCCCAGCCCCCTCTGACTGTCGGTGCCCGCTGGTACAACCGATCCGGATCCCCCGTCCGGAGGTGCCGATGCGCGTCAAAGACCTGCCCCTGGCCGACCAGCCCCGCGAGAGGTTGCTGGCCTCCGGAGCGGCGGCGCTCGCCGACAGAGAGCTGCTCGCCCTGCTGCTCGGCTCGGGCAGCAGGGGCGTGAGCGCCGTGGAGCTCGCCTCCCAGGTCATCGCCCACTGCGGGGACCTCGGCGAGCTGGCCCGCTCCGAGGCCCACCGGCTGCTCGCCGTGCCGGGGGTGGGCCCGGCCAAGGCGGCCAGGGTGGCGGCCGCCTTCCACCTCGTACGGCGGGCCCAGGCGGAGCCGGAGCGGAGCAGGATCACCTGCTCGGCCGACATCGCCTCGGCCGCCGCTCCCCTGCTGCACGGGCACCCGCGCGAGCGGCTCGTCGTGATCGTCTGCGACGGCCGCGGCGCGGTGCTGCGGCGCTCGGTGCTCAGCGAGGGCGGCAGCGACCACACGCCGGCACCGGTCCGGGACATCGTCACCACCGTCCTCCTCTCCGGCGGGGCCGCCTTCGGCCTCGCCCACAACCACCCGAGCGGATCGCTCGATCCCAGCCCCGCCGACGTCGAGGTCACCGCCCGCCTCCACGAGGCCGCCGACACCGTCGGCCTCCGCTTCCTCGACCACGTGATCGTCACCGACACCGCCTGGCGCCGCGTTCCGTAGCCATAGTACGTCTAGTTGTATTGCCTTGACCAGGACAAGTCTTAACGTCTAATCAGGCATATTCATACAGAGAGGTGCGTAATGGGTCGTCTACGCTTCGAGCGTGCTCGACCACGACGGTGACACCCATCTGTACGTGCAGATCGCCGAGATCATTCGGGAACAGATCCAGCGAGGTGAGCTCGCGCCTGGACGGCCCATCCCAAGTGAGGCCGCCATCCAGACCGAGTTCGGGGTGGCACGGACGACCGCTCGGCGAGCCGTCCACATGCTGCGCGAGGAAGGCCTGATCTACACGGTGCAGGGTGAGGGCACATTCGTCGCCGCACCGGACAGCGCGCCGAGGGAGCCACGCAAGCTTCCGATGTATCGGAAGATCGCCGAGGACATCGTCCAGGAGATCCGGAGCGGAGACCTGCAACCTCGGCGTCCCGTACCCAGCGAGACGGCTTTGGTGCAGAGATACGAGGTGGCACGCGAGACGGTCCGCAGGGCGATGGGCCGTCTTCGCGATCAGGGCTGGGTCTACACCGTCCCTCAACGAGGGACCTTTGTCTCAGCAGAGGACAAGTGGCCGAAGGATTAGTTGTTTCCTTCGTCTAGTCGTCTGACGCCGTCTAGGGTCGACCACATGCTCGACCGCGAGGGTCCGGTACCCGTCTACAAGCAGATCGCCGAACTCATCCACGCACAGATCCGCGATGGCGAGTTGATCGAGGGTGACCCCATCCCGAGCGAGGCGGAGATGGAAGCGGAGTACGGCGTGGCTCGCCTCACGGCACGGCGAGTCGCCCGGGAGCTGAGGGAGCTCGGTCTCGTTCATACTGAGCCAGGCCTGGGTACCTTCGTCGGCGACGGCGTCGTCTACCGCCCCCGCCGGAGACCACTGCTTTACCAGCAGATGGCGAAGGAAATCGCGGAGCGTATCGAGCGCCGGGAACTCAAGGCGAACCGGCCGATCCCGAGCGAGAAGTCGCTCATGCAGCAGTATGGCGTGGCCAAGGCGACGGTGCGGCAGACCGTCAAGTTTCTCCGGGATCAGGGGTATGTCTTCACCGTGCCGCATCGCGGGACGTACGTGTCCTCGCCGGAGAACTGGCCGCAGGGCTGACCGCGCGGAGCTTGGAGATTCACCCTGTGTGATCTGCGCGGCACCCCTAACCTGTCGGGCATGCCACACACCGAGGAGCGCGTCAATCTGAGCAGGGGTCAGCACGCACTGGGAGCGGGACTGGAAGACATCCGCACCATCACAGCCGACATCCACTCGATCTTGGAGGAGATCCGCTCCATGCTTCAGGTCCTGGTTGAAGAGATGCAGGCCCAGAGGGCATGGCGCGAAAAAACGTCGGGCATGCTCGACCAGTTGTTCGCTCGTGTGATCGCCAAGAGTGAGGGCGTCGACGCGTAGCCACTGACGTCGGGCGGCCCCCCGGAACCCCTCCGCGCTTCCTCGGGCATGGGGAGCCGCCCGACGAGTCGTACGTCTCCAAGGCCGCCGCCGAAGGGCGGCGGCACACTGCCGGCTATACGGCGGCAACCGGCGTCGTCCGTGACCGGACGACGGGGCCGTACGCCGAGTCGCGTACGTGCGGGGTCATCCCCCGGTGGATGCCGGAGCGGGCCGTGGGCTGACAGGCTGCGGGCATGCGGAGACGGACGGCATGGCTGATGTTGATCGTCGCGGTGGTCGCCGCTTCGGTGCTCGTCTACCCGTACCTGGGTCTCGACATCGACGACAGCCGCCTCGACGTGGGCGGCAGCGTGCACTACTACGTCCTGGTGGGCCATATCGGGACCGCCGCCGTCGCGCTGGTGCTCGGTCCCCTGCAGTTCATGCCGCGGGTGCGGGCCCGCCGGCGGATCCACCGGATGATCGGCCGGGCCTATCTCTTCGCCGGGGTGCTGCCGTCCGCGGTGGCCGCGATCCCGGTCGCGATGTGGTCGGGCCGCGTCGTGACGCAGATCGGCCTCACGACCGCGGCCGTCCTGTGGCTGGTCACCGGTGGGCTCGCGTTCCGGGCCGCCCGCCGGCGTGACTTCGTGAGCCATCGCGACTGGATGACGCGCAACTACGCGCTGACGTTCCTCGCGGTGACGTCGCGCGTCCTCGTTCCCCTGCTCCTGCTGGCCCAGATCCCCTTCCGCGGCGCCGGGGCGGTGGGAGAGCTCGCGACCTCGGTGATCCCGATCGGTCAGACGCTGGGCTGGATCGTCAACCTGGTCGTGGCCGAAAGCATCATCAGAGGGCGGACTCGCGTACCCGAAGCCCGGCTAGACCGTGTCTGAGGTTCTGCCGCCGACTGATCTCGCGGCGGCGGCGCAGCGGTCCTCGCCGGGCGCCGCCCGGGTGGCGGCGTGCTCCAGCAGCGCCGTGAGGACCCGCCGGTCCTCGGGCACGAGACCGGAGAGCAGTTCGTCCTCGGCCCGGGCGACGCGCGCGTCGAGCTCGGCGAGGACGCGCCGGCCGTGCTCGGTCGGCACGATGCGCCGCGCCCGGCGGTCGGCCGGGTCCTGCCGGCGCTCCACGAGACCGCACCCCTCGAACTTGTCGAGCAGGTACGTCATGACGGTGCGGTCGATGCCCAGGCGGGCGGCGAGCGCGGCCTGTGTGGGCGGGGCCTCGTGCACGACGGCGGAGAGCACCTGGTAGCCGCGCACCCCGTGCGGCAGGTCACGTGAGATGTCCTCCACGCGCGCGCTCCACTCCCGCAGCAGCACGGCGAGGGCCCACCCGACCACGGATCCCTGCGTGGACGGCGCCGGGGAGCCGGTCGGTTCGTGGTCGGTCACATCGTCCACCCTAACCCGGAATACGCTGTCACCTCGATAAGTTGCGTCACATATCGTCTGCTCCACAGATTAGTTGTGACACAGAGAGGCCCGGCGATGACGGACTACGGCCACCAGCCGACCTTCGGCACGTTTCTCACCCCGCAGAACCACGACCCGCAGGAGCCGGTCCGGCTGGCGCGGATCTCCGAGGCGGCCGGGCTCGATCTCGTGACGTTCCAGGACCACCCGTACCAGCCGGGGTTCCTGGACACCTGGACGCTGCTGTCCTGGGTGGCCGCGCGGACGGAGCGGATCACGGTCTCGGGCAACGTGCTCAACCTGCCGCTGCGCCCGCCGGCGGTGCTGGCCCGCGCCGCGGCGTCGCTCGACCTTCTCTCCGGCGGCCGGTTCGCGCTCGGCATCGGCGCGGGCGGCTTCTGGGACGCGATCGAGTCGATGGGCGGCACCCGCCTGACACCGGCCGAATCCGTGACCGCGCTCGAAGAGGCCATCGAGATCATCCGCGGCATCTGGGACGCGGGTGAGCGCCGCATCCTGCGCGTCGACGGGGAACACCACCGCATCGCGGGGGCCAAGCGCGGCCCGGCGCCCGCGCACGACATCCCGATCTGGGTCGGCGCCTACAAGCCGCGGATGCTGCGCCTGGTGGGGCGCGCGGCCGACGGATGGCTGCCCTCTCTCGCCTACCTCAAGGACGGCGACCTGCGGCGCGGCAACGAGATCATCGACGCGGCCGCCGAGGAGGCCGGGCGCGACCCGGCGCGGGTGCGCCGCCTGCTGAACATCGGCGGTGAGGTCACCGAGACCCGCGAGGGCTTCCTGCGGGGGCCGGTCGAGCAGTGGGTGGAGGAGCTGACCGCTCTGGCGCTGGAGGACGGCATCGGCACGTTCGTCCTCGGCTCGGACGATCCCCGGCTCATCCAGGTCTACGGCGAGGAGATCGCCCCCGCCGTACGGGACGCGGTGACGCGCGAGCGAGCCGCCACCGGCACGGTCCCCGCTGCCGCCCGCCGCGGAGCCGCCGCGATCGCGCTGCGCCGCGACGGGATCGACTACGACACGGTCCCGGCGAGCCTCGCGGCCGACGCCGTCGAGCCCGGCGACCGCGCCTACGAGTCGGTGCGGCACAACTACCTGCGCGCGGGGTCGCCCGGCCTGGTGCTGCGCCCCCGGACGGCCGAGCAGGTCGCCGAGGGGCTCGCGTACGCCAGGTCCCAGGGCGTGCCACTCGGCGTGCGCTCGGGCGGGCACGGGATCAGCGGCCGTTCCACGAACGACGGCGGCATCGTCCTCGACGTCGGCGCGCTCGACACCGTCGAGGTCGTCGACCCGGCCACGCGCCGGGTGCGGCTGGGCGCGGGCGCGACCTGGGGCCAGGTCGCCGAGGCCCTGGTGCCGCACGGATGGGCGATCAGCTCGGGCGACTTCGGCGGCGTCGGCGTGGGCGGCCTCGCGACCACGGGCGGCATCGGCCTGCTCGGGCGCCGCTTCGGCCTGACGATCGACCACGTCGTCGCCGCGGAGGTCGTGACCGCCGACGGGCGGGTGCTGCACGCCTCGCGGGAGGAGAACCCCGACCTGTTCTGGGGCCTGCGCGGCGCCGGGGGCAACCTCGGCGTGGTCACCTGGGTCGAGATCGAGGCGATGGAGCTCGGCGAGGTCGTCTTCTCCCAGATGACCCTGGACGCCCGCGACACGGCGGGGCTCCTCGAGCGCTGGGGCGCGGCGATGGAGAAGGCGCCGCGTGAGCTGACGAGCTTCCTGATCCTCTCACCGGCGCGCCGCGGCCAGGACGCTGTCGCCCAGCTCATGACCGTGTACGCCGGCGCGGACACGGAGGCCGCGGTGAGCGAGCTCGAACGGCTCGCCGAGGCCGGCCCACTGCTGGGGCACCAGGGATATCTGCTGCCCTACTCGGGGGTGGTTCAGCCGGCCGAGAGGCACCACACGGGCGGTGGGGACCCCGCCGTACGCTCCGGCCTGGTCACCCACCTCGACGGTGACGTGAGCCGCGCGTTCGGGCGGGTCGCGAGCTCCCGGTCGTCCTATTTCCTGCAGATACGCGCCACCGGCGGGGCCGCGCACGACCTGGCTCCCGACGCGACCGCCTATCCGCACCGGCACCAGAACTTCCTGCTCACCGCCATGGGCGCGGCGCAGCCGGCCCTCGACGCCGCGTGGGACGCGGAGGTCGCGCCGTACACCGACGGTCTCTATCTGTCCTTCGACACCGACACCCGGCCCGAACGGCTGCTCGACGCGTTCGGCGAGGCCGGCCTCGTCCGGCTGCGGCGGGTCAAACGCGCCTACGACCCGGACAACGTGTTCCGCGCGAACTTCCCCGTCGAACCGGCGGACGACGTCAGATGAGGGCCATGGCCCTCTCGGCCAACCCGGCCTGTGCGGTCTTCGGGCTGCCGGCATCGAAGGGGGGCTGGGGGTCGTACTCGATGGCGAGCTGCACGGACTGCGCGGTCTCCTCGTCGCGCAGCGCGGCCAGCAGGGTGAGGGCCATGTCGATGCCCGACGACACGCCGGCCGCCGTCACGATCTTCCCGTCGGTCACCACGCGCTCGCCGACCGGCTCGGCGCCGAACCCGGCGAGCTGGTCGAGCCATCCCCAGTGGGAGGTCGCCTTCCGGCCCGTCAGCAGTCCGGCCGCGCCCAGCAGGAACGAGCCGCTGCACACCGAGGTGGTCCACCGCGTCCGCTCGTGCGCCCGCGCGATCCAGCCCAGCAGCGCGGAGTCGGACAGCGCCTCGATCGTCCCGGGCCCTCCGGGCACGACGATCACGTCCGGCTCGGGCAGGTCGGCGTACGACGCGGTGGCCGCGAGGCTGAGGCTTCCCCGGTCGTCGAGCACCGGCCCCGGCTCGGCCGCGACGAACGTGACCGTGCAGCCGGGCGCGAACGCCAGCACCGTGTACGGCCCGACGGCGTCGAGCGCGGTGAACCTCGGGTAGAGGGGGATCGCGATGTTCATGATCTGCTGTTCTCCTTCGATCGGAACCGGCGGCGGTAGTCGCCGGGTGAGACACGCCAGTGGCGGCGGAAGACGCGGTAGAGGGTCTCGGGAGCGCCGAGCCCCGTCTCCCTGGCGACCCTGTCCAGGGGGTGGGCGGTCGTCTCCAGCAGCCGCCGGGCCGCGTCGGCCCTGCTGCGCTCGACGTACCTGCCGGGCGAGACCCCGGTCTGCTCGGTGAAGACGCGGGAGAAATGCCGCTCGCTCATCCCCGCGCGCCGGGCGAGCGCGGGCACGCTGAGGTCCTCGGCGGGGTTGGCGTCGATGAACGCCTGGATCTCGCGCAGCGGCTCGGCCCGTGGGACGGCGGCCCGCATGGGGGCGCTGAACTGGCTCTGCCCGCCCGGCCGGTGCAGATACACCACGAGCCCCCGGGCCACGTTCCGGGCGAGCCGGTGGCCGTGGTCGGCGGCGACGAGCGCGAGGGCGAGGTCGACGCCCGAGCTGACCCCGGCCGAGGTCCACACGTTCCCGTCCTGGATGTAGATCGGGTCGGCGTCCACCTCGACGTCCGGATAGCGGTCGGCCATCTCCCCCGCCACCAGCCAGTGGGTGGTCGCGCGCCTGCCGCCCAGCAGCCCGGCCTCCGCGAGGACGAAGCTCCCGTTGCAGACGGAGGCGACCCGGCGCGCCCCGGCGGCCAGCCGGGCGACGCCGCCGATCAGGTCCCGATCACCCAGGTGTTCCGGCACGGACAGCCCGCCCACGACGAGCAGCGTGTCGATCGGGCCCGCGACCTCGCCGATCGCGGTCTCCGCGAGCGTGACGATCCCGTTCTGCGCCGGTACGGCCCCAGCACGCACTGCCGTCACCTCGACGCGGTAATCCCCCTCGCGGGCGAGCAGGTTCGCGGTCGAGAAGACGTCCGCCGGCCCGGCCAGATCGAACATCTGGAAGCCGTCGAAGACCACGATGACCACACGCCGGACCGCACGTCGCTGCATGCCCTCGATGCTTCCCGGCGGGCATCGTGGCGTCAACGACACGAACATTGCGTATTACGCCATCGGGCCTGCGCGATCCCGGCGCCGGGCGGAAACCGCGGAGATCAGTGCGTGTCGAGGTGGGCGTCGGTGCGCAGGGCCCTGGCGCAGAGGGTCAGACCCTCCCTGAGGGTGCCGCGCAGCGTGGTGTCTACCTTGGCGAGCATGACCGTCTCGATGTCGTCGAGCGAGCCGTCGCACCGCTGCAGCACCGACACGCCCTCGGAGGTGAGGCGGGCGCACAGCACCCGTCCGCCGGCCGGGTGCGGGTCGCGGCGGATCAGCCCGCGCCGTTCGAGGTCGCGGATGACCAGGTTCATCGCCTGCGGCGTGACGAAGGCGATGCGGGCCAGTTCCGCCGACGACAGCCCGTCACGTGTGCGAAGCTCGCTCAGGGCCATGTACTCCGTCGTGGTGACGCCGTGCCGGGCGAGTGAGTCGTCCAGGTGGGCGCGGATGCGACGCTCCAGTCGGAACACCAGGTAGCTCAGACGGGGCGCAGGAGCGCTCTGCGGGGCGGCCGGAGGGGTGCGGGAGGCGATCACCAGCATGACGATACCTCCCGGCCCTCCGGATGTAAGTTTCGCACTCCTATATCAAGTCACTTGATAGCAAAGTGCTTGATATGCAGCGAAAACTCGATTCTCGCGGACGCGCCCGATCATGGCCCTTCGGGCCATCTCTTGACCACGGGCCATACCTCCTCATATACCGGCTGACGTCATGTTTTGCCAACGCACGGCGCTTCCGGAAAAAGGCGCGCCGGAAAGCGGGACCTCCGCACGTCCAGCAGAGGAGGAGCGAATGAAGCGATTACTCGCGGTACTCGCCGGTGTCTGTGCCGCGGTGCTGTACGCCGCCGTGACCCTGGTGTCCGCGCAGTCGGCCGCCGCGGCCACGCTGACCGAGGTGACGAACTTCGGCGCCAACCCCGGCAACCTGCGGATGTACGTGTACGTGCCGAACGGGGTGCAGTCGAACCCGGCGATCGTGCTGGCCATGCACCCGTGCGGCGGCTCCGGGCCCGGCTTCTACTCGTCCAGCGAGTTCGCGTCGCTGGCCGACCGGTACGGCTACATCGTCATCTACCCGTCGGCTTCCAAGAAGGGCAACTGCTTCGACAACTGGTCCGACGCGTCGAAGGTGCGCGGGGGCCAGACCGACCCGGTGTCGCTCATGTCGATGATCACCTACGTCGAGAACCAGTATCACGGCGACCCGAACCGGGTGTTCGCGACCGGCAGTTCCTCCGGCGCCATGATGACCAACGCCATGCTCGGCCTCTACCCGGAGGTCTTCAAGGCGGGCGCGGCGTTCATGGGTGTGCCGTTCACCTGCTTCCCGAACGAGGCGGCGTACAGCCCGGGCGGCAACTCCGCGCCGTGCGTCGGCAAGACCGCGCAGCAGTGGGGCGACGCCGTGCGCAACGCGAACCCGAGCTACCGGGGACCGTGGCCGCGGATGCAGCTCTGGCACGGCACCAACGACACCGTCGTCGCCTACTCGGAGCTGGAGGAGGAGATCAAGCAGTGGACCAACGTGAACGGCCTTAGCCAGACGCCGACCAGCACGGACACCCCGCAGTCGGGCTGGAGCCGCCGCCGCTACGCCGACTCCTCCGGCGCGGTGAAGGTCGAGGCCTACACCATCCAGGGCGCGGGTCACAGCCTCCCGTCGACCGGGATGGCCGCCGTCGCCATCCAGTTCTTCGGTCTCACGGGCGCCAGCCAGAGCCCGAGCCAGAGTCCCAGTCAGAGCCCGAGCCAGAGCCCCAGCAGGACGCCCAGCTCGACCCCGAGCGTGACGCCCTCCGTGACTCCCTCGGTGACTCCCTCGGACCCGCAGACGGGCGCGTGCCGGGTCAGCTACCGCCCCAACACCTGGAACAACGGGTTCACGGCGGACATCACGGTCACGAACACGGGCGCCGCGGTCAACGGCTGGACGGTCACCTGGAGCTGGCCGGGCAACCAGCAGGTCACCAACGCCTGGAACGCCACGGTGACCCAGTCCGGCACGCAGGTGACGGCGCGCAACGTCTCCTACAACGCCTCGATCCCCGCCGGAGGCAGCACCAGCTTCGGCTTCCAGGGCACCTACAGCGGGACCAACAACGCGCCGGCCGGCTTCACGCTCAACGGCACGGCCTGCGCCAACGGATAGCCCATCGGACACCAGGTGCGTGCCCGCCCCCGGGCACGCACCACCCGCCCGCCGCGTCCTCCGTACGTCAGCTCGTCCCTCAGAGGGCGAGGGTGTCCAGGACGGCGGCGGCCGTCTCGGCGGCACGCGGCTGGTAGTCGCGGGCGAGCGTCTGGAAGACCTGCTCGGCCCGGATCGCGGGCCAGTCCCCGGGCAGGTGCTCGGCCGGCAGGTGCGGATCCTGCCGGACGAGCTGCAGCCAGTCGGTGTGCAGCAGCAACTGCCGGGCGAGGTCGTCCGGCGCCTCCGGCAGGGGCAGGGAGGCGTCCCATCGGGCGAGGAAGGCCCGGTAGCGGGCGGCGATCTGCTCGATGTCGAAGGCCTTGCGGACGAGATCGGCCGCCTCGGTCGGCTTGAACGCCCGGGCGTTCAGCACGGTGACGTGGTCGGCCATGTCGAGGCCAGGGTCGTGGGAGGCCTGGTCAGGGGAGGCGTGGTCGAGGGAGGCGTGGTCGAGGGAGGCGAGGATCTCGGTGACGTCCTTGGCGCCCGGCGCTATCCACAGCCCGCTCTGCAGCAGGCCGAACCCGCCCCAGACGAGCCGGGACCGCAGGTCGTGCCGGGTGCTGCGCCGGCTGTCCGGCAGGGAGAACCCGACCACGGTCCAGGTGCCGTCCCAGTCGCGGTTCACCGCCCCGGTCTCCCACACCCGCCTGCGCCCGTCCTCCAGCACCTCGGCGGCGTGCGGGGTCAGCGCGAAGTACATCTTGCGTCCCCGCCGGTGCCGTTCCAGCAGGTTCCGCTTCACCATGCGGGCGAGCGTCGACCGTACGGCCTCCTCGGAGACACCGAGACGGGCGAACACGTCGATGACGCTGCCCGAGTAGATGGCGGTGCGGCGGTCCAGCGCGTAGATCCCGAGAAAGCTGAACATCAACGACTGGGGGCGCATGGAACCCGCCGTCTGGTCGTGGTCGCCGGTGCTCACAGCAGAAAGCGTAGACGCTTCCCCATGGAAGGCAAATCTTTGACGATGGTCACATAACTGCCATAGATTCGAACGGCGTCACGCTGCCCAATCGAGAGGTGGAGCACATGGATCTGTCGGGCAAGGTGGCCGTCGTCACCGGCGCGGGCCGGGGCCTCGGGCGCGCGTACGCCGAGGCGCTGGCGGCGGCCGGCGCGGCGGTCGTCGTGAACGACGTGGACGGCGACTCCGCCGCGCGCGTCGTGGACGGGATCACCGCGAGGGGAGGCAGGGCGGCCCTGGTCGCCGCCCCGGTCGGCTCCGCCGAGGTCGCCGACCGGCTGGTCGACACGGCCGTGAAGGAGTTCGGCCGGCTCGACGTGATGGTCACCAACGCGGGCATCCTGCGCGACCGGGTGCTGTGGAAGATGTCGGACGACGACTTCGACGCCGTGATCGGAGTGCACCTGCGCGGCACGTTCACCTGCGCCCGCGCGGCGGCGGTCCGGATGCGGGAGCAGGGGACCGGCGGCCGCCTGATTCTCGTCTCCTCCCCCGCGGGCCAGCGCGGCAACTTCGGCCAGACCAACTACGCCGCAGCGAAGGCCGGCATCGTCGCCATGGCCCGCACCTGGGCGATGGAGCTGGCCAGGGCGAACATCACCGTCAACGCGATCGTGCCGGTCGCGGCCACCGAGATGACCCGGACGATCCCGGCGTTCGCCCCGATCATCGAGGAGGCGGAGCGGACCGGCCGGTCGTTCCCCGCGTGGCTGCGCCAGGGCGAGGGCATGGGCACCGTCGAGGACGTCGCCCCGCTGGTCGTCTTCCTCGCCTCGGACGCCTCCGCGGACGTGACGGGCCAGGCCATCGGCATCGGCGGCGACCGGCTCGCGCTCTGGTCCCATCCGAGCGAGAAGTCGGTGGCGTACACCTACGGCGGCTGGTCGGCCGACGCCATCGCCGCCGCGTGGCCGGAGGGCGTCGGCGCCGAGCCGGAGACGTACGGCATTCCCGCGCCGAACGTGCCGGACGCACCGCAGGCACCGGGCACGCCGAAGGGAGGCTCGTGAACGTCGAGGAGCTGGTCGCGATCGACGTGCACACGCACGCCGAGGTGTCGGCCGACGGGCACGCCTCGCTGAGCGCGGAGCTGTTCGGCGCCTCGGAGAAATACTTCAAGGAACATCCGCGGCCGACGATCCCGGAGATGGCCGCCTACTACCGCGAGCGGAAGATGGCGGCGGTGGTGTTCACCGTCGACGCCGAGCACGCGACCGGGCACCCCCGCATCTCCAACGAGGAGGTCGCCGAGAGCTGCGCCGCGCACGCGGACGTGCTGATCCCCTTCGCCAGCGTCGATCCGTGGAAGGGCCGGGCCGGCGTCCGCGAGGCGCGCCGCCTCGTGGAGGAGTACGGCGTGCGCGGGTTCAAGTTCCATCCGAGCATCCAGGGCTTCTCCCCCGACGACCGCATGGCCTATCCCCTCTACGAGGTGATCGAGGAGCTCGGCGCGATCGCGCTGTTCCACACCGGGCAGACCGGCATCGGCGCGGGCGTCCCGGGCGGGGGCGGCATCCGGCTGAAGCACTCCAACCCCATGCTGGTGGACGACGTCGCCGTGGACTTCCCCGACCTGCGGATCATCCTCGCCCACCCGTCCTTCCCCTGGCAGGACGAGGCGCTGGCGGTCGCCACGCACAAGCCGTACGTCCACATCGACCTGTCCGGATGGTCGCCCAAGTATTTCCCGCCACAGCTCGTGCGGTACGCGAACACGCTGCTCAAGGACAAGGTGCTGTTCGGGTCCGACTATCCGGTGATCACCCCGGACCGCTGGCTCGCCGACTTCGACCGGCTCGACATCAAGCCGGAGGTCCGCCCGAAGATCCTCAAGGACAACGCCGCACGCCTGCTCGGGCTCGGCGGGCAGAAAGGGACGCGACAACCATGACGACATCGGCCCACGGGCTCGACGAGATCACCGCGCTCGCCGGCAAGGACCTCGGCCACAGCGGGTGGCTGGAGATCACCCAGGACCGGGTGAACACCTTCGCCGACGCGACCGGCGACCACCAGTGGATCCACGTCGATCCCGAGCGGGCCGCCAAGGGCCCGTTCGGCGCCCCCATCGCGCACGGATATCTGACCCTGTCGCTGGTCATCCCGCTGTTCAACGAACTGCTCGACATCCGCGGCGTGACGATGAGCGTCAACTACGGCCTGGAGAAGGTCCGCTTCCCCAGCCCGGTCAGGGTGGGCGCCAGGATCCGCCTCGCCGCCACCGTGGTGTCGGTGGAGGAGGTCCCCGGCAACGGCGTCCAGATGCTGCTCGACTTCACCGTGGAGGTGGAGGGATCGGCCAAGCCCGCCTGCGTCGCCCGCGCCGTCTACCGGCACTACGCCTGACCACGCGGCCTGATCACGCTGCCCGCGGCCCTTCAGGCCCGTACGGCGTGTTTCGGCGTGCCGAAAGACGGGCGCGAGAGGGCGCCACGGGCGTTCCGGCAGGCGGGAGGAGCACCTCTCTCCGGCCCCCTGGCCAATATTTGGCAAAGTCTTGACCTCCGTTATCGATCTGCCTAACCTCCGGACAGGAAAGCGACACAGCTCGCTCCCCGGACGAGGAGCTCGGTCATGCCAGAGACACCCCCCAGCCAGACCCAGCCCAGCCAGACCCAACTCCGACGCGCGGTGAGCTCCAGCTTCATCGGGAGCGTCATCGAGTACTACGACTTCCTGCTGTACGCCACGGCCTCGGCCGTGATCTTCAACAAGGTCTTCTTCTCCTCCCTCGACCCGCTCGCCGCGACGGTCGCCAGCTTCGGCACGTTCGCCACCGGCTACCTCGCCAGGCCGCTCGGCGGCGTGCTCTTCGGCCACTTCGGCGACCGCCTCGGCCGCAAGCGCATGCTGGTGCTGACCATGACGCTCATGGGTGTCGCCAGCTTCCTGATCGGCCTGCTGCCGACCTACGACCAGATCGGCTCCCTCGCGCCCATCACGCTCGTCCTGCTGCGGATCCTGCAGGGCATCGCCGTCGGCGGCGAATGGGGCGGCGCGGTGCTGATGTCCGCCGAGCACGCGACCAGCCGCCGCGGGCTGTGGGCGAGCTTCACCAACGCCGGCGCCCCGTCCGGCATGGTGCTGTCCACCGCCGTGCTCACCGGCACCGGCGCGGTCATGAGCGAGCAGGCGTTCCTGAGCTGGGGCTGGCGGGTGCCGTTCCTGCTCAGCATCCTCCTGCTGGCGGTCGGCCTGTTCGTCCGGATGCGGGTCACCGAGACCCCGGTCTTCGAGGCCGCCAGAAGCGAGGCCGCAAGAGACGCGGCCGCCTGGACCCCGGCCGCACGGCGCCGGAAGACACCGCTGTTCGACGTGCTCCGCAACCACCCGAAGACGCTGCTGCTCGCGGTGGGCGTCGGGCTGTCCGCCTTCGTGGCCCAGGGCACGCTCACCACCTATCTCATCGCGTACGGCGTGCGGGCCGGCTTCCCCCGGCAGGCGGTGCTCAACGGGCTCACGCTCTCGTCCGCGCTGGCCGTCGTCGGTATCGTGGGATGCGCGGCGTTGTCGGACCGCGTCGGGCGCCGTCCGGTCGTGCTGACGGGAGCGCTGCTGATGGCGGTGTTCGGATTCGTCCTCTTCCCGATGGTGAACAGCGGCAGCACGGCCGTGCTCACCCTCGCCCTCGTGCTGGGCCAGTCGATCCTGCACCCGTTGATGTTCGGCCCGCTCGCGGCCCTGTACACGGAGCTGTTCGCCACCAGGAGCCGCTACACCGGAGCCTCGCTCGGCTACCAGATCGCCGGGCTCGGCGCCGGTCTGGCTCCGTTGCTGTTCGCCCAGCTCGACGCGTCGTCCGGGGGCGGCGGGACCACGACGACCTCCACGATCATCGCCGCGTCATGCCTGCTGACCGTGCTCTGCGTACTGGCCCTGCGCGAGACCAGGGGTCAGGACCTGACCTCGGTCGCGGTGGTCGCGCCCTCCTCCGGCGACGTGCCCGGCGCGGCGAAGCCGTCCTCCGCCTGACGCCGTCCCTCCTACACCGTCCCTGAGATGACGCGAAGGGGTTGCCACCGATGCGGAACGCCGGACTGGGAGGCTGGCCCGCCCGCCGGGCCCAGATGAGCCCGAACCGCACCGCGTTCGTCTTCGCGGACCGGCCGGTCAGCTACGCGGAGGTGCACGAACGGACGACGCGGCTCGCGTCCCGGCTGCGCGAGGCCGGGGTGCGGGCCGGTGACCGGGTCGCCTACCTCGGCCCCAACCACGTCGCCTTCGCCGAGACCCTGTTCGCGACGCACCTGCTCGGCGGGATCTTCGTCCCGCTGAACTTCCGCCTGACGGCGCCCGAGATCGCCTACATGCTGACGGACTCGGGCGCCTCCGTCCTCGTCTACGCCCCGGAGTGCGCGGCGGTCGTCCGCGCCCTGCCCGCCCTGCCGGGCCTCCGTACGGTCGTGGCGCTGGCGTCGCCCGCGCCCGGCGAGACGGAGTTCGAAAGCTGGCTGTCGCAGGGCGACCCCACGCCGATCGACATCCCGGTGGCGCTCGACGACGTCGCCCTGATCCTCTACACCTCCGGCACCACGGGACGGCCCAAGGGCGCCATGCTCAGCCACGCCAACCTCGCGTGGAACTGCTTCCACATGCTGATCGGCGTCGACGTGGCGAGCACCGAGGTGACCCTGGTCAGCGCGCCGCTCTTCCACGTGGCGGCGCTGAACCAGACGCTGCTGCCGACCTTCCTCAAGGGCGGCACGTCCGTGATCATGCCGTCGTGGGACGTCGACCAGTGCTACGACCTCATCGAGAAGCACCGTGTCACCTGGATGTTCGGCGTCACCGCGATGTTCGCCGCGTTCGCCAGGTCGCCGCGGTGGGCCCACGCCGACCTGTCCTCGCTGCGTACGCTGATGTCGGGCGGGGCGGCGATCCCGGTCGCGTTGATCCGCGCGTACCAGGCGCGGGGCCTGACCTTCTGCCAGGGCTACGGGCTGACCGAGACGTCGCCGGGCGCAACCTTCCTGGAGGCGGGCGAGAGCGAGCGCAAGGTGGGCTCCGCCGGAGTGCCGGTGTTCTTCGCCAACGTGCGGGTGGTGCGGCCCGACCTGACGCCCGCGGCGGCGGGCGAGCCGGGCGAGGTGCTCGTGCAGGGGCCGAACGTCACGCCGGGCTACTGGCGGAACCCGGAGGCGACCGCCGCCGCGCTCACCGAGGGCGGCTGGTTCCACTCGGGCGACATCGGCGTCCTGGACGACGAGGGCCACCTCCACATCGTCGACCGGGTCAAGGACATGTACATCTCCGGCGGGGAGAACGTCTACCCGGCCGAGGTCGAGAACGTGCTGTTCGAGCATCCCGACGTGGCGGAGGCCGCCGTGGTCGGGGTGCCCGACGAGCGGTGGGGGGAGGTCGGCCGGGCCTTCGTCGTCCCTCGCCCCGGGGCCGCCGTCATCCCCGGCGACCTGCGGGAGTTCCTCCTCTCCCGGCTTGCCAAGTACAAGATCCCCGTCTACTTCGACATCGTCGACGCCCTGCCGAAGACCGGCTCCGGAAAGATCCGCAAACCCGACCTGCGCGGGCGGCCCCTCGCCGCCGGCACCGAGGAGTGACCAGTGATCGTCACGGAATTCGCGCGCGACCAGTGGTACGTCGCCGCGTACGGCCACGAGGTGGGCCGGCGGCAGCTCGGCCGTACCATCCTGAACGAGCCGATCCTGCTCTGGCGCACCGAGGACGGGCGGGCGGTGGCGATGGCCGACCGCTGCGTCCACCGCAGGTTCCCGTTGTCCGAGGCGCCCAGCCACCTCGTCGGCGACCGGGTGGTCTGCGGCTACCACGGCTTCACCTACGGCCCGGACGGCGTCTGCGTCGCCGTGCCCGCGCAGCAGCGCATCCCGCGTACGGCACGGCTGCGCACCTACCCGGTGGTGGAGCAGGACTCGTTCGTCTGGGTCTGGATCGGCGACCGCGAGCCGGGCGCCACCCTGCCGCCGCGCGCGCCCTGGCTGGTCGCGCCCGAGTACGCCACGGTGTGCGGCATGGAGCCGCTGAACGCGCGGTACGGCCTGCTCGTGGACAACCTCCTGGACCTGTCCCACGAGACCTACCTGCACGGCGGATACATCGGCACGCCCGAGGTGGCCGAGACGCCGATCACGACCGAGGTCGACGAGGACGAGGGCGTCGTCTACGTCAGCCGGCACATGGACGACGCGGCGTGCCCGCCGTTCTACGCCGAGTCGACCGGCATCAAGGGACGGATCACCCGGTGGCAGGACATCGAGTATCACCCGCCGTGCCTCTACCTCCTGCACAGCCGGGTCGCCCCCGTCGGGTCGCCGCCGCCCGCCGCCGACGGCGCCGACCCGCACGCCTTCCACGTCGAGGTCGTCTACGCGATCACCCCGTCGACGGACAGCAGCACCTACGACTTCTGGGCCGTCGCGCGGGACTTCGCGCTCGACGACGAGAAGGTCTCGGACTTCCTCCGGGAGAGCAACCGGACGGTGGTCCTGCAGGACGTGACCGCGCTGAACACGCTGGAGCAGGTCATCGCCGCCGAGCCGGACCGTTACCAGGAGCTGTCGGTGAACATCGACACCGGCGGCCTGGCCGCCCGGCGACTGCTCGCCCGGATGGCCGGCTCCGCCTCCTCGCGGGCCGCCGCCCGATGAACCCGGGCGAACCCGGCGCACGGACGGGCCGCACAGCCAGCACCGGCCGCACCGTCTACCGCATCCGCTGGGTGCCGGGCACCGACCGGCTGCACGCCACCTGCTTCTGCGGCGCGGAACGGGAGTTCGACGATCCCGTGGTCCTGTGGGACTGGCTGCTCGGCCACCCGGAAGGACACCGGGCCCGGCCAGCCGGGGCGGCGAACTCCCCCGCCCCGGCCGCCGCGCTCGTCTGAGCACACGCCGTTCGTTCACCCACTCAGCCGGAGGACCCGCGCGCCATGCCCCTGACGGAACCGGAGCTCGACCTGAAGGTGGCGGACAGAACGCCCGTCGCCGAGGGGGTCGTGCTCCTGCGCCTCGTCCGGCCCGACGGCGGCCCGCTGCCCTCCTGGACGCCGGGCGCGCACGTCGATCTGCTGCTCGCGCCGGGCCTGGTCAGGCAGTACTCACTGTGCGGCGACCCCGGCGACGACCGGGCCTTCGAGGTGGCGGTGCTGCGGGAGCCGATCGGGCGCGGCGGCTCCGCCCATGTGCACGACCGGCTCGCCGAGGGCGACACGGTGCGGGTGCGCGGCCCGCGCAACCACTTCGGCCTCGCCGAGTCACCCCGCTACCTGTTCGTGGCCGGCGGGATCGGCATCACCCCGCTCCTTCCGATGATCGCCGAGGCCGCGCGCCGCCGTACGGACTGGCGGCTGGTGTACGGCGGACGTACCCGGGCCTCGATGGCCTTCGCCGACCGGCTCGTACGGGACCATCCGGACCGGGTCGAGCTGTGCCCTCAGGACGAGACGGGCCTGCTCGACCTGGACGGGCTGCTCGGTGTTCCCCTCTCCGGTGCCCTCGTCTACTGCTGCGGCCCGGAACCACTGCTGAGGGCGGCGGAGGAGCGCTGCGCGTCCTGGCCGAAGGGCGCGTTGCGCGTCGAGCGGTTCACCCCCGCGGCCACGGACGGCGGCGAGGCCTCCGCGTTCGAGGTCGAACTGGCCCTGACCGGGACGACGCTGACCGTGCCGGAGGACCGCTCGATCCTCGAGGTGGTCGAGGAGGCGGGCGTCCCCGTGCTGTCCTCCTGCCGGGAGGGGACCTGCGGCACCTGCGAGACGGTGGTGCTGGACGGCGTGCCCGACCACCGCGACAGCCTCCTCACCGAGGAGGAGCGCGCGGCCGGCGACGTCATGTTCATCTGCGTGTCGCGCGCCCGCTCGCCCCGTCTCGTCCTCGAACTCTGAGCCGCCGTCCGATTGTGAGGCCGTCTAGCGGCAGACGTCGCGGTAGGGCACGTCGGGAAGGTACGTCGGCCAGTCCCGCTCCGGCAGGGTGCGCCCCACCCGGGCGCACACGGCGGCGGCGATCCGCTCCGGATCCACCGGATAGTCGTGCACGCCCCCGGACCCGTCGGCGGCGTACAGGGTGGTGCCGTCGGGGCTGAAGGCGAGGCTGAGGATCTCGCTCCCGTACAGATCGATCGCGGGGCCGAGACGGCGCCCGGCGGCGACATCCCAGAGCTGCACGGTGCCCTCCCCGCCGCCGGTGGCGAGCACCTGCCCATCCGGCGCGAAGGCCATCGCGCCCACCGGCTCCAGTGCACCGTGCAGCACCGGCGGCCGCGGCGCCGGGCCACGAGTGCTCCACAGCATGATCCTGCCCATGCCGTCGCCCAGCGCCATCAGCCGCCCGTCAGGCGCGAACGCGAGATCGCCGAGATCGGAGCCACCCTGTGAGGACGGGTCGTAGTTCCCGCCGAACGGTCTCGCCGAGGCGGCGTCGACGAAACGGCCGGGCCCGGAGCCCGCGGGCGCCATGTAGTGCCCGTCCGGGGAGAAGACGTACGGCCCCGCGGGCTGGGCGAGGCGCACGGTCGTGCGCACCGCGCCGGTCCCAACGTCCCACAAGCGCATCCAGCGCTCGTCCTCCTGACTCGCCGACCGGATCAGCAGGGGGGTCATCTCGGCCACGAGCGTGCGGCCGTCCGGGCTCAGCGCCGCCGATTCCAGTCGCCGGTCCTTCGGCGCCCTGATGGTGCGCGACGCCGTACGGGTGGCGACGTCCCACACCGTGTACGCCCCCGCGCCGTCGCCGGTGAGCAGGTGACGGGCGTCGCGGCTGAACTGGGGCGGATCGGAGCCCGCGGCGTCGGGGCCGGGCTCCGACCCCCGGAGGGGTTCCCCGGCAAAACGGCGCCCGCGGACGTCCCACAGCCGCACCGCATCGGTCTCACTCATCCGGACGGCCAGCAGGCGCCCGTCCGGGCTGAGCGTCGCCGCGTACGGCTTTCCGGGGAGCCCGCCGCCCGCCAGGCGCTGCCCGAGGTCCACGGTGACGACCGACTGGTCGACCAGGTACCTGAGCGAACGCCCGCCGGAGTCGAACCGGACGTCCAAGGCCACTCCGTCGAGCCGGTAGTCCAGCAGCAGATGGCGGTCGGCGACCCGCCACACCTGGATCCGGTTGTCGGCGAACGAGGCCAGCAGCCCGCCCGGGCCGTACCGCAGCATGGGCATGCTCGCGAGGTCCAGGTTCACCGGTCCGGCGGCCGCCAACTGCCCGGGCAGGCGCCGCGCCGTCCCGGTGTCGACGAGGGTGACCGACCTGGCGCCCCGGCAGGCCAGCGTACGACCGTCCGGGCTGAAGGCGAGGGAGATCGGAGCGCCGGGGCAGGCGGCGCGGAACCGGGCGTCCTCGGTCCCGGCCGGCAGTCGCCGGAGGTGGACGCCGGGCTCGCCTCCCTCCACGGCGTACGCCGCGAGCCGCCCCGAGGCCGCGACGGCCGCGTGACCGAGTTCCCAGTGGGGAAGGACGCGGCCACTGTCGATGTTCCAGAGGAACAGGCCCTGGCCCTCGTGCACGACGAGGGTCGCGTCGTCGTCGCCGAACTCCAGGAGCAGGTCCAAAAGCGACCGGCGGTCCTCGGGGTCGGCGGAGTCGCCGGCCTGCGGGTCGTACTCCCGCCTCCGCTTCCCGGTACGGGCGTCCCACACGACCACCTTCGCGCCGAGCGCCGCCGCGAGATAACGGCCGGTCGGACTCAGCGCGACACTCTGCAACACCTGACCGGTGCCTATGCCGGTGTCGGCCCAGCCGCCGGTCCTCCGGCCGGTGCGTACGTCGTAGAGGCGGACGCCGTCGGCGCTGACGCTCGCCAGGACGCGGCCGTCGCCGCTCAGCGCGCGGAGCGTGGTGCCGGTCGCCTGAGGGTCGTGGAAGACGGCGGTCTCGGGCTGGTAAAGGGACGTCGTGAGGGCCGAGCGGGTGTCGGCGCCGGGAGCGAGGCGCCAGCCGGCGACCGTCAGCAGCATCGCGGTGGCCGGATCGGTCGTGCGCAGCGTCCCCGCCTGGGAGGCGACCTGCCGTCCGGTCGCCTGGTCGCGCTGCTCGGCGATCCTGCGGCCCTGGTACGCCGACAGCCCGCCGCCCGCGAGCGACAGCACGAGCAGGACGGCCAGGACCAGCGTGAGCAGCCTGCGGCGGTTGGCGCCCCTCCTGACCAGGGCCGAACCGGCGGCGAGATACTCGCGTTCCAGGGCGTTCAGGGCGAGGTGGCGCCGCCCGCCCGCCGCCCACGCGAGGGCCGCGTCGAGCCGGGCGCCCTGGAGCAGGTCGGCGTCCTTCCCGCCGTCACCGCGCCAGCGACGGGCCGCCGCGGCGAGTTCCATGTGACCGCGCAGGCCGTCGCGTTCCTCGTCGGCCCAGGCGCGCAGGCGGGGCCAGGCCCTGACCAGGGCCGGGCCGGCCAGCGTGACCGAGCCGTCCGCCCCGGCCAGCAGCCCGGCCTGGGCCAGGGCCGCGAGCACCTGTTCGACGGCGGCCCTCTCCTCCGCCGGACGGCCCTCCAGCAGTTCCGCACGGCTCACCCGGCGAGTGGTCTCATCTCCGTTCTCGTCCACCGCGATCATTCGCAGCAGCATGTCCGGGACGACGGCCTGCGCGGCCGGGCCGAGCCCGGCGTACACCTCCTCGGCGAGCATGCCCAGGCCGGGCTCGCGATCACCGTCCCGGCCCAGCAGCCCCGCCTCGGCGCTGCCCAGGGCCAGCAGATCCCCCTGGAAGCCGCGGAACCCGCTGACCAGGGCGTTCAGCAGGTCGCGGGCCGCCGGGCGCTCCTCCGGGTCCTTGCGCAGCCCGGCGGCCACCAGTGGACGCAGCGACTCGGGGAGCATGCTGAGATCGGGGTCGACGGACAGGACGCGGTGCATGACGCCGCCGAGGCTCTCCGCCTCGAACGGGTCGATGCCGGTGGCGGCGAACACGACGACGCCGCCCCAGGCGAACACGTCGGCGGGAGTGCCGGCCCGCCGCCCGGTGAACACCTCCGGCGCCATGTAGGTAGGCGTTCCGGCCACCAGGCCGCTCGCCGTCAGCGACATCTCCAGCGTCCGGGCCACCCCGAAGTCGATCACTCGTGGCCCGTCCGGCCCGAGGAGCACGTTGTCGGGTTTCAGATCACGGTGGATCACACCCGCGTCGTGGATCGCGGCCAGGGCGGTGGCCACTCCGGTGGCCAGCCGGTGCAGGTCGTCCCCGGTGAACCGGCGGCCCTCCTGACGCACGGCCCGGCGCAGGCTCGGCCCCTCCACGTACTCGCTCACGATGTACGGCTGGTCGCCCTCCAACTGCGCGTCCAGCACCCGGGCCGTGCAGAAGGACGCCACCCTCCGGGCCGCCGTCGCCTCCCGCCCGAACCGGCCGCGTAACTCCTGGTCGCGGGCCGCCTCGCCGTGCAGTACCTTCACCGCGACACGACGGCCCCCGGAGTCGTACGCCTCGTACACCACCCCCTGGCCGCCCGCCCCGAGCCGGCCCGCCAGCCAGTATCCGCCCAGCCGCTCCGGGTCCTCCGGCAGCAGCGGCGCCGCCAACGCCATACGCACTCCCCGCCTCTCGGTTCTTTGATGCCGCCGACGGTCCTGAGGTTCACGCGCCGGGAACCGCACGCGACCCCGGGCGTCCGCATGTCAGCGTTGGCGGGGTCCGCCCTCATAGGCGTCGCCGAGCGCCGCGGGGGTCGTGGTAGGTGAAAGCCCAGCGATCCTCGCCGGTCTTCCGGCAGGTGTAGCGGGTGGGGTGGCGTTAGCGGTCGTGGTTGTGGAGGCGACGTGCCGCCGGGAGTTCTCGCATCAGGCGACGGTGCGTCACTCCTCCCCGGAGAACCGCTCCCAGGCGGACTGGCGGGTCATGCCGAGGGCGGCGCCGATCCTGGCCCAGGTGACGCTCCGGTCACGCAGGCGCTGCACCCAGACCCGCAGGTTCTCCTCCACTTGCGCGCCCACGGCCGCGATGCGCGGCAGGAACTCCAGGATCTGCTCGTCGGTCATGCTCTCGGCGTACGGGATCTCCGGGGCCTCGGCGGACTCAGCGGAGTCGGCAGCCTTGGCGGCCTGGGCGGCCAGGATCTCGGCGCAGAGCCCCACGCACTCGTTGCAGATGTGGACGCCGGGACCGGCGACCATCTTGTTCACCTCGGTCTTCGACTTCGAGCAGAACGAGCAGCGGATGTCCTGTTCCGACAGAGAAGGTGCCGGCATGTCGCCCTCCCGGCATTCGTTGTCAGGCGTTTCCTGACGAGTGATCAGAAGACTACGACGTCAGGAACTACCTGACAAGATATCCTGGATCAGCCGGGCGAACGGCGGTTACGCCCGCTCGGGCTGGAGCTCCGCCTCGTACTCGATGTCTGCCGGTGACCGCCGCAGGACGAGGAGCCCGACCGCGAAAGCGGCGACCAGCAGGACGAAGGACACGGTGAAGGCCAGCCGGTAACCTCCGGCCAGGGCCACCACCCCGCTCGCCCCGCCGGCCAGCAGGCCCTCCGTACGCGACGCGGCCAGCGTGGACAGCACCGCGACGCCGGTGGCCATCCCGATCTGCTGAGTCGTGTTGAACAGTCCGGAGACCAGACCCGCGTCGTCGCCGCGCGCACCGGACATGCCGAGCGTGGTCAGCGCCGGGAGCACGAGGCCGCCGCCCATGATGAGCACCATCACCGGGAGCAGGTCGGTCGCGTATCGGGCGTCGACGGGGACGCGGGCGAGCCAGCCCATCGCGCCGATCAGCAGCGCGAGACCGGCCAGCAGGACGCCACGCGCGCCGAAGCGCATGGTCAGCCGGGGATAGACGAACAGGGACACCACCGCGATGGACACCGCCGCCGGAAGCATGGCCAGACCGGTGCCGAGCGCGCCGTACCGCAGCACGTGCTGCATGAAGAGCGCGACCACGACCTGGAAGGCGAACATCGCGCCCAGCGCCAGGACCTGCACCAGGTTGGCCCCGGCGACGGCGCGCGAGCGGAGGACCCGCAGCGGCATGAGCGGAGTGCGGGCGGTCGCCTGACGGACGAGGAAGGCGGCCAGCGACACGAGGGACGCCGCGCCGAACCACAGGACACCCGCGCCGTACCTCTCGATCTGGACCACGGCGTAGATGCCCAGCATGAGCCCGGCCGTGACCAGCAGGGCACCGAGGGCGTCGGCCCCGCCCGACAGGCCGGGCCCCCGCTCCGCCGGCAGCGCCCGGACGGCCAGCACGACGGTGACCACACCGATCGGGATGTTGATCAGGAAGATGTAGTGCCAGCCGAGGGCGTCGGTCAGGACGCCGCCGAGCACCGCGCCCAGCGACGCTCCGACGGCGCCGGTGAAGCCGAACACCCCGAAGGCCTTGGCCCGCTCCCCCGGGTCCGTGAAGGTCGTCACCAGGATCCCGAGCACGACCGCGGTGGCCATGGCGCTGCCGACGCCCTGCAGGAACCGGGCGCCGATCAGCATCGCCGGATCGCCCGCCACCCCCGCGAGCAGGGACGCGACGGTGAAGACCACGTTGCCGGCCAGGAACACGGCCCTGCGGCCGAGGAGGTCGCCGAGGCGTCCGGCCAGCAGGAGCAGCCCTCCGTACGCGATGAGGTAGGCGTTGACCGTCCAGCTCAGGTCGGCGGGCGCGAAACCGAGATCGCGCTGGATCGCGGGCAGGGCCACGGTGACGATGCTGCCGTCGAGGATCGTCATCAACATCGCCGTGGACAGCACGCCGAGTGCCAACCGGCGCGAAGGGGATATGCGCGACATCGGTCGCCTCCTGTTCATGGGGAACAGAAAGGACCGTAGCAGATAGTTTTGTTGCAGACTATCTATCGATGACCGATCATCCTCGCTGGCGTGCCCGGCGTACGGCCTGGGGCGCCTCCGCCGGAGTGCCCAGATGCCCCGTGGCCAGGAGGCTCAACGCCCGGACGAGCACCTCCGCCTCCTCCTTCGGCAACGATTCGAGCGCGGCCCGGTGAACCCCGTCGACGATCTCCTGGCTCCGCTTCGCCACCTGCGCGCCCTTGTCCGTGACCGCGACGATGCGGGCCCGCCGGTCGGCCGTCGACGGGCGGCGCTCGGCCAGACCGGCCTTCTCCAGGGCGTCGATGGTGACCACCATCGTGGTCTTGTCCATGTCGCCGATCTCGGCCAGCTGGATCTGCGTACGCTCCTCCTGCAGCGCGTGGACGAGCACGCAGTGCATCCGCGCGGTCAGCCCGATCTCCGCCAGCGCCGCCGCCATCCGGGTCCTCAGCACGTGACCGGTGTGGTCGAGCAGGAAGGACAGATCGGGTTCAGTCCGCGAGGGCGCCATGGCGGTCATGACCTCAGGTTACCAATTCGTCCGGTTCGGGATTATCTCTCTCGGACCGGCGTCACCGCAGGAGGGACTCCGCCATCGCGCGCATCCCGGCGGCGACCCGCTCGGACTCCCCGGCCAGAAGCAGTCGCGCGACCCCCTCGTTGTGCATCGAGCCGACGAGGACGTGGGCGACGAGATCGGCGTCGAGATCGGGCCGGGCCTCGGCGATCAGCGACGTCACGTGCGCGTGCCAGGACAGGTAGACGGGGTTGTCCGTGAGGCGCCCCTCGGCGTGCCGCCGGGTCGCCAGCGCGTGGTCGTGCGCCGTGATCAGTCTCCCGTTGCGGGCGGCGACCCCGACCACCGCGTCGAGGAAGGCGGCCAGACGATCGCGGGGCGGCGCACCGGGGCCGAGAGGGGGAGGACCGCCGGCGACGGCCTCGCCGAGGGCGTGCACCCGCTCCTCCATCAACGCGCGCATGAGGCCGACCCTGCTGCCGAAGCGGTGGAAGACGGTGCCCTTGCCGACGCCCGCCGCGGCGGCGATCCGCTCGATCGACACCTCGTCCGGAGCATGGCAGCGCAGCAGTTCCTCCGCGGCGCCGAGGATCGCACGCCGGTTCCGCGCCGCGTCGGCGCGTTCCGCACGCTGCTCGCCCATCTCGGCTCCCTGGTGACAACTGGACCTGTGGTCCGTACAGTAGCGGCGACAGAACTTGACCGACGGTCCAGTTAGGAGCGTTCATGCGCGCGATCGTGATGCACAGGACCGGGGACCCCGAGGTCCTCACGCTGGAGGAGGTGCCCACTCCGGTGCCGGGCCCGGGCCAGGTGCTCGTCCGTACGGAGGCCGTGGGCGTGGCCTACTACGAGACCGCGATGCGTTCGGGGCTCTTCCCCATGCCCCGGCCGCTCCCCTCGGTCTTCGGCTTCGAGGCGGCGGGCGTCGTGACCGAGGTCGGCGAAGGGGTGGACAGCGGCCTCATCGGCCGCAGGTTCGCGATCATGAATGCGACCGGCGAAGGCACGTACGCGGAGTACGTCACGGCCGCCGCCGACGCCCTCGTTCCCGTGCCTGACTCCCTGAACGCAACAGACGCGGTGGCGGTCGCCGTCCAGGGCGCCCTGGCGATGACCCTCCTGCGTACGGCCGGCCTCACCGGAACGGAGACCGTGCTGGCCGAGGTGGCGGGCGGCGGCGTCGGCGGCTACCTCACGCAGCTCGCCCGGCCCATGGGCGCCGCCCGCGTCCTCGCCACCGCGGGCAACCCGGCCAAACGCGAGCTCGCCCGGGAGCTCGGCGCCGACGACGTCTTCGACCACACCGACCCCGGCTGGACCGAACGGCTGCGGGAGGCGGGCGGCCCGATCGACGTCGTCTTCGAGTCGCTCGGCGGCGCGTCCGCCGGGCGGGTTCTCGACGCGATGACCCCGGGCACCGGGCGCATGCTGCTGTACGGCCTCCTCGGCGGCCCGCCGGCCGTCACGCCGATGGACCTGCTGCAGCGCGGCCTGACCCTCGTCGGCTGCGGCGGACCGGAGTCATGGATGTCCCGGGTGCTGGCCGCCCGCGCTGAGGTGCTGGACCTGGCGGCCCGAGGTGAGCTGCGCCCCCAGGTCGACTCGGTGCTGCCCCTGGCCGACGCCGCCGAGGCCCACCGGCGCATCGAGGCGCGCACCGCCGTCGGCAAGGTCGTCCTCGTGCCGTGAACAAGCACCGTCAACACAGCGCCGTGAACACAGCACCGTCAACACAGCGCCGTGAACACAGCGCCGTGAACACAGCGCCGTGAGCCCGGCTCACGAGGTGCGGCGGCCGGCCTGGGTGGCGGCGACGCACACGAGCACGGCGAGGGCCGCCGTGACAGTCGCGGCACCGATCTCCTCGTGCAGCAGCAGCCAGGCCCACACGAGGTTGAGCAGCGGCTGCGCGAGCTGGATCTGCCCGGCGCGGGCGATCCCGCCCATGGCGAGCCCGGCGTACCAGGGGATGAACCCCAGGAACATCGACACCAGCGCGACGTACGCGAACCCGGACAGCGACTCGGCCGAGGGCGCCATGGGTGTGGTCACCGCCAGGACCACCGTCACCGGGACCGTGACCGGGGCCGCGAGCACCAGGGCGTACGAGATGACCCGCCAGCCGGGCGTCTCCCGCGCCAGCCTGCCGCCCTCGGTGTAGCCGACTGCGGCCGACAGCAGGGCGAGCACGAGCAGCACGTCGGCCCCGGCGAGGCGGCCGGTCCCCCGCGTCAGCGTGAACACGGTGATCGACAGCGCGCCGGCCGCGCAGGCGGCCCAGAACAACGGCCTCGGGCGTTCCCCCGCCCGCAGCACCGCGAACGCGGCCGTGGCCGCCGGGAGCAGGCCGACGACCACCGCCGAGTGGGCCGTGCTCGCCCCGCTGTTCAGCGCCAGGCCGCTGAACAGCGGGAAGCCCAGCACGACGCCCAGCACGATCAGCACGTACGGCCGCAGGTGCGCGCGGGGCGGCAGGAGGGGCGCACCGGCGGCCCTGAGGCAGATCACCGCGACGACCGCCGCGACCACGGCCCGCCCGATCGCGACGAGGTACGGATCGAACCCGCGCATCGCGAACACGGTCGCCGGCAGGGATCCCGAGAACGACAGGACACCCACCCCGGCGAGCAGGCTGCCCCGCCACTCTCCCCGCCGTTCTCGCTGTTCTCCCTGCCGCTCTCCCCGCCGTGGACCACCGCCCGCTATCGGCCGGACATCGATAGCGCTATCGTTAGATTTCATGAATGACGATAGCAGTATCGTCCGTCTCGCCGCGATCCTCCGTACGGAGACGGAACGGTCGCGGCCGGGTGAGCGGCTGCCGCCGAGCAGGGAGATCATGCGCCGCCACGGCGTCGGCCCGGTGACCGTCTCCCGGGCCATCGCCCAGCTCGCGGCGGAGGGACGGGTGGTCACCCGGCCCGGCGCGGGCGTGTTCGTCGCCCCGGTCCGGCGGCCCGTCGCGGACGCGCCCGACTCGTCCTGGCAGACCGTGGCCCTCGGCGACCGGGTCGTCGACGACTCGGCGGTGGCCGGCCTGCTGGCCCAGCCCGCCGAGGGCGTCGTGCCTCTCACCGGCGGCTACCTGAACCCCGGGCTGCGCCCGGCGCAGGCCTTGGCCGCCGCCGCGGCGAGAGCCGTACGCCGCCCGGAGGCGTGGGGGATGCCGCCCGTGAACGGCCTGCCTGAGCTGCGCCGATGGTTCGCGGCGGAGGTCGGCGGCACGGTCACCCCGAACGACGTGCTCGTCGTCAGCGGCGGCCAGTCGGCGCTCACACACGCGTTCCGGGCGCTCGCGGCGCCGGGCTCGCCGGTCCTGGTCGAGACCCCGACCTATCCGGGCGCGCTCGCGGCGGCGCGGGCGGCCGGGCTGCGGGCCACGGCCGTGCCGCTCGACGGCGAGGGCGTACGGCCCGACCTGCTGGCGGAGGCCTTCGCCATGACCGGGGCGCGGGTGTTCTACTGCCAGCCGACGCTGCACAACCCCACCGGCGCGACCCTCGGCCACGAGCGCAGGGAGCAGGTCCTGGCCGTGGCACGGGCCGCGGGCGCCTTCGTCGTCGAGGACGACTACGCGCGTTATCTGGCGACCGGTCCCGTCCCGCCGCCCATGGCGGCCATGGACGCGCACGGGACGGTGGTCCACGTCCTGTCGCTGAGCAAGATCACCTCACCGAGCCTGCGGGTGGCGGCGCTGGTCGCGCGGGGGCCCGCCGCGCACCGGCTGCGGGCCTCGCAGGTGGTGGAGTCGTTCTTCGTCGCCCGGCCGCTGCAGGAGACGGCGCTGGAGTTCCTCACCTCCCCCGCCTGGCGCCGCCACCTCGGCGCGGTCCACCAGGAGATCGGCGTACGGCAGGCCGCACTGCTCGCCGGGCTCGCCCGGCACGCGCCCGCCGCCGAGGCGCACCTGGTGCCCCCCGGCGGCCTGCACCTGTGGGTACGGCTCCCGCCCGGCACGGACGAGGCCGAGACGGCCGAGGCGGCTCAGGCGAACGGCGTGCTGGTGAGCCCCGGACGGATCTACTACCCCGCCGAGCCTCCCGGCCCGCGGCTGCGGCTGACCCACACCGCCCCCGTCAGCCTCGCCGAGCTCGACGAGGGCGTGCGCCGCCTCGCCGCCGTCCTCCCCAACCGAGCGCCACGCTGACCGTCACCGGGCCCGGCGGTCCTGCCGGGGCGCGCGGGCGTCACGCGACAGGCGCTCGCGGCGCTCCTTGTTCCGCAGCGCCAGGTAGGCCAGGTAGCTGATACGCATGGGTTCCTCCTCCACCGGAATGCCAGACACCAGTGTAACGCTTATGGAGGTGTTGGTATTTCGCGACCTCCGACTGTCGTACAGTGGTCACGAGGGGTGATCGATCATGACGGGCCCGGCGGAGCTGCTCCGCGACTTCGTTAACACCTACGACGTCGAGGGAGACGCCGACGAGCTGGCATCGCCGGCCGACCTGTCTGTCTGGCTGCGCGAACGCGGGCTGACCGGCGATGGCGACCGGGCCTCCGACGAGGACCTCGCGATCGCCGCCCACCTGCGCGAAGGGCTGCGCGCGGCGCTGCGCCACAACCACGACGGAGGCCCGTACGACGGGCCGGAGGGCCTGGAGGCGGCGCTGGCCGGCCTTCCGGTGCGCGTGACGCTCTCGGGGGGCACACCCGCACTGGAGCCGACGGCGTCCGGCGTCGCGGGCGGCCTGGCGCGGCTCGCCGCGCAGATCCCGGCGGCCCACGCCGACGGCACCTGGCCACGGCTCAAGGTCTGCGCCGAGAGCACGTGCCAGTGGGCGTTCATCGACTCCTCGAAGAACCGGTCTCGCTCCTGGTGCTCCATGCGCGTCTGCGGAAACCGCACAAAAACCCGGGCATATCGGGCACGACGCCAGGTGGACGGCACGGCGAGGCCCTCCTGACCAGTACGGTGTTACAGGCTAAGAAAGGAGCCCGCCGAATGGGTGTGAGAGCTGCCCGCCTCGAGGACGTCGACGCGGTGACCAGCACCCAGATCCGGGCGTGGAAGGCGGTATACCGCGACTTCCTGCCACCGGTCCCGCTGGAGCACATGACGGGTCCGGCGGCGGAGAAGATGTGGCGCCGCCAGTGGGAGGAGGCGATCCTCTCGCCGCCCACGCCGCGTCACCGTCTGCTCGTCGCCGTCGAGCGGGTGGTGCCCGACACCGACGCGTTCACCGCGCTCGGGCCCGGCGGGATTCTGGCGACCGCGGCGCAGCGTGCCTCCGACCGGGTCGTGGGGCTGGCGTCGCACGGGCCCGCCGAGGATCCCGACCTCCATCCGGCCACGACGGCCGAGTTGATGACCCTGCTCGTCGACCCCAACCACATCAGGCGCGGGCACGGCAGCAGACTTCTCAACGCCACCGTGGACCACCTCCGTGAGGACGGCTACAGCACGGTCGTGACCTGGGTGTTCGCCGACAACCACCAGATGCTCGGCTTCCTGGAGTCGGCCGGCTGGGGCGAGGACGAGGCCGAGCGCGTGCTCGACATGGGCCGCCCGATCCGGATGATCCGCCTGACCACCGACATCAGCTGACCGCTCGCGTCCGCCCGGCCACCAGCAGCCCGGCCACCTCCAGCCCGCCTTCCGCCCCGCCGCCCGTCCCGTCCGCCAACCCCGCTGTCGGCACTCCGCAGGGGATTGGCCAGACTGGTGACGCCTTCACCGGCTACGCAAAGGTAGGAAAAGGGAGTCACGTGGCCACCCCAGCTCAATGGTTAGCGGGCGCACGCCCCCGCACGCTGCCCGCCGCCGTCGTCCCGGTCGCCGTCGGCACCGGCGTGGCGGTCGCGGAGGACGGCGCGGTCTGGTGGCGGGCCCTGCTCGCCCTGTTCGTCGCGCTGGCGCTTCAGGTCGGCGTCAACTACGCGAACGACTACAGCGACGGCGTCAAGGGCACCGACAAGGACCGGGTCGGCCCGTTGCGGCTGGTCGGCTCGGGCGTCGCGGCGCCGAAGCGGGTGCTCGCCGCCGCCCTGGCCTGTTTCCTCGCCGCCGCGGTCGCGGGGCTGGTGCTGGTGGTCGTCACCCGCGCCTGGTGGCTGCTGCTGGTCGGCCTCGCGTCCATCCTGGCCGCCTGGTTCTACACCGGAGGGTCCCGCCCGTACGGCTACCGCGCGCTCGGTGAGCTCTCGGTCTTCGTGTTCTTCGGCCTCGTGGCCGTGGCCGGCACGACGTACGTGCAGGTGGAACGCCTGACCTGGCTGTCGCTGGCCGCGGCGGTGCCCGTGGGGCTGCTCGCCTGCGCGCTCCTCGTGGTCAACAACCTGCGCGACATCGTGACCGACGGGCCGTCCGGCAAGCGCACGCTGGCGGTGGTGCTGGGCGACACCCGGACCCGTCTGGCCTACGCGGCGACCCTGGTGCTGCCGTTCGTGTGCGCGCTCGCCCTGGTGCCGGCGCGGCCCTTCGCCGCGCTGACCGTGCTCGCGCTCCCCCTCGTGGTGACCCCCGTCAGGACGGTGCGCTCGGGCGCGACCGGCCCCGCCCTCATCGCGACCCTGCAGCAGACCGGGCGCCTGCAACTCGTCTTCGGCGCCCTGTTCGCCCTCGGCCTGGCCCTGTTCTGACCGGCCCCGCCCTGCTCGGCCCTGCACTGCCGCCCTACTGGGAGCGGGCGCCGTTCGCGGCGTAGTCGCGGAGGGTGATGTTCTGCGCGGTCTTCCGCGCGATCTTCGCGGGCAGGTTCCTTCCGGGCAGGTAGGGCATGATCCTGTAGTAGCGGTTGAGGAACGAGGCCAGGAAGCGGTTGCCGGGGACCATCAGCTTGGCGACGCCGTCGCCCATCTTCTGGCAGCGCTCCGCGTACGCGCGCACCTCCCTCTCGTAGCGGGCGAACGCGACGCGGTGGTCGCCGTGCGCGTCGGCCAGCTCCCCCGCCAGGACGTACGCGCCGACCAGGGCCAGGCCGGACCCCATGCCCGACAGGGAGGACGGGCAGTAGGCGGCGTCGCCGACCAGGGCCACCCGGCCCCGGGTCCACGCGTCCATGCGGACCTGGCCGACCGAGTCGAAGTAGAAGTCCGGCGCGAAGCGCATGTCCCTCAGCAGCCGATCGCTCTGCCAGCCGTTGCCGGTGAACTGCTCCACGAGGACGGCCTGCTGCCGGGCCACGTCGCGCCGGTCCAGGTCCAGGATCGGTGAGCCGAAGTAGAAGACTGCCTTCGCCTCGGTGTTGTGACGCGCGCTGTACATCGCCACCAGCCTGTTGGCCGTACGGTAGGCGTGGCCGTGGTGGTCGAGGCCGAGGTGGTTGGCGGTGGTGAAGATCGCGCAGTAGACGCCCAGGTGCCTGACGTAGTCCTCCTCGGGCCCGAAGGCCAGGCGGCGGGTGGTGGAGTGCAGGCCGTCGGCGCCGACGACCAGGTCGAACCGGCGCGGCTCGCCGCGTTCGAAGGTCACGGTCACCCCGTCGGCGTCCTCGGCGAGCGAGGTGACGGAGTCGCCGAAGACATACTCGGTGTGCTCCTTGGTGGCGTCGTAGAGGATGCGGGCCAGATCGCCTCGGAGGATCTCGACGTCCCCGGCGAACAGGTCGGCGGGCAGCTCGGCCAGCGGCCTGCCGGCGCTGTTGACGTACGACATGGAGCCCATGCCGGTGCGGGCGCGCTCGATGTCGTCCAGGATGCCCATCCGGCGCAGGATCGACAGATGCGCCTCGCCCCGGAAGTCGACGGCGTATCCGCCGTCGCGCAGCGCGGGGGCGCGCTCCACGACGGTGGGGGTGAAGCCGTGGCGGTGGAGCCAGTAGGCGAGGGCGGGGCCGGCGACGGAGGCACCGGAGATCAGCACGTTGCGGTTGGCCACGGCATCGTTCACGACGTTCTCCGAGGCGTTGTTCAGGGCGTTGTCCATGGAGGAGAGCCTGCCGACAGGGGCTCACCGGAGGCTCACCCCCGGCTCACCGCCTCTGCGAGGGCCTCGGGAAGTCCCAGCCGGCGCAGCGCGTCCGGAGCCGAGATTCCGCCGGCCGCCACGGCTCCGGCGGCCTCCCGGTAGCGCGTCCGGGCCGTCGAGTGGTCGCCGCGCGCTTCCGCGACGCGGCCCAGACCGGCGAGCGCGCGCACCCGGTTGCCGAGGCTTCTGATCCAGTGCGGGTCGATCCGCTCCAGGGCCTCGCCGTACAGCCGTTCCGCCTCGTCCAGGCCGCCCTCCCCCAGGGCGATGTCACCGAGCCCTCGCAGGGCCGCCCCCAGACAGGTGCCGCTGCCGGCGCCGCGGGCCAGATCGGCGGCTCTCGCGTAGTCCGCGCGCGCCCCCTCCGCGTCGCCGGCGGCGGCCAGATAGTCGCCCCGGTTGACCAGCAGGTCGGCGGAGTCCTCCCGGGCGCCGAGCAGGCCGGTCAGGGTGAGGGCGTCGTCAGTCAGCGCGATCGCCCGCGCGTGGTCGCCGCGTCCGCCCGCCAGCCCGGCGAGCATGTCCAGAGCCAGTGCGGCGCCCCATCTGTCCCCGAGAACGCGGAACTCCTCGGCGGCCGCGCCGAAGTCCCGCTCTGCCGGTGCGACGTCCCTCTCGCCCAGGGCGCCGAAGCCCGACACGATCCGGGCGACCGCCCGCACCCACGGCTCGGGGCTGTCGTGCTGGGCCGACAGGAGGGTGAACGCGGCCTGTGGCTCGCTTTCGCCGACGTTCCGCATCATCCACGGCAACAGGACTGCCGGGTAACGGCCCGGCCGGTCGCCCGACCACGCGGCGGCCAGGGCTCTGTCCGCCGTCGCGCGGTGGCGCCGCCATGTCGCGTGGTCGGACGCGGCCAGCAGCACGCACGTCGCGTACTCCTCGCCGAGGCCGTCCGGGGGCGTGTCACCGAGCGCGCCGAGCAGCCCGATCGCGTACGGTGCGACCGCGGCGGACGCGCCCCGGATCCACAGGTAGGCCGAGGCGACCGCGAGCAGTTCCAGGGCCGTCGTGATCTCCCTGGCCTCGACCGCCCACCGCACCGCCGCCAGCAGGTTCTCGTGCTCGGCGACGAGGAGCGGCAGCCATTCCAGTTGCCCCGCCCGCCGCAGGTGCGGATCGGCCGTCCGCACGAGCTCCAGGACATGCCGCGCGTGGGCGCGCAGCGCCGTTTCGCGGTCGCCCGCCTCGTCGAGCCGCTCGGCGCCGTAGGCGCGGATCGTCTCCAGCATCCGGTATCGGCCGCGGGAGATCTCCAGGAGCGACTTGTCGGCCAGCGACTCCAGCGTCTCGGCATCCGTGCGGCACACCTGCCGCGCCGACTCCGCCGTCGCGCCTCCCGCGAAGACGGTGAACCGCCGTGCGGCTCGCCGCTCGGGCTCGGTCAGCATGTCCCAGCTCCACGCGACCACCGAACGCAGCGTCCGGTGCCGGCCGTCGGCCGGGCGGCTGCCGCGGGACGTGATCGCGAGCCGGTCGTTCAGCCTCCCCTCGAGTTCGCCAAGGTCCAGCGAGCGTAGCCGCGCTGCCGCGAGTTCGACGGCCAGCGGCAGGTCGTCCAGGGCCGCGCAGATCCGCCGTACGCGCCGGGGGTCGGCGGCGAATCCCCGTCGCACGGCGCGGGCCCGGTCGGTGAACAGCCGCACCGCCGCGTCGCCGTCGAGCGGACGCACCGGGTAGAGGTGCTCGCCGATGACTCCGAGAGGTTCGCGGCTGGTGGCCAGGACCCGCAGCCGCGGGCAGGCCGCCAGCAGCCGCGCCGCCAGTGCGGCCGCCTCCTCGACCACGTGCTCGCAGTTGTCCAGCACGAGCAGGAGCACCCGGTGGGACAGCGCCGCGATCAGGCGGTCGACCGGCGTCCGCGGGCCGTCCCCCATCTGCAGCCCGCTCTCACGCAGGCCGAGCGCGCCGAGCACCGCCCGCGCCGGCCCGTCCCCGTCGCCCAGCGCGGCCAGCTCCACGAAGCACACCTCGTCGGCCGCCGCCCCGGCCACCTCGACCGACAGCCGGGTCTTGCCCACGCCGCCGGGCCCGAGCAAGGTCACCAGCCGGGCCACCCGGAGCAGGCCGGCGACCTCGGCCACCTCCTCGTCGCGGCCGACGAAGGAGGTCAGCTGGGCGGGCGGTGCGGCGGGCCACGGCGACGGATCGGCGCTCAGCAGCTCCCGGTGCAGGGCGACCAGCTCGGCCGAGGGATCGGCGCCCAGCTCGTCGGCCAGGCGCCGCCTCACCTCCTCGAACACGAGCAGCGCCTCGCCCTGTCCGCCCTCGGCGGACAGGGCGCGCATCAACAGTCCGGCCGGCCGTTCCCTGAGCGGGTGGCGGCCGACCAGCTCGCGCAGCTCCGCGATCACGGCGCGATGCTCGCCGAGCCGCAGGTCGCCCTCGATCCGGTCCTCCAGCGCGGCCAGCCGCAGCTCCTCCAGCCGCGTCGCGGCGGCCTGGGCCGTCTCGCTCTCGGTGAGCCCGGCCAGCGCGGGTCCGCGCCACAGGTCCTGCGCCTCGCGCAGCAGCGTCACCGCTCGTTCCGCCTCGCCGTCGCGCAACGCCGTCCGGCCCTGCCCGGCCAGCCGCTCGAACCGGCAGGCGTCCACGTCGTCGTCCGCGACCAGGATCCGGTATCCCGCACCGCTCCGCTCGATCACGGCCTCCGGCCCCAGCGCGGCGCGCAGCCGGGACACCTGCGACTGCAGCGCGTGGGCCGACAGCACGCCGCCGGGATCGATCTCCCCGGTCAGCCGGTCGGACGGCACGACCCGGCCAGGGCGGATCAGCAGCAGCGCCAGCAGCGCGCGCCGCGCCGGTCCGCCCAGCGGAACCTCGCTCCCGTCGTCGCGCCACGCCCGGGTCTCGCCGAGGATTCCGAACCGCATGCCGGAGATTATCCTCCGGCGGGCGGCGACCACTACAGGTCGAGGAGGTGCTCCAGGCCCACGGTGAGGCCGTCGAGGCCCCCCACCCGCCGTACGCCCAGCAGGACGCCGGGCGTGAACGAGGCGCGGCTCATCGAGTCGTGGCGGATCGTGAGGGTCTCCCCCTCGCCACCGAAGATGATCTCCTGGTGCGCGATGAGCCCCGCGAGCCGCACCGCGTGCACGTGGACGTCGTCCACGGTCGCCCCCCGGGCGCCCTCCAGCGCGGTGGAGGTCGCGTCGGGCGAGGGGGCGAGACCCGCCTCGCGCCGCGCCCGCGCCACCAGTTCGGCCGTACGGCGGGCGGTGCCGGAGGGCGCGTCGGCCTTGTGCGGGTGGTGCAGTTCGACGATCTCGACCGACTCGAAGTGCCTGGCCGCCTGCGCGGCGAAGTGCATCATCAGCACGGCGGCGATGCCGAAGTTCGGGGCGATGAGCGAGTTCGTCCCCGGATTGGCGGCCAGCCAGCCGCGCACGGTCTCCAGCCGTTCGTCGTCGAACCCGGTCGTGCCGACGACCGTGTGGATGCCGTGGGAGATGCACCATTCGAGGTTGTCCATCACGACGCCGGGGTGGGTGAAGTCCACCACCACCTCCGCGCCGCTCAGCGCGTCGAGCTTGTCGTCCTTGTCGACCTCCGCCACGAGCTCCAGGTCGTCGGCCGCGGTCACGGCCTTGCACACTTCCACACCCACGCGCCCTCGGGCGCCCAGAACACCGACCTTAATCACGCGCCAAGGCTATAGCGCCCGGCCGCCGCGACGGCGGAGGGGAGGCACGGACAGGAGACACGGGCGGGGAAGCGCGGCCCGGGGTCAGTACGGACGGCAGACGAGAAAAGGCCGCGTGCGGTGCGAATGCACCACACGCGGCCTCCACAGCCCGCGGCGCGGGCTCACGACAGGCTTACGACAAGCTCACGACGGGCTCAGGCGATGGCGAAGCCGAAGTCCTTGTCGGCGTACGGCCCGATCACGGCGAGCGTCAGGGGCCGGTTGAGGACGTCCTGGGCGACCGCGGCGATCTCCTCGGGGGTGACCGCCTCGATGTGCCCGAGTATCTCGTCCACCGTCATGAGCCGCTCGTAGACGAGCTCGCTCTTGCCGATCCTGGACATGCGCGAGCCGGTGTCCTCGAGTCCGAGCACCAGCCCGCCGCGCATCTGGCCCTTGCCGCGGGCGATCTCCTCGGGCGTGATGCCCTCGGCCAGCACCCTGCCCAGCTCGTCGCGGCAGATCTTCAGCACGTCGTCGATCTTCGAGGGCAGGCAGCCCACGTAGATCCCGAACTGGCCGGTGTCGGCGTACTGCGAGGTGTAGCTGTAGGCGCTGTAGGCCAGGCCGCGCTTCTCCCGGATCTCCTGGAACAGGCGCGACGACATGCCGCCGCCGAGCGCCGCGTTCAGGACGCCGAGCGCGAAGCGCCGGTCGTCGTTGCGGGAGACGGCGGTCATGCCGAGGACCAGGTTGGCCTGCTCGGTGGGCCGGTCGAGCACCCGCACTCCGCTCCGGACGTCCACGCCGGGCCCGCCGATGCGCGGCTGCGCCGGCGCGGCGGAGCCGCCCAGCGCGCCCGCCCGCTCGTACGCCGCCGCGACCAGCGCGACCACCCGCTCGTGGTCGACGTTGCCCGCCACCGACACCACGGTGCGGGGCGGGACGTAGAACCGCTGGTAGTACTCGCGGATGCGGTCGCGGGTGAGCGCGTTGATCGAGTCGTCGTTGCCGAGGATCGGACGGCCGATCGGCGTGTCGCCGTACAACTCGGTGGAGAACTGCTCGTGCACCACGTCGGAGGGATCATCGTCGTGCATGGCGATCTCCTCCAGGATCACGCCGCGCTCCGACTCCACGTCCTCCTCGGTGACCAGCGAGGAGGTCACCACGTCGGCGAGCACGTCGATCGCCAGCGGCAGGTCCTCGTCGAGCACCCGGGCGTAGTAGCAGGTGTACTCCTTGGCGGTGAACGCGTTGATCTCACCGCCGATGCCCTCGATGGACGCCGAGATCTCCATGGCGTCCCGCGTCGGCGTGCCCTTGAAGAGCAGGTGCTCCAGGAAGTGGGTGGCCCCCATGTGCTCGGGGGCCTCGTCGCGCGAGCCGATGCCCACCCACATGCCGACCGCGACGCTGCGCACGGTCGGCATCGTCTCCGTCACGACCCGAAGGCCGCCGGGCAGGACGGTGCGGCGGACGACCCCCGCACCCTCCTTGCCCGGAAACAGCGTCTCGGTGGTCACGAGTTGCGCTCGTCCCGTCCGCCACGGGTACGGCTGCGGCTGCGGCGCGGAGTCCGCGGCTGCTCGTCCTCCCCCTCCGGCGCGGCGGCGGCCTCGGCGGGCGGGGCACCGGTCTCCGCGGCGCCGGTCTCAGCACCGGCGTCCTTCTCGGCGGCCTCCTTCTCGACCACCTCGACCGGGACCAGCGAGAGCTTGCCGCGCGAGTCGATCTCGGCGATCTCGACCTGGATCTTCTCGCCGACGTTCATGACGTCCTCGACGTTCTCGATCCGCCGGCCGCCGTGCAGCTTGCGGATCTGCGAGACGTGCAGCAGGCCGTCCTTGCCCGGGAGCAGCGAGACGAACGCGCCGAACGCGGCGATCTTGACGACCGTGCCCAGGTAGCGCTCGCCGACCTCCGGCATGTGCGGGTTCGCGATGCCGTTGATCAGCGTGCGGGCGGCCTCGGCGGACGGGCCGTCGGTGGCGCCGATGTAGATCGTGCCGTCGTCCTCGATGGTGATCTCGGCGCCCGTGTCGTCCTGGATCTGGTTGATCATCTTGCCCTTGGGGCCGATGACCTCGCCGATCTTGTCGACCGGGACCTTGATGGTGATGATCCGCGGCGCGGTCGGGTTCATCTCCGCCGGGGCGTCGATGGCCTCCTGCATCACGTCGAGGATCGCCAGCCGGGCGCCCCTCGCCTGCTTCAGCGCGGCGGCGAGCACGTGGGCCGGGATTCCGTCCAGCTTCGTGTCGAGCTGGAGCGCGGTGATCAGGTCCTTGGTGCCGGCGACCTTGAAGTCCATGTCGCCCATCGCGTCCTCGGCGCCGAGGATGTCGGTCAGCGTGACGAAGTTCTCGCCCTCGCCGATGAGGCCCATCGCGATGCCCGCGACCATCTCCTTGAGCGGGACGCCCGCGTCGAGCAGCGCCATCGTGGAGGCGCAGACCGACCCCATGGAGGTCGAGCCGTTCGACCCGACCGCCTCCGACACCTGCCGGATCGCGTACGGGAACTCCTCACGCGTGGGCAGCACGGGGATCAGCGCCCGCTCGGCCAGCGCGCCGTGGCCGATCTCGCGGCGCTTCGGCGAGCCGACGCGGCCCGTCTCACCCGTGGAGTACGGCGGGAAGTTGTAGTTGTGCATGTAGCGCTTGGTCCGCTCGGGATTGAGCGTGTCGATCATCTGCTCCATGCGCAGCATGTTCAGCGTGGTGATGCCGAGGATCTGGGTCTCGCCACGCTCGAACAGGGCCGAGCCGTGCACCCGGGGCACGACGTGGACCTCGGCGTTGAGCTGCCGGATGTCCTTGGGCCCGCGGCCGTCGATGCGGACGCCCTCGCTGATGACCCGCTCGCGCATCAGCTTCTTGGTCAGCGACCGGAAGGCGGCGCCGATCTCCTTCTCGCGGCCCTCGAAGTCGGGCAGCAGCTTCTCGGCCGCGAGCTGCTTGACCCGGTCGATCTCCAGCTCGCGCTCCTGCTTGCCGGCGATCGTCAGCGCCGAGGCCAGCTCGCTCCGCACGGCGGCGGTGACGGCCTCCAGGGCGTCGTCCTGGTAGTCGAGGAAGATCGGATACTCGGCGGTCTCCTTGCCGGCCACCTCGGCCAGCTTGGACTGCGCGTCGCAGAGCACCTTGATGAACGGCTTGGCGGCCTCCAGGCCCTGGGCCACGACCTCCTCGGTCGGGGCGACCGCGCCCTCGGCGACCAGCTTCAGCGTGTCGCGGGTCGACTCGGCCTCGACCATCATGATCGCCACGTCGCCGTCGGCGATCGTGCGGCCGGCGACGACCATGTCGAACGTGGCGCGCTCAAGCTCGACGTGGGTGGGGAACGCCACCCACTGGCCGTCGATGAGCGCGACCCGCACGCCGCCGATCGGGCCGGAGAACGGCAGCCCGGCGAGCTGCGTCGACATGCTCGCGGCGTTGATCGCGATCACGTCGTACAGGTGGTCGGGGTGCAGGGCCATGATCGTCGCGACGATCTGGATCTCGTTGCGCAGGCCCTTCACGAACGACGGGCGCAGCGGCCGGTCGATGAGGCGGCAGGTGAGGATCGCGTCCTCCGACGGCCTGCCCTCCCGGCGGAAGAACGAGCCGGGGATGCGGCCCGCCGCGTACATCCGCTCCTCGACGTCGACGGTGAGCGGGAAGAAGTCCAGGTTCTCCTTGGGATGCTTGGACGCGGTGGTCGCGGACAGGATCATGGTCTCGTCGTCCAGGTACGCGACCGCGCTGCCTGCTGCCTGCCTGGCCAGCCTGCCGGTCTCGAACCTGATCGTACGCGTGCCAAACGGGCCGTTGTCGATAACGGCCTCCGTGCTGTGGACACCCTCCACGGGGGACCTCCTTCTCGGATCGGTCTCCCGCGTCTCGGTTGCCGGGCTCCCCGTTCAGGTGCAGTGCCGGTCTTCGATCGAAGCGCCCGGTCCGTCCGCACGGCTTTCGCCGTGCCGACCGGGGGCCACTACCGAGGACCGGCCCTCTCACGCCGCGGGATCGCGCTGCGGCTTGCTTGCGGACGCGGGGCACTGTGTCTCGGCTCTTCAGTTGTCTTGCCAGGCCATTGTGGCCTGTTTATGGAAAAGGAGCGGCGAGGAATCGCCGCTCCTTTCTCACCTTATCGGCGAAGGCCCAGCCGCTCAATCAGGGAGCGGTAGCGGGTGATGTCCTTGGCCTGCAGGTACTTCAGCAGCCGGCGGCGCCGGCCGACCAGCAGGAGCAGACCACGACGGCTGTGGTGGTCGTGCTTGTGGGTCTTCAGGTGCTCGGTCAGGTCACTGATCCGCCTGCTGAGAAGCGCGATCTGGACCTCCGGGGACCCGGTGTCACCCTCGGTCGTGCCGTACTCGGTGATGATGGTCTTGGTGGTAGCGGCGTCGAGCGACACTGCTTCTCCGTTCTGATGAAATGGCACGCGCGACACTTCGAGCCCGCGAACGACCGTGCGTGCCTACAGTCGCCGTGACAGACAGCCGGGGTGGAAAGCTCCACCCGAACATGGCTGACATACAACCCTACCAGGTGCCGGCGGCGCTCCGTCGCGGTGCGTCACGACGTGAACGCGCGTGCCCTCGCCGTGTCCTCGTGCATCTGCTCGATCAGCGCCTCGATCGAGTCGAACCTGAGCGTGTCGCGCAGCCGCTCGCCGAAGTCCACCGCCACGTGCGCGCCGTACAGGTCGAGGTCGTCGCGGTCCAGCGCGTACGCCTCGACCGTGCGCTCCACTCCGTCGAAGGTGGGGTTGGTGCCGATCGAGATCGCGGCGGGCCAGCGCTCCCCCTCGTACGGCGAGGGGGACTGGAAGCACTCCAGCCACCCGGCGTAGACGCCCTCGGCCGGGACGGCGGTGTTCTGCGGCGACTCGACGTTGGCCGTCGGGAAGCCGAGCGCGCGGCCGCGCTGGTGCCCGCGGACCACCACGCCCTCCACCCGGTGGGGGCGGCCGAGCAGGGCCGCCGCGCCCGCGACGTCACCGGTGGAGAGCCGCTCGCGGATCCGGGTGGAGGAGATGGCCTCGCCGTCGCTGACGAGCGGCACGCCCTCGGCCGTGAAGTCGTACTTCTCCCCCAGCGTGCGCAGCGTCTCCAGGTCGCCCGCCGCCCGGTGACCGAAGCGGAAGTTCTCCCCCACCACGACACCGGCCGCGTGCAGGCGGTCGACCAGCGCGGTCTGCACGAACTCGTCCGGCGTCATGCGGGAGAACTCCAGCGTGAACGGCAGCACGCACACCGCGTCGACGCCGAGCGAGAACAGCAGGTCGACCCGTCGGGGTGTGGTGGTGAGCCGGGGCGGCTGGTGGCCGGGCCGGACGACCTCCTCGGGATGCGGGTCGAAGGTCACGGCCACGGCCGGCAGCCCGAGGTCGCCGGCCATGCCGACCGTCCGCGTCACCATGCGCTGGTGACCGAGATGGACACCGTCGAACACGCCGATGGTGACGACGGACCTGCCCCAGTCCTGCGGGACCTCGTCCAGCCCGTGCCAGCTCTGCACCTCGACCTCGCTTCGCATCCATGTGCCCCGCCTCCGGCGAGGCGGCCCGGATCGCCCTCCCGGACGCCCTCGCGCGCAGTAGACAGCCTGCCATGCCCGGGCGCCCGCGCGGGAACCAGCCCCGGTTTCAGGAGACGAAGACCACCAGGGGCCGGGCCGCCCCGTCACGCTCCTCGGCGAGCGCCAGCAGCGCGCCGTCCGGCCCGAACACGCCGACCGGGCCGGGCCCGAGGCCCGCCGCGCGCAGCCGCCCGCCGTGCGCGACCAGCCGCGCCTCGTCCTCCGCCACGTCCCGCCGAGGGAAGGCCGCCGCCACCGCGTCGGCCATCGGCATGATCACGCACTCGCGGGCCAGGTCCTCGATCGTGCGGGCCGACTCGATGCCGTACGGGCCGACCCGGGTGCGGCGCAGCCGGGTGAGGTGGCCGCCGACGCCGAGCGACGCGCCGAGGTCGCGGGCCAGCGCCCGGATGTAGGTGCCGCTGGAGCACGTGACGACCGCGTCCAGGTCCACCGTCTCCGGGGTCCGCCTGATCTCCCCGATCTCGAAGGCGCGCACCGTGACCGGCCGGGCGGCAAGGGCGACCTCCTCCCCCGCCCGGGCCCGCTTGTAGGCCCGCTCTCCGTCGACCTTGATGGCGCTCACCTGCGGCGGCACCTGCATGATCTCGCCCGTGAGCGCGGCGACGCCCACACGGATGTCCTCGTCGGTCACCTGGCCCGCGGGCGTGGTGGCGGTCACCTCGCCCTCGGCGTCGTCGGTGTTGGTCGAGGCCCCGAGGCGGATCGTCGCCTCGTACACCTTCTCGGTCAGCGCGAGGTGCCCGAGGAGGCGGGTCGCCTTCTCCACGCCGATCACCAGCACGCCGGTCGCCATCGGGTCGAGCGTGCCGGCGTGGCCGACCTTGCGGGTGCCGGCGACGCCGCGCATCTTGCCCACGACGTCGTGGGACGTCCAGTCCGCGGGCTTGTCCACGATGATGAGCCCGCTCGGCGGCGGGGGCCTTCTTGTCACGGCTCAGTCCTAGGAGAGGGCAGGTGGGGAGGCGACGAGGTGAGGAGGGGGCGGAGGGCGGCCATCGTGTCCGCCACGGGCAGCGCCGAGGAGAACCCCGCGGCCCGCGCGTGCCCGCCGCCGCCGAGGGCGGCGCAGGCACGGGCCACGTCCACCACGCCCTTGGACCGCGTCGAGACGTTCCAGCCGCCGTCGTCGTCCTCCTTGAGCACGACCGCGACCTCGGCCTCGTCGACCCGGCGTACGACGTCGATCACGCCTTCGACCTCGTCGTACGGCAGGCCCTCGGCGGCGCGGTCGGCGCGGCTCACGAAGGTCCACACCAGCCCGTGGCCGCCCGCGGCGTCCGGTTCCAGCGTGGCCCGTCCGAGCGCCGCGCCCAGCACCCGCAGATACGCGTACGGCGACCGGTCCCACAGCTCACGGGCGAGCTCCTCCGGGCGGAGCCCGGTCTCCAGCAGCCGGCCCGCCATGGCGTGGGCGGCCGGCGTGGTGACGGAGTGCCGGAACGAGCCGGTGTCGGTCACCAGTCCGGCGTACAGGCAGGTGGCGACGGATCGGTCCACCCGCAGCCCGAGCCGGTGGATCAGCTCCTCGACCACCATCGTGGTGGAGGCGGCCGAGGGATCCACCAGGTGGACCGTCCCGAACCTGGTGTTCGACACATGGTGGTCGATCACGAGCAGTTCCCCGGCCTTGCCCGCGTGCGGCGCGAGCAGGCCCAGCCGCTCCATCGTGGACGCGTCGAAGGTGATCATCAGATCCGGCTCGGCGGGGTAGGCGGGGGCCTCGACGAGCAGCTCCTGGCCGGGCAGGAACCGCAGCAGCCGGGGCACCTCGAGCACCCGGTCGCCGAAGGACGCCACGACCTTCTTCCCGGACCGCGCCAGCGCCAGCCCGAGGCCCAGCATCGAGCCGAGGGCGTCCCCGTCGGGGGAGACGTGGCAGGCCAGCGCCAGTGTGCCGGCGCCGTGGATGAGGTCGGCCGCCCGCCGCCAGTCCGGCTCGCCGATCGCGGTCTCGATCGCGGTCACCGGGCGGAGTGTCCGGCGCGGCCGCTGGGCTCCTCCTCTGCCGTCTCCTCGCCCTCCTCCTCGGCCGCCTCGGCGTCGAGGTCGTCCTCGAAGCGGTAGGGGTCGGCCTCCCCGGCGAACTGCGCGCCCTCGGCCTTCTTGGCGACCTCGGCGTCCTTGGCCCTGGCCAGCGCGAACAGGTCGTCCATGTGGCGGGCGTTGTCGGGGAGCGGGTCGTGCACGAACGAGAGGGTGGGGGTGTGCCGCAGGCCGGTCTGCCGGCCGACCTCGGAGCGGATGACGCCCTTGGCGCTCTCCAGCGCGGCGGCCGAGTCGGCCCGCTCCGCCTCCGAACCGAAGACCGTGTAGTAGACGGTCGCGTCGCTCAGGTCCGCGGTGACCCGGGTGTCGGTCACCGTCACGAACCCCAGCCGCGGATCCTTGATCCGCCGCTCCAGCATCTCCGCCACCACCTGCTGGATGCGGTCGGCCAGCTTCCTGGCACGCGCTGCGTCCATGCTCACGCTCCCTCGTATCTGTACGGCTGACGCGGGGGCCCGGCCGTCTATTCCTCGTGGTCGTTGAAGAGCCGCCGCCGCGCCGACAGCAGCTCGATCTCGGGGTGGTAGGCGACTACCCGCTCACAGGCGTCCAGCACCTCGTCGCAGTTGGCCGCCGACTCCGACACCACGGCCACGCCGATCTCGGCGCGCCGGTGCAGGTCGAGATGCCCCGCCTCGGCCACGGCGACCGCGGGAAAACGCCGCCGGATCTCGGCGATGATCGGCCGGACCACGGAGCGCTTCTGCTTCAGCGAGCGGACGTCGCCGAGCAGGACGTCAAGAGTAAGTGCACCGATGAACATGGATGTCTCACCACGGCGAAGACGCCCGACCGCCGCCCCCGCACGCGTGGTGCGGGGGCGGCGGCGCGGTGCGTCAGGCGCGCGGCTTCTCCTGCATCTCGAACGTCTCGATGACGTCCTCGACCTTGATGTCGTTGTAACCGACACCGATACCGCACTCGAAGCCCTCGCGGACCTCGGTCGCGTCGTCCTTGAAGCGGCGCAGCGACGAGACGGTGAGGTTGTCGGCCACCACGACACCGTCGCGGATGAGCCGTGCCTTGCTGTTGCGGGTGATCACGCCCGTACGGACGATCGAACCGGCGACGTTGCCGATCTTCGGAACCTTGAAGACCTCGCGGACCTCGGCCGTGCCGGTCCTGACCTCTTCGAACTCCGGCTTGAGCATGCCCTTGAGGGCCGCCTCGATCTCCTCGATCGCCTGGTAGATGACCGAGTAGTACCGGATGTCGACGCCCTCGCGCTCGGCGAGGTCGCGGGCCCGGACCTCGGGCCGCACGTTGAAGCCGATGATGACCGCGTTGTCGTCGGCGATCGCGAGGTTGACGTCGTACTCCGTGATGGCACCGACGGCGCGGTGCAGCACGCGGAGCTTGACCTCCTCGCCCACGTCGATCTTGAGCAGGGCGTCCTCCAGGGCCTCGACGGAACCGGAGACGTCACCCTTGATGATGAGCTTGAGCTCGTCGACCTGGCCCTTCTCGAGGTCCTTGAACAGCTCCTCGAGAGTGCGCCGGCGGCCGGACCTGGCCATGTCGGCGATGCGCTGCCGGGCCGCCCGCTGCTGGGCGATCTGACGGGCCATCCGGTCATCGCCGACGACGATGAAGTTGTCGCCCGCGCGCGGGACGGCGGTCAGACCGAGGACCAGGACCGGACGCGAGGGGTCGGCCTCCTCGACCGTCTCCCCGTTGTCGTCCAGCATCGCCCGGACGCGGCCGAAGGCCTCGCCACAGACGATCGAGTCGCCCACCCGAAGCGTGCCGCGCTGCACGAGCACGGTCGCCACGGGGCCGCGGCCCTTGTCGAGGTGCGCCTCGATGGCCAGGCCCTGGGCGTCCATGTCCGGGTTCGCCCGCAGGTCGAGCTCGGCGTCCGCGGTCAGCAGGATGGCCTCCAGCAGGCCGTCGATGCCGACGCCCTGCTTGGCGGAGATGTCCACGAAGAGCGTGGAGCCACCGAACTCCTCGGCCACCAGGCCGTACTCGGTGAGCTGGGCCCGCACCTTGGTCGGGTCCGCGCCCTCCTTGTCGATCTTGTTGACCGCCACCACGATCGGCACGTCGGCCGCCTGGGCGTGGTTCAGCGCCTCGATCGTCTGCGGCTTCACACCGTCGTCGGCCGCGACCACCAGCACCGCGATGTCGGTGGCCTGCGCACCACGGGCACGCATGGCGGTGAACGCCTCGTGACCCGGGGTGTCGATGAAGGTGATCTTGCGCGGCTCACCCTCGTGGGTGGTCCCGACCTGGTAGGCGCCGATGTGCTGCGTGATACCGCCGGCCTCGCGGGCCACCACGTTGGTGTGGCGGATCGCGTCGAGCAGCTTCGTCTTACCGTGGTCGACGTGACCCATGACGGTCACGACCGGCGGACGCGGCGCGAGGTCGCCCTCGTCACCCTCGTCCTCACCGAACTCGATCTTGAAGGACTCGAGGAGCTCGCGGTCCTCCTCCTCCGGGCTGACGACCTGGACGTCGTAGTCCAGCTCGGCGCCCAGAAGCTGGAGCGTCTCCTCGCTGACCGACTGGGTCGCGGTCACCATCTCGCCGAGGTGCAGCATGATCTGCACGAGCGAGGCCGGGTTCGCACCGATCCGGTCGGCGAAGTCCGCCAGGGACGCACCCCGCGGCAGGCGGATCGTCTGCCCGCCACCACGTGTGACCTGCACGCCGCCGATCGCCGGGGCCTGCATGTTGTCGAACTCCTGGCGCCTCTGGCGCTTGGACTTGCGGCCACGGGTCGGACGGCCTCCCGGACGCCCGAACGCGCCCGCCGTGCCGCCACCGCGGCCACGGCCGCCGCCACCGCCGGGACGACCGGCGAAGCCGCCGCCACCGCCGCCACCGGGACCACCGCCCGGTCCGCCGGGACGACCGGCCGTGGCGCCGGGACGCGGACCGCCGAAGCCGCCGCCACCGGGACGACCGCCGCCACCACCCGGGCGGCCACCGCCGCCACCGGGACCGGGACGGCCACCGCCGCCACCGGGACGCGGACCGCCACCGCCGCCGCCCGGTCCGGCCGGACGGCCCTGCGGCATCATCATCGGGTTCGGACGCGGACCACCGGGACGCGGACCGCCGGCGCCGGGACCCGGGCGGGGACCGCCCATGCCCGGACCGGGACGCGGGCCCCCGGGGCCGGGACGCGGACCGCCCGCGCCCGGAGCGCCGGAACGCGCGGCCGGCGGACGCGGCATGGCGCCGTCACGGCCGCCGTCACGGCGCGGCTCACGAGGAGCGCCGTCTCCACGATCGGGACGGTCGCCTCGCTCGGGACGTCCACCGTCGCGGCCGCCGGGCCGCGCGGGACGCTGGCCCATGCCGCTGGCGGTCGAGGAGAACGGGTTGTTGCCCGGACGCGGGCCGCGCGGGCCCGGCTTGGGTCCACCGCCACCGGGACGCGGGGCGCCACCGCTCGGGGCACCGGGACCGGCGGGCGCGCCACCCGGGCGCGACGCCGGCGCGGGCCGCGGGCCCGGCTTGGGCGCTCCGGGTCCGGCACCACCGGGCCGCGGACCTGAGGCCGCCGCGGGCCGGGAGGTGTCCGGACGCGGGGCGTCCGGACGCGGAACGTCCGGCCGGGGTCCCTGCGGACGGGCGGCCTCGGGGCGCGCCGCTTCCGGCTGGGCCACCGGCGGGTGGGGCATCGGAACCGGCCGCGGAGCGGGCCGCGGACCCGGCTTCGGGCCCGGCCGCGCCACCGTGTCACCGGACTGGGAAACGGGCGCCTGTGGGGCGCCCCCGTTGACCTGGCTCTCTGAAGCCGGTCTGGGCGCAGGCTTCGGCTGCGCCGGACGGGCGGGCCTACCCCCGCCCCTGGAGGCGTCACCCTTGAACGCCTCAGTCAGTTTGCGGACGACCGGCGCCTCTATCGTCGAGGACGCCGACCTCACGAACTCGCCCATTTCGGTGAGCTTGGCCATGACGACCTTGCTCTCGACCCCGAACTCCTTGGCGAGCTCGTATACCCGGACCTTCGCCACTGCACTCCCTAACTCGGCCCGGGAGGCTAGCAGTGCCGCCGGACCGTCGCTACCTGAACGTACTCATCGCCGCGTGCTCATCAGGCGCTCATAGCAATCTGACTCCGCCCATCAACTCGGCGTCCTACATGACAATTACGTCGTGCCCTGATTCCCGGAGCCGATACCGGGGACCAGCGGTAACCATTCACCCGGACCGCCCCGGCGTCAACCCCTCCAGGTGATCCCGCAAGAGCGACGTGTCAAGCGACCCCTGCGCGCGAAACGCGCGAGGGAACGCCCTGCGACGCTCTGCGAGCTCCAGACAGCGCGGGGACGGGTGCAACGAGGCACCACGTCCCGGGAGCCGTCCTCGCACGTCGGGGACGATGACGTCCTCGACCACGACCAGGCGGAGCAACTCGGACTTTACCGTGCGAACCCGGCAGCCCACACACGTTCTCAGCGGGACTGCCCGGCAACCGTCTTCCAGCTTACCTCGCCGACGCATCGGCGGGATCAGCAGGGGCCTGCTCGGTGTCCGGCCGGATGTCGATCCGCCAGCCGGTCAGCCTGTTGGCGAGGCGGGCGTTCTGCCCTTCCTTGCCGATGGCCAGGGACAACTGGTAGTCGGGCACGATGACGCGCGCCATGCGGCCATCGGCGTCGACCACCTCGACACGGGAAACACGCGCGGGAGACAGGGCATTCCCGACGAACTCGGCCGGGTCCTCGGACCAGTCGATGATGTCGATCTTCTCGCCGTGCAGCTCCGTCATCACGTTGCGCACCCGTGAGCCCATCGGGCCGATGCACGCGCCCTTGGCGTTGACGCCCGGCTTGCGCGACCGTACGGCGATCTTGGTGCGGTGGCCCGCCTCCCGGGCGATGGCCGCGATCTCCACGGTGCCGTCGGCGATCTCCGGGACCTCCAGCGCGAAGAGCTTCTTCACCAGGTTGGGGTGGGTGCGCGAGAGGGTGACCGACGGGCCCTTCGGGCCCTTCTTCACCTGCACGACGTAGCAGCGGATGCGCTCGCCGTGCGCGTACTCCTCACCCGGGACCTGCTCGTTGTGCGGGAGGATCGCCTCGATCTTGCCGAGGTCGACCAGCACCACCCGCGGATCCTTGCCCTGCTGGATGACGCCGGCCACCAGTTCGCCCTCGCGGCTCGCGAACTCGCCGAAGTTGATCTCGTCCTCGGCGTCCCTGAGCTGCTGCAGGATGACCTGCTTGGCCGTGGTGGCGGCGATCCGGCTGAAGTTGGACGGGGTGTCGTCGTACTCGCGCACGACGTCGCCGTTCTCGCCCAGCTCGGCCGCCCAGATCACCACGTGGCCCGTGTCGCGGTCCAGCTCGGCGCGCGCCTTCTGCGCCGCGCCCTCGGTCCTGAAGTACGCGATCAGCAGCGCGTCCTCGATCGCCTTGACGACCAGGTCGAAGGAGATGTCCTTCTCCCGCTCCAGGCTGCGCAGGACGCTCATGTCAATGTCCACAAGGCTCCCCCCTAGCCCTCGTCGCCGGTGTCGGCGGCGTCGGCGATGTCCTCGTCGACATCGAGGTCCTCGTCATGTTCGTCATCAAGTTCGCCGTCGTGCTCGTCGTCGAGACCGGCGTCGCGCCGGTTGAACTCGACCTGCACGCGGCCGCGCACCAGCTCGCCGAAGGCGATGCCGCGCGCGCCGTCCAGCTCCACGCCGGACTCGTCCGCGCCGGTCACGCGGCCCTCCACCGAGGTGCCGTCGCGCAGCTCCGCCCGCACCAGCCGCCCGTGCGCCCGGCGCCAGTGGCGCGGCTCGGTGAGCGGCCGGTCCACGCCGGGGGAGGTGACCTCCAGCACGTACGCGCTGCCGCCGAGCACGTCCACCTCGTCGAGCCGCTTGGAGACGGACTGGCTCACGTCGGCCACGTCGTCCAGGCTCACGCCGCCGTCCCGGTCCACCACCACGCGCACCAGTCTCCGGCGTCCCGCCGGAGTGACCGTCACGTCCTCCAGGTCGAACCCTTCGGCGGCGACCACCGGGCCGAGCAGTTCGACCAGGCGGCCGCGTCGAGCGTCGATGCCCATGCCGACCTCCCTACGACTGTGTAACTAGCCCGATGTGCCAACAGCCTATCGACACCGGGAGGTGGAAACTGCGCCACACCCGGGCGACCGTCCGACACGCACACGATCATCACCGGTCACGGGCGGGGACCAGTGGGCGGCGCGCCGTACGATGCTGTGTCGTGAAAGAGGACAGCGGCGGTGAAGGGGGCAGCGGCGGCGGACGGGACAGCGGCGGGGCACGGGTGACCAGACGTGCGCTGCTGGGCGTCGCCGCCGCGGCGGGCCTGGCCGCCGCGGGAGGCTGTTCGAACGGCCCGGACAAGCCCGTCACGCCGCCCCCTCCGGACCCGCAGGCCGTGCTGATCGGCGAGCTGATCGCGGACAAGGAGCGACTGGTGGCGCTGTACGGGCGCGCGGTCGCCGCCCTGCCCGGCCGGGCCGCCACGCTGGAGCCGTTCCGGCAGCGGCACGCGGCTCACGTGCGGGCGCTGCGCGCGCTGCTGCCCGCCGGGACCGCTCCGATCACCCCGGTCCCGTCGTCCTCCGGGTCGCCCCCCGCGTCGCCGTCCGGATCGCCCTCCGACGGCTCGACCCAGGTCTCCGTCGGAGTGCTGCGGGACTTCGAACAGGCCTCCGCGGCGGCGCGTCCCGCGCAGACCGCCACGGCCTCGCCCGCACTCGCCCAGCTTCTGGTCAGCATCGGCGCCTGCGAGGCCGTCCACGTCGTCGCCCTGGGGAGGCTTCGTGGCTGAGCCCGCGACTCCGCCCGCCGTGAGCCCGGCGGTGAGCCCGGCGGTGAGCCCTGCTCCGGGCTCCGCCGCAGGGCCCTCTGTCGCCGCCCTCGGCCGCGCCCTGTCCGCCGAGTACGCCGCCGTGTACGCCTACGGAGTCGTCGGCGGGAGGACGAAGGGCGCGCTGCTCGCCCGGGCGACGGCGGGCTTCGACGCGCACCGGGCGCGGCGCGACCAGTTGCGCACGCTCATCACCCAGCGGGGCGGCACACCCACCGAGCCGGGCCCCTCCTACGGCCTGCCGTTCGAGGTGCGCACGCCGTCCGACGCGGTGCGCCTGGCGGTGCTCGTGGAGCAGCGGGTGGTCACCGCCTACCTGGAGCTCGCCGCCGACCGCGATCCCGCCCTGCGGCGGCTCGCCGCGCTGGCGGCGCAGGAGAGCGCGACGCGCGCGTACGGCTGGCAGCCGGAGATCGGCGCCTTCCCCGGCATGCCCGGCCGGGACACCGGCCCCACTCAGGCCGGACCGCCCGACACCGCACAGCCCGACAGCACGGAAACCGGCACCGCGGAACCCGGCCCCACGGAAACCGGCACCGCGCAACCGGAAGCCGGGCTTCCCGACGCCACTCCCTCCGGGTCCTGACCTCGGTAGGGCCGGAGGCCGGCCCTACCGGAAAGGTCACGCGGAAGAGGCGGGGAGGCAGGCGGCGAGGACGCGGTCGACGGCCTGGTCCAGCGGGATCTCCTCCTTGGTCCCGGCGACCCGGTCGCGCAGCTCCACCACGCCCTGGGCCAGCCCACGGCCGACGATCAGGACGGTGGGCACGCCCAGCAGCTCGGAGTCCTTGAACTTGACGCCCGGCGACACGCCCTGACGGTCGTCCACCAGCACGCGCAGTCCCCGCGCCTCCAGGCTCTCGGCGAGCTCGGTGGCCACCTCGATCTGGTTCTCCTTGCCGGTGCCGACGATGTGCACGTCGGCGGGGGCCACCTCCCTGGGCCACACCAGGCCCAGCGCGTCGTGCCGCTGCTCGGCCAGCACCGCCACCGCCCGGGACACGCCGACGCCGTACGAGCCCATGGTGATGCGGATGGGCTTGCCGTCCGGCCCGAGCGCGTCGAGGTGGGCCGCGTCGGCGTACTTGCGGCCGAGCTGGAAGATGTGCCCGATCTCGATGCCGCGGTCGATCGACAGCGGGTGGGCGCAGCGGGGGCAGGAGTCGCCCGCGCGCACCTCGGCGGCCTCGATCGTGCCGTCGGGCTGGAAGTCACGGCCCGCGACCACGTGCGCGGCGTGCCTGCCCGGCTCGTTGGCGCCGGTCACCCAGGCCGAGCCCGCCACGACGCGGGGGTCGACGAGGTAGGTGATCCCGAGGTCCGCGAGCACCTGCGGGCCGATGTAGCCGCGTACCAGGCCGGGGTGGCGGGCGAAGTCCTCGGCCTCGAAGATCTCCGGCACGCCGGGCGAGAGCGCGGCCTCCAGGCGCTTGAAGTCCACCTCGCGGTCGCCGGGGACGCCGACGACCACGGTCCTGACCTCGTCGGAGCCCGGCGTGCGGACCTTGACGACGAGGTTCTTCAGCGTGTCCGCCGCGGTGATTCCGAGGTCGTACCGCTCGTTGACGTACGTCACCAGCGACTCGATCGTGGGCGTGCCGGGCGTGTCGAGGACCTCCATGGCCGGCTGCTCCGCGGTCACCGCGGGCGGCGCGGGCGTCACGACCGCCTCGGCGTTGGCCGCGTACCCGCAGTTGTGGCAGGCCACGAAGGTGTCCTCACCGGTGTCGCAGGGCGCGAGGAACTCCTCGGAGGCCGAGCCGCCCATCGCCCCCGACATGGCGAAGCAGATCCGGTAGTCGATGCCGAGGCGGTCGAAGATGCGGATGTAGGCGTCGCGGTGCATCTCGTAGGACCGCTTCAGGCCGTCGTCGTCGAGGTCGAAGGAGTAGGAGTCCTTCATCACGAACTCCCGGCCCCGCAGGATGCCGGCCCGGGGACGCGCCTCGTCGCGGTACTTGGTCTGGATCTGGTACAGCGTCACCGGGTAGTCCTTGTAGGAGGAGTACTCCCCCTTGACCATGTCGGTGAACATCTCCTCGTGCGTCGGCCCGAGGAGATAGTCGGCGCCCTTGCGGTCCTTCAGGCGGAACAGCGTGTCGCCGTACTCGGTCCAGCGGCCGGTGGGCTCGTAGTAGTCGCGGGGCAGCAGCGCGGGGAACAGCACCTCCTGCGCGCCCATCCGGTCCATCTCCTCGCGGACCACCCGGGCGACGTTCTCCAGCACGATCTTGCCCAGCGGCAGCCAGGAGTAGATGCCGGGCGCGACCCGGCGGACGTAGCCGGCGCGGACGAGCAGCTTGTGGCTCGGCACTTCCGCGTCCGCCGGATCCTCACGCAGGGTGCGCAGGAACAGGGTCGACATACGCAGCAGCACGGCTACTCCTTGCTCGTGAGAGGTCTCCCGCGACGTCTCCCCCGGATCGCCGCGGCCGGAGACTCCGGCGCGGATCTCCTCGCGGATCCCCGGCGGCGACGTGGGAGACGAAGACGATGTGCTCCAAGGCTATCGACTCGGGGCACCGGCCGCCTCCCCTCAACGCGCGCCCGCCGCTCAGCCGCCGAGAAGTTCCTCCCAGTGCTGGCGCGACCGCTCCCCCGCGCCCGCCGGCCCGTCCAGCGCCGCCGACAGCCGCCACAGGCCGGGCCTGGACCGGAGCCGTTCCATGCCGAACGGGTCGATCGCCCGCAGCACGAAGGTCACCTCCATCACGTCGATCACCGCGGTCGACGCGGTCGCGGGACCGGCCGGGGCGGCGGGCGCGGCGTCGGGACCCGGTTCGCCGATCCGCTCGACCAGCAGCGCCGCCACCTCCGCGGCCTGCGGGCCGTCGCGCCACTCGACGTGCCAGGAGTGGTCGGTCGTCCGCCACCAGGTGAGGTCGCGGCACGCCTCCAGCGTCTCCGCCTCGCCGGACAGCGCGGCCATGACCCGGCCCAGCGCCTCGTAGCGGCGGCCGTCGCCTCGATCGTTCCGCGACCCCCGGGCCGTGGCCGGCGAGGCCCCGGGCTCGTCCTGCCCCCCGCGCAGTCCCCTCATGTCAGGGAGGGTCCCACCGCCCGGCCGTCTCGTCCGCGGGTTTCCCCGTCTTTTAGCCCCAGAGCCCACGAGCATCACTCTGATCGCGGCCGCCGGGTCGCCGCAACCCCACGAATCATCACAACACGGATCACAGAAAGGATCACAGTCCGGTGCCGCGGCATGGCGTTCCGGTGACACGGCCGCCGCCGATGATAAAGAATCGAAGCAGACACGCCGCCGCTGCCGGGAGGCCATGGTGACACTGCGCGTCGCGATCGTCGGGTCGGGCCCGGCCGGGATCTACACGGCCGAGGCACTGGTCAAACAGTCGCGCGACCCCGTCGAGGTGGACGTGCTCGAACGTCTGCCCACGCCCTACGGGCTCGTGCGGTACGGCGTCGCGCCCGACCACACCTCGATCAAGTCGATCGCCGGATACCTCCGGCGCGTCCTGGAGACGCCCGGGGTGCGCTTCCTCGGCGGTGTGGAACTCGGCGCGGACGTCTCGGCCGACGACCTGCTGTCCTGCTACGACGCGGTCGTCTACTGCACCGGCGCGATGGTCGACAGACAGCTCGGCATCCCGGGCGAGGACCTGCCGGGCAGCGTCGCCGCGACCGACTTCGTCAACTGGTACTGCGGCCACCCCGACGTCCCGCCGGACACCTTCTCGCTCGACGCCGAGGACGTCGTCGTGATCGGCGTCGGCAACGTCGCCGTGGACGTCGTGCGGATCATGGCCAAGACGGCCGACGAACTGCGCGGCACCGACGTGCCCGAGGAGGTGCTCGACCGGCTGGCCTCCTCGCGCGTCAGGCGCATCCACATGGTCGGCAGGCGCGGCCCGGAACACGCCAAGTTCACCCTCAAGGAGCTGCGCGAGCTCGGCGAGTTGCTGAACGCCGACGTCCTGACCTTCCCGCACGAGGTCGCGACCGGTGACCTGGCCGCCCTGTCGCGGCAGGTCAAGGGCAACGTGGACGTGCTGCGGTCGTGGTCGGAGCGCGAGCCGGCCGACCGGCCGCGCCGTCTGGAGGTGCGTTTCTGGCTGCGCCCGATCGAGATCCTCGGGGTCTCCCGGGTCGAGGGCGTACGGCTGGAGCGGACCCGCCTGGAGGACGGGCGGGTCGTCGGGACCGGCGAGTTCGAGACGATCCCGGCGGACATGGTCATGCGCTCGGTGGGCTACCGGAGCGTCGCGCTGCCCGGGGTGCCCTTCGACACGCGGGCGATGACGGTGCCCAACGTCGCCGGGAAGGTGACCGACCGGCAGTACGTCGCGGGCTGGCTGAAGCGGGGCCCGACCGGGGTGATCGGGACCAACAAGTCCGACGCCGCGGAGACCGTGCGTACCCTGCTCGCCGAGGTCAAGCCGGGGACCGCCACCGCCCGGCTGGACGACCTGCTCGCCGCCCGCGGCGTGCGCCCGGTGACGTACGAGGACTGGCTCGGCATCGAGGCCGCGGAGACGGCGCTGGCGGAGAACCTCAAGCGGGGCGAGCGGGTGAAGCTGGTGGGCAGGGACGCCATGCTGGGCGCGGCCGGTCGTCTCACGCACAGGGGAACGCCCTCCTGACCGCGCGGCCGCGCGGCCGGCGAGGTCAGTTCCAGTACCCCGGCCGGTGATAGCGGGCGCCGTCGCGGCCGGGCACGAGGTCGGGCAGCTGTGACCTGCGGATGATCGCCTCGCCGAGGGGAAACCACGCGTCACTCGCCAGGCGCAGGCCGTCAGAACGGCGGCCGGGCGGGAACACGGTGACCACCCGGGTCTTGCCGCCCCGTCTGGCGTCCACCGACCGCACCGCCTCGATCGCCGCGCACAGGTCGCTGTCGGCCGACAGCAGCAGCACGACGTCGACGAGATCGAGCGCGACGTCACCGACGATCGCGGCGGCGAGGGCGGCGTCGGACTGCTTCTCCTCGTACGTCCGCCAGGAGGCTCCGCAGATCCGGCAGGAGGCCCGCTGTTCCTGGAACCGCCCCAGCACCACGTCGACCTCCAGGGTCTCGAGAACCGCGAGGTAGGTCTTCTGTCTCAGCAGCGCGCCCGGTTCGTTGCGCACGTGGGCGCTGAAGTAGCGAATGGTGGTCAGGGTCTGCCCCGGCTTCAACAGGCGACTCGCCAGCGCGTGCAGATCGAGCCATAGATAGCGCCGGCCCCGCAGGGAACGCAGCCCGTAGTAGAGGTTGAACCCATCCACGTAGAACCCGACACGCACGGATCGAGGAACGGGGTTGTCGCACATCGCCATCACGCCCTAACATGGTGTCACCGCGCCCGGGGTTACGTCCCCGGGCTCTACGGCCCCCAGCAGGGGGCCGTTTCTTTTTTCGCTCGCGTGTTCGAGTAAGAGGATACCCAACTCTCCGTCGCAGCGTGGCGACGTTGCGTGATGAAGTGGCCGTGCCGGGACTCTGCGAGGATCGTCCCCATGGAGACGACGCTGACCGGCCTGGACGGGCTGCTCGACGGCTTCGACCACGTCTACCGTGACCAGCTCGCCCGTTACCCCGCGGGCCAGGAGCCGGCGTGGCAGCCGGTGCACACCGTGTACGTGCCGGCGGACCGGGTCACGGCGGGGGTCGTCCACGAATGGCGGCACGCCGCCACCGACCTGCTGAACCGGCTGCTGTTCACCCCCGGCGAGCTGGCCGCGCTGTTCGGGCTGGACCCCGGGCTGGCCCAGCCCGTGCACGAACGGGTCCGCCGCAAGCTCCACAACGAGCCCATCGAGGACCTGCGGATCGACTTCGAGGACGGGTACGGCGTGCGCGCGCCGGAGGAGGAGGACCGGCACGCCGAGTCCGCGGCGGCGGCCGTCGCCGAGATGCACCGGGCGGGCACCCTCCCCCGCCGTTGGGGGCTGCGGGTGAAGTCGTTCGCCGACGGTGACCCGCACCGCTCGATCCGTACGCTCGACGGCTTCCTCACCGAGGTCGTACGGCGGGCCGGGCGGCTTCCGGACGGGTTCACGGTGACCTTCCCCAAGGTCCTCATGGAGGACTACCTCGGTCAGTTCGCCCGCTGCCTGGAGACGCTGGAGCGGGCGCTGGCGCTGCCCTCGGGGACGCTGCGCTTCGAGATGCAGGTGGAGGCCCCGCAGACCGTGCTGATCCTGCAGCGGTCGGCCGATCTGGTGCCGTCGCTCGGCGGGCGGCTCGCGGCCGCGCACTTCGGGGTGTTCGACTACACCGCGGCGGTCGGGCTGCCCCCGGACGAGCAGCGGCTCGACCATCCCGCGTGCGACCACGCGAGGCACGTCATGCGGACCGCGCTCGCCGGCACGGGCGTCGAACTGTCGGACGGCTCCCTCGCCGCGGCGCCCGCCTCCGACTCGGCCGCCGACGTGCACGCCCTGCTCCGCAGGCACTCGGCTCTGGTGGCGCACTCGCTGTCCCACGGCTTCCACCAGGGCTGGGACATGCACCCCTCGCACCTCGTCAGCCGTTTCACGACCGTCTACGCCTTCCATCTCGCCTGCTACGAGAAGTACGCCGACCGGGTGCGCGCGTGGGAGGAGCGGCGGGCCGCGGCGGGCGGGGTGCTGGACGAGCCCGCGACGATACGGACGCTGGTCGCCGCGCTGGCCCGGGCCGACCAGGCCCTCGGCTGACCACGCACCCGTCTTTGCCATATCGGCAACGTTGTTTGGCGATCCAGCCGATCATGGCGCATCGTGACCCGAGCGATGAGAGGAGACTCGGGTGGACAGGACATATGACGTGATCGTGGTCGGCGGCGGCGCGGCCGGGCTCAGCGGCGCCCTGGCGCTGGCGCGGGCGAGGCGGTCGGTGCTGGTGGTCGACGACGGGCGGCCGCGCAACGCGCCTGCCTCGCATGTGCACAACTACCTCGGCAGGGAGGGCACACCGCCCGCCGAACTGCTGGCGGCCGGGCGCGCGGAGGTCACGGCGTACGGCGCCGAGATCACCGACGGGCGCGTGGCGAACGCGGCACGGGAGGACGACGGGCGCTTCCTCGTGACGCTCGACGACGGGCGCGCGCTCCGGGCACGACGGCTGCTGCTCGCGACCGGGCTCGCGGACGAGCTTCCGGACGTGCCCGGCCTGGCCGGACGCTGGGGCCGCGACGTGCTGCACTGCCCGTACTGCCACGGCTGGGAGGTCCGCGACCGGCGGATCGGCGTGCTGGCCACCGGCCCGCACGCCGTCGAGCAGGCCTGCCTGTGGCGGCAGTGGACCGAGAACGTGGTGTTCCTCAACCATCACGCCGTGCCGCTGCCGGCGGAGCACGCCGAGCGGCTCGCCGCGCGCCGGATCGCCGTCGCGGACGGCCAGGTCGCGGAGGTGGAGGTGACCGGCGACACGCTCACCGGGGTACGCCTGGCCTCGGGCGACGTGGTCGCGCTCGACGCGGTCGTCGTCGCGCCGCGGTTCACCGCCCGCGCCGACGTGGCCCGGTCGCTCGGCCTCACGCCGGTCGAGGTGGAGAAGAACGGTGACGTGGTCGGCAGCCGGATCCCCGCGGAGCCGACGGGGGCCACCGCCGTGCCCGGCGTCTACGTGGCGGGGAACACGGCCGACCCGATGGCGCAGGTGATCACGTCCGCCGCGTCGGGCCTGACCACCGGCGCGGCGATCAACATGGACCTCGTCGCCGAGGAGACCGCGGAGGCGGTCGACGCCTACCGGCACACCATGGGCACGATGTTCGAGGAGGCCGCCTGGGAGGAGCGCTACCAGTCACGGCCGGCCGTCTGGAGCGGGCGCCCGAACGTGCAACTCGTCGCCGAGGCCGCCGATCTGCCGCCGGGCCGGGCCCTCGACGTCGGCAGCGGCGAGGGCGCCGACGCCGTGTGGCTCGCCGGGCGCGGCTGGCGGGTGACCGGCACGGACATCTCGGCCACCGCGCTGAAGCGGGCCGCCGCCCACGCCGCCGACGCCGGCCCCGAGGTCGCGGCCCGCATCGAGTGGCTCCACGCCGACCTGCGTGACCACCCGCTCCCCGAGGGCGCGTACGACCTGGTGTCGGCGCACTACATGCACCTGCCGGTCGAGACGCGGCAGGCGCTGTACGCCCGGCTGGCCGCGGCGGTGGCGCCGGGCGGCGTCCTGCTGATCGTCGGGCACCACCCGCTCGACCTGCTGACCGTGGCCCACCGGCAGCACCTCCCACAGGCGATGTTCACCGCCGAGGAGATCGCGGCCTCGCTCGACCCGGCCCGCTGGGAGGTGACGACCGCCGAGGCCCGGCCGCGGACGGCGACGGACCCGGAGGGGCACGAGATCACCATCCGGGACGCCGTCCTGGTCGCGCGCCGCCGTACCTGACGCCGCCGGGCCCGACAACGCCGGGCCTGACGGCGCCGGGCCTCAGAGCCGGTCCACCAGGCGGCGCCAGTGCCTGACCCGGTTCGGGTCGACGGGCTCCTGCCAGGAGCCCCGCACTGCGCCGCCCACGTGGAAGGCGCGGATGCCGTAGTCGAGCAGCGCCGGGACGTGCGCCTCGCGCAGGCCGCCGCCGGCGAGCACGAGCGAGGCGTCTCCCGCCTCCGCCCGGGTCCGCAGGACGTCCAGGCCGCTGCCGACGCCCTCGGGCGACCCCGACGTGAGGACGGTCGCCAGGTTCGGCAGCAGCCGTACGGCACGCCACGCGGCCCGCACGTCGGCGGCGTGGTCCACGGCGCGGTGGAAGGTCCAGGGCAGCGGCGAGACGGCCTGGATCAGCGCCTCGGTCGCCTTCACGTCCACCGAGCCGTCCTCGTCGAGGAATCCGAAGACGAACCCCGCCGCGCCCGCCTCGGTCAGTTCCTTCACGTCGCGGCGCAGCCGGTCGAGCTCCTCCGGGCGCACGGTGAACCCGGCGTCGCGGCGGAGCATGATCATCTGCGGCAGCCCGCACTCGCGGGCGATGGCCGCGACGAGGTCCGCCGAGGGGGTGAGCCCGCCCGAGCCCATGTCGGACACGACCTCCAGGCGGTCCGCCCCACCCTCCTCCGCGGCCACGGCGTCACGCAGATCGAGCGCGATCACTTCAAGGAGGGATCCCGTCATGATGTGAACAGTATCGGGTCCCTTTGCGGCGCCTCACGGCATCCGCCCTGTTCAGCACTCGATCAACTCGTTGTGTGCCGTGATGTCAAGAACGCGCAACTGCTGCGCCCCGTGACCTCCACGCGGGGCCGGCACCGCCGGCGTGTGGCGCTCCTGCCGCCGCCGGCGCCCCGGCATCGCCGGTTCGCCGTGCCCGGAACGGTCCCACGCGGGGAGCACGGCGCAGGCGTCCCGCTCGAACAGCGCCCCCGAGGCGCGGTGCGGCAGGTCGACGGTGCGGACGTGCCGGAAACCCACTCCCCGGTAGTACGCCTGCAGGCGGGCGTTGTCCTTCGAGCAGTCGAGCCGCAGGTACGGCCGGCCGTGGACGGCGGCCCGCAGGCCCGCCCAGTCGAGCAGCGCCTCCCCCAGGCCCTGGCCGGAGAAGGACCTGTGCACGGCCAGTTTGTGGACGTACAGCGCGTCTCCCGGCCGGTCCCGCGGCGTCCAGAACTCCGCGTCGGCGTGGCCGTCCACCGCGATCGTGGCGGCGGGCACGCGGGCGGCACCGTCGAGGGTCTCCGCGGCCTCACCGGCGTCGAGCAGGTACATGACCCCCTCGCCGATCAGCGGGTCGATGCGCTCGGCGGGGAAGCCCCCGGCCGGCCACTGCCGTACGCCGAGGCCGTTCAGCCAGCCGGCGGTGCGGGCCAGCAGGGCGAGGACCCCCGGAAGGTCGGCGGGGGTGGCGCGACGCAGCGTGAGTTCCGTAACAAGATCCAGGGTGTTCGCAGGCATGCCTGATTCCTTTCGTGCCGAGGGGGGTGATCCGATCACTCAGAGTGACGGCGAGATGCCGTACAGCGTCCGTCGCGGTGGACGGCGGACCTCGCTACGGCGCGCGGGTACGGCGAGGCCCACGGCGGGATCGGCCCCGGGGACCGCCATGGGGAACGGCATGGGGAACGGCACGGTGATCCGTGCGGGAATCGGCCCACAGACGGGCACAGTGATCGGCGCAGCGGCCGGGCGGGCCGGCGCACAGGAGGGATGGGCCCCCCGGAGGAGGGCTCGGCCTGCGGCGCCCGCTCAGGGGAGCGGACGCCCGGGCCTCGTCAATGACGTTCCAGCTCGTATCGGATCAGATGCTTGTCGGCGGGCAGAACGGACACGGCCACGCGGACCGGAGTGTCGTCGGCGTCGTAGCCGACCCGGGTGTGGACGACCACCGGGGTGCCCGGCTCCAGCTGGAGCCGCGCCGACTCGTCGGAGGTGGGCATGCGGGCCGAGAGGTCGTCGACCACGCGGGTCTGCAGGTGCCCGAGCTCCTCCAGCACCCTGTTGGCCCCGCGGGTGATGTCCCCCGGCCGGGCGATCTCGGAGCCCCCCACGATCTCCAGCGGGAAGTACGAGTCCAGCGTGTTGAACGGCTGGGCGTCGACGAACCGCAGGCGGCGGCGCACCACGGCCAGGGCACCGTCGGCGAGGGCGAGGCGCGTCGCCACGTCCTCGGGCGGCTCGACGATCGACACCTCGATCCGCTGGTCGGCCGTACGGCCCTCGGACCGGACGGCGTGGACGAACGCGTCGAACCGCGGCTCTTCCTGGTCGTGCGCGAGGAACTCGTCCTGGGGCCGCATGAGGAGGGGACGGCGCTCGCGTACGAACGTTCCACGCCGGCGCATCCGCAGGATGAGACCCTCGTTCTCCAGTTCGCCGAGCGCCAGCCGTACGGTGTTGCGGCTGACCCCGTGCGCCTCCATGAGGTCGGTCTCGGTCGGGATCTGGTCCCCCGGCGCGAGTTCGCCCGCGTAGATGGCCCTGCGCACCTCGGCGGCCACCTGCTGATAGAGCGACGATCGTGCCATCTTTCCTCAATCCACCCTTTTGTTCCAACAAATCTAGAGGATCTCGGTCTAGCGGGAAACAACCCCTTGACCGGAGCCCTCCGGGCCGCGCATTATCCAAACGTTGGTACAAATCCATCCAATGGAGGTGGGGCAGGTGCTAGCGGTCCGTGCGGGCACGCCGTACTTGCCCTGGCGGGATCCCTGCGAGGCGACGCGCATGCTGCGCTACGCCTTGCACCGGCAGGGGTTCACCCACACCTACCAGAGCAACGGGAACGGCATGTCCGTGCTGTCGGTATCCACCGACTTGACGGTCTGGTGCAGGAACGGGTCGTTTGTGTGGCATGAGGATGAGTTCTTGATCACCCATCCCTCCGACGACCCGGACGGCGCGACACGCCTGATCATGCGGCACCACCGCACACCGGAGCGGCCGGACGACGGCCTCTCCCCAGAGACTCCGTGCGATTGAACGAGGTCTCGACCCCAACCCTCGCCGGGGTCGAGGCCTCGCGCCGGGGCGGAGCGCGTCCTGGCGGGTCCCCCACGCCCGCCAGGACGCGCCACCGTTAGCCGGCGCCGTCAGCCGGCGCGTCGCCCCCGGCACCGCGCGGCGCGAGCCAGGAACCGACCGGTCGGTACGCTTCCCCCATGACTCTGTTCTCGGTGGAAGGCAAGACGGTCGTCGTGACGGGCGGCTCCCGGGGAATCGGCAAGATGATCGCGCGTGGGTTCCTCGACGCGGGCGCGACCGTCTACATCTCCTCCCGCAAGCAGGACGAGCTGGAGGCCACGGCCGCGGAGCTGGGCTGCCGGGCGGTCCGGGCCGACCTGTCGACCCCCGAGGGCGTCGAGACGCTGGCGCAGGCGGTGGCCGAGCGGGAGAGCCGGCTCGACGTGCTCGTCAACAACGCCGGGGCGAGCTGGGGCGCGCCCCTGGAGGAGTATCCCGAGCACGCCTTCGACAAGCTCTGGGACATCAACGTCAAGGGCGTCTTCTTCCTCACCCGCCGGTTCCTGCCGCTGCTGCGCGCCGCCGCCTCGCCCGCCGACCCCGCCCGCGTGATCAACATCGGGTCGGTCGACGGGCTGCGGGTGCCGTTCATGGAGAACTACGCCTACTCGGCCGCCAAGGCGGGGGTCCACATGCTGACCCGGCATCTGGCGCACCGGCTGGCCAATGAGTCGATCACCGTCAACGCGATCGCCCCCGGGCCGTTCGAGTCGAAGATGATGGCCTTCGCGCTCGACGACCCCGAGATGCGCGGCGCGATCGAGAGCGGCGTGCCGCTGGGGCGGATCGGCCGGCCCGACGACATGGCGGGCGCGGCCATCTTCCTCGCCTCACGGGCCGGCTCCTACCTCACCGGGGCCGTCATCCCGGTGGACGGCGGCATCTCGACGCACGGCTGAGCGCCGGCCGCGGGCGTCAGCCCACCTTGAGCGTCTCGGCGAGGACCTCGGCGAACAGGTCCGGCGCGGCCAGTTCGTCCCGCAGGAACAGGTACGGCTCGGTGAGCTCGACCTCTATCAGCACCGGCTCGCCGTCGGGCATCCGTACCAGGTCCACCCGGGCGTAGAGGAGGTCCTGCGGCACGGCGGCCAGGACCCGCTCGGCCAGCGCGAACTGGTCGTCGTCCGGGTCGCGCAGGGTGGCGCGGTTCGCCGCGACGGGTTCGCCGCTCAGCATGGGATTTCGCCGTACGGCGTGGCTGAACCGGCCGCCGAAGTAGAGCAGCGACAGCTCGCCCTCCTGCTCGACCGACGGGACGTACGGCTGGACCATGGCCGTGCGGCCCTCGGCGAGCAGCGCGGCCGCGTGCGCGGCGGCGGTCTCCCGGTCCGCGGTGCGGATCGTGTCGCGGGCGCCTCCCGAGACGGCCGGCTTGACGACGTACTCCTCCCACTCGGGCAGCTCCGCGCCCGGCTCGGGCCAGAAGGTGGGCACGATCGGCACGCCCAGCGTGCGCAGGTAGGTCTTGTCGGTGTTCCATTCGAGCACCGGCGCCGGGTTGAACAGCCGCGTGACCCGCTCCACCCGGTGGGCCCAGGCGACGAACTCGTCCCGCCGCTCGACGTAGTCCCAGGCGGAGCGGACGACCGCCGCGTCGAAGTCCGCCCAGTCGACGGCGGGATCGTGCCAGTTCACGGGCGACCCCTCGATGCCGGCCCCGAGCCAGGCGGCGAGGACGATCTCCCGTTCGTCGTCGAAGCGGATGATCGGGTGATCCGTGGTGACGTAGGCGACCTTCATCGAACTCCCATCCGCGATGCGTCGGCGCCCCATGCTACGGCGCACGCCACACCGCCCAGCCGCCGCCCGCCTCCCCCGCCCTCACAAGCCCGGCGCCCCCGTCACAGGCCCGGTGCCCTCAGCCGAGGCCGGCGAGGACCTCTGCCGCCGCCTGGCCGCAGACCCTGGCGGCGCCGTGCGTGGCGATGTGGACCGCCCCCAGGTCCGTACGGCCCGGCAGCCCCATCTCGACCACGACGCCGTCGGGCCGGGCGGCCAGCAGGCGCTCCAGCAGGTCCGTCTGCCAGGGATGCCGGTGGGCGTCCCGCACCACGACGACGAGGGGCCGGTCGGCGGCCTGGCGCAGGACCACGGCGGCGACGCCGTCGCCCGGCTCGTGCGCCCCCCGCACGTCCTCCTCGCGCAGGCGGGCGACCGTGGTGCCCGGCAGCAGCTTGGCCAGCGGCTCCCCGGCGCCCCACGGCATGCCCTTGTCGATCGCGAGGTTGGTCTCCGGCGCGAGCTCGACCACATGGGGCGCCGCGGCCAGCGGCAGCGTCCCGGCCGGCCCGCGCAGGGTGACCCGCAGCGCCCGGCGGGCGGCGGCCAGCCCGATCTCGCCGGGCACGGCGTCCCCCGGCTCCGCCGCGACCCGCCAGGCGGCGAGGGCGCGCACGCGCGCCGCCGCGTCGGCGAGCCGCTCCTCCGTCAGCGATCCCTCCGTCACGGCGTCGGCGATCGCGGCGCGGATGCGCGCGTGGGTCGCCTCGTCGGCGTTCTCGCCGCCCACGCAGACCGCGTCGGCCCCCGCCGCCACGGCCATCGCGCTCGCGCCGCCGAGGCCGTACCGGCCGGAGACGGCGGCCATCTCGATGCCGTCGGTGACGATCAGGCCCTCGAAGCCCAGCTCCCGCCTGAGCAGGCCGGTGAGGACGCGGGGGCTCAGGGTGGCCGGCCGTTCCTCGTCGTACGCCGTCACGAGCAGATGACCGGTCATGACGGCCCGCACTCCCTCGCGGATGGCCACCCGGAACGGCAACAGCTCCACCTCGGCCAGTTCCTCCCGCGAGGCGGTCACCCGCGGGATCCCGTGGTGGGAGTCGACGGACGTGTCGCCGTGCCCGGGGAAGTGCTTGGCGCAGGCGGCGACGCCGGTGGACTGCAGTCCGCGGATCCAGGCGGCCGTGTGCCGCGCGACGAGCCGCGGATCGGCGCCGAACGCCCGCAGGCCGATGACCGGGTTGTCCGGGTTGGAGTTGACGTCAGCGGCCGGGGCGAAGTCGATGGTGATCCCGGCCCGCCGCAGGTCGCGCCCGATGTCGCGGGCCACCTGCTCGGTCAGCTCCTCGTCGTCGACTACGCCGAGCGCGTAGTTGCCGGGCCGTGAGCTGCCCGTGCGGGCCTCCAGCCGCGTCACCTCCCCCGCCTCCTCGTCGATGCCGATCACGATGTCGGGGTTCTCCGCGCGCAGCGACGAGGTCAGCGCGGCGAGCTGGGCCGGGGTGTCCACGTTCCGCGAGAACAGCACCACGCCGGCGAGGCCGCCCGCGAGCCGCCGCCGCACCCAGTCGGGGGCGGCGGTCCCGGCGAAGCCGGGCAGCAGGACCGTGTCGGCGAGACGGAGCAGGTCGGGGCTTCGCTTCATGCTGCGCCCGCAGGGCATCGCTCAGGCATGCCCCGCAATTTAATAGGAAACTTTCCTATTTGCTAGTGCGGATCAGAGATCGGTGCGGTGCAGCCGGTTCTCCCTCACCTCGAAGCCCGCGATCGTGGTCAGCGGGGCACCGGGCTTGTCCACGAAGGCGACCGCCCGGTAGTCGGCCCGGAACTCGGTCATGCCGGCCGTGCAGGACACGTATCCGTGCCGGCTGTCGAAGAAGGCGATGTGGGGGTTGATGTCGAGGATCTTGCTCGCGTCGGTGATGCCCGGCATGCTCGTCACCGAGGGGCCGACGAACTCGGCGCCGAGCGCGCGGGAGGCCGGGTCCGCCCAGTCCGCGCGCACGTCGCAGGCGTACGCGCTGTGCACGTCGCCGCTCAGCACGACCAGCCCGTCCGGGGCGGCGGCGAGCACGCGGGCGCGTGAGTCGGGAAAGCCGTCCCACGCGTCGGCGCTGACGGGTTCGAGCGGGAACCTGCGCTGGGAGAAGAACACCGCCTGCGCCAGCACCTTCCACCGGGCCGTCGAGCCGCGCAGCCGGTCGACCAGCCACTTCTCCTGCTCGGGGCCGAGCATGTCGCGGCCCTGGCGGTACTGCCGGGCGTCGGCGAGCAGGAAGTCGGCCACCCGCCCGTACGGCCGCCGGCGGTGGTTCTGCAGGCTCGCGTCGGACGGGCGCACGCGCAGCGGCTGGTGCTCGTAGTACGCCTTGAAGGCGGCGGCCCGGCGCTTGAGGAAGGCGGCGGAGGCGCTTCCGTCGCCCGGCAGCGCGCCCGCCCAGTTGTCCCGCACCTCGTGGTCGTCGGGGATCGCGAGCCACGGCGCGGCGGCGTGCGCGGCCTGCAGGTCGGGGTCCATCTTGTAGCGGGCGTAGCGGTTGCGGTACCCCGCGAGCGTGGTGCACTCGGCGGTCGACTCCAGCGGGCGCACCCAGCGGCCGGGCCCGGGGTTCTTCGGCTTGCCGTACTCGTAGATGTAGTCGCCGAGGTGGAGGACCAGGTCGGGCCGTTCGGCGGCGAGATGGCGCAGCGCGGTGAAGTGACCGTGCTCGTAGCGCTGGCAGGAGACGAAGCAGAAGCGGACGGGAGCGGTCGAGCCGGCGGCGGGGGCGGTCCTGGTGCGGCCCACCCGGCTCACGTGGCCCTCGGCGGAGAACCGGTAGAAGTAGTCGGCCCCGGGCTTCAGCCCGGCCACCCGCACGTGCACGCTGTGCGCCCAGTCGGGCTGCGCGGACGTGGTGCCGGACTGCACGACCTTCCGGAACGCCTCGTCCTCGGCGATCTCCCACCGCACGCTCGTCGCCTTGTCCGGCATGCCGCCGGGGCGCGTCGGATTCAGCGGCTCGGGAGCCAGCCGGGTCCAGAGGATCAGTCCGTCGGATAAGGGCTCGCCCGACGCCACCCCCAAGGTGAACGGATACTGCAATTTCGCCATGCGTCCGATCCTGCCGTACGGGCGGCGGTCATGCCGGGAGGTCACGCGAGGCGAGAGTTGCGAACAAGCCCTTGCTCGACGGCCATAATGGGAGCCGTGAACCAGCGTAAGGAGTCCGGCGGCACGGCCGTGCCGGTCAGTGTGCCGGGCAGGGCGAGGCGCGGGGTGGCCGGGCCGGCGTCGGAACGACGCGAGCACCTCGTCAGGCTCGCCGCCGAGTTGTTCGCGCGCAAGGGCTTCCAGGCCACCACGGTACGGGAGATCGCGCTGGAGGCGGGCATCCTCTCCGGCAGCCTCTACCACCACTTCGACTCGAAGGAGACGATCGTCGACGAGGTGCTGCGCACCTTCCTGGACGATCTGATCACCCGCTACCGGGCCGTGCTGGAACGCCGCGACGATCCCCACTCGGTCCTGGCGGAGATGGTCCGCATCGGCTTCGGCACCCTGGAGCCGCACCGGGCGGCCATCACCGTCATGCAGAACGACTGGAACTACCTGCGCTCGCTCCCCGGCGACCGGTTCGACTACCTGCTGCGGGCCGAGGACGAGGTGGAGCGCATGTGGGTGGAGCAGATCAGGGCCGGCCAGGCCGCCGGCCAGTTCCGCGCCGACGTCGACCCCAAGCTCACCTACCGGATGATCCGCGACACCATCTGGGTGACCGTGCGCTGGTTCCGCCCCGGCGGCAGGCTCGACACCGACAGCCTGGCCGACCACTTCGTCAAGCTCCTGTTCGACGGTCTCGCGACCGGGGAGCGGGCGAGCCGGCCGTCATGACACTGCACAAGGCGGTACGCCTCGCGCTGACGGAGGCCGCCGACCCGGCGCGCGCCCAGTCCATGCGGGCGTACATGAAGTCGGAGATGCCGTTCCTCGGGGTCACGGCCGTGCCGCGGCGGGCCCTGCTGCGCAGGCTCTTCACCGAGCACCGGCTCGACAGCGCGCCCGAGTGGCGCCGGGCGGTGCTGGCGCTGTGGCGCGACGCGGAGTACCGCGAGGAGCGCTACGCCGCGATCGAGCTGTCCGCGCACCGGTTCTACCGGTCCTGGCAGACGCTCTACACGATCCCGATGTACGAGGAGATGATCGTCACCGGGGCCTGGTGGGACTTCGTGGACGACATCGCCATCCACCGGATCGGCACGCTGTTGCGGCTCTATCCCGAGAGCATGCGCCGTCTGGTGCTGGAGTGGGCGCACGACGCCGACCTGTGGAAACGGCGCGCCGCCATCCTGTGCCAGAACTCCTTCAAGGACGGCACCGACGTCCACCTGCTCTACGCGTGCATCGAGCCGAGCCTGTCGGACACCGACTTCTTCGCCCGCAAGGCCATCGGCTGGGCGCTGCGCGAGTACGCGAGGACCAACCCGGAGGAGGTGCTCCGCTACGTGAAGCACCGGGGCCTCAGCGGGCTGAGCCGCCGCGAGGCGCTGCGGAACCTCCCCGGCGCCTGACGTCCTTGGGCCCCGGAGGTTCACCGCCCCAGGGCCCAGCGCGCCGACCGCTGGAGCAGCCCGCCGCCCCGGGCGAGGTGGGCGAGCACGTCCGCGAGGGCGGCGGACGTCGCCGGGAGGTCGTGGGCCACCCCGCCGGACAGGATGAGATTGCGCGCCATGAAGGTCACTTTACGGCCCGGCCGAAATGTGCTCCGCCCGGGAAAGCGCCCCGTACGGACGACAGCGCGCCCGATCTCCCGGATTACATCCGCGAGGTGACGTTTTTGCTCCGGTGACAACCGCCCTTTCGGGTGAGACCTTGAGTCAGGGCGGATTCAAGGGGGCGTCATGAGGGCCTGGTCGGTACCGGGCTACCGGGAGGTGCGGGAGCTCGGCGCGGGCGGCGCCGGGCGGGTCGTGCTGGCGACCTACACGACCACCGGCGCCTACGTCGCGATCAAGTATCTGCGCGAGGAACTGCGCCGCGATCCGCGCTTCCTGGCCGGGTTCCGGCACGAGGCCCGGGTCATGGTGGAGCTGAACGACCCCAACGTCGTGCGCCTGTACGAGTACGTCGAGGCGCGTGACGGCGCGGCGATCGTCATGGAACTCGTCGACGGCGTCTCCCTGCGCAAGATCCTCGCCGAGCACGGCTCGACCAGTCCCGAGGCCGCGCTGGTCGTGCTGAAGGGCTCGCTGGCCGGCCTGTCGGCCGCGCACGCCGCGGGCATCGTCCACCGGGACTACAAGCCGGAGAACGTGCTGGTCCAGGCCGACGGCGCGAGCAAGCTGTCGGACTTCGGCATCGCGACGCCGAGCGGGACGCCGGAGGCCCCGGCCGGCACCCCGCCGTACATGGCGCCCGAGCAGTGGTACGGCGGGCCCGCCGGCCCGGCCACCGACGTCTACGCGGCCACCTGCGTGTTCTACGAGTGCCTGACCGGGCGCCGGCCGTACCGCGCGCAGGACATGGCGGTGCTGCGCATGCTGCACCGCAGCGCGCCCGTCCCGGCCGGGGACGTGCCGGCCCCGGTGCGGACCCTGGTCGCGCGGGGCATGGCCAAGAACCCGGCCGACCGGCCGCCGACCGCCCGGGCCTTCGTCGCCGACCTGGAGACCGCGGCGACCTCGGCCTACGGCCCCGACTGGGAGCAGCGTGGCCGCCGCCACCTGGCGGAACTGGCCACCCTGCTCGCACTGACCTTTCCCCTGGCCGCTCCGGCGGTGCCGGTCGAGGTGTCCACGTCGCTCGCCCGGACCGTGCTCGCCGAACGGCTCACGCGCTTCGCCCCGCGCTTCGCCCTCGGCGCGGTCGTGCTGGCGGCCCTGGTGACCGCGGGGGTGGTCGCCGCCAACCGGCAGATGCCGGTCGCGCAGGGCACCCTGCTCACGCCGCCGCCGCACAGCCGTCCCGCCGCGCCGCCTCCGGACACGGCCGGACCGGTCCCCGCGGACTCCACCACCGCCGACTCCACCACACGGGATCCCACCACCGGGGGCTCCACCACCGAGGACGCCGGCGGCGCGTCCGGAGGCGGCACGGACGGCGGCACGGGCGGCGGGCCGGGCGGGGAACCTGTCCCCTCCCACATGGGCGCCACGAGGTCTCCGAGCCATGGGCCGTCGTCCAGCCCCGCCCCGCCGCGGGTGACCGGCCTCGGCATCACGTCGTTCGACGGACAGGCGGTTACGGTCGAGGTGCGGGCGAGCACGACCGGGCGGGTGCTGCTCACCGCGCGGTTCGCCTCCGGGCCGTCGCCCGCCGCGCTCGTCGCCGCTCCGCCGCAGACGATCGCGCTGCGGGGCGCGACCTCCTACCGGATGGGTTTCCAGCAGCCCTTCCCCTCCCCCGCCTGCGGGACGACCGTGCACCGCAGGGTCGAGGTGTCCACGGTCCCGGCGACGCGGGAGGGCGACCGCACACGCGTGCAGACCAGGACCGTCACCGGCCCCCGGTGCCCCAAGCCGGACGCGTCTCCGCCAGGCCCAGGCAACAGCCCCGGCCCGCGTGAGAGCCCCGAGCCGGCCGGAACCCCCGGCGTGCCCAGGACTCCGAAAGCGCCGACTCCCGCGCCACCGAAGACTCCGGATCCCCCCAGGACACCGGATTCGCCCAGGACACCGGAGCCGCAGCAGACTCCCGAAGCGCCCCAGAGTCCCGACAAGCCGCGCACTCCCGACACACCACAGAGTGCGCCTCAAAGCGCGCCGCAGAGTGCGCCGCAGAGTGCGTCACAGGACGCGCCGCAGGGTGTCACGCAGGGCGTGACGCTGAGTCCCGAGCCGCCCGGGAGCGCGGCGCCGGAGGACTCCGCACAGTCGGCGGGTTTTCGCCCGGACCGGTGAAATATTCACCGGGTGCCCCTCGCCGTTCCGGTCGGCCGTGCCGCCGGCTGCCGCGAAGCGCCAGGCCAGAGCGGTGTGGCAGACGCGGCGTGAGCACGGCGGAGACTCCGCCGCGTTGACGCGTCCGGGTCCGCCGGGTTGGCTCGCGCTCAGCGCACCAGGCCATCCTTCGCGGGATGTTGGCGGTCCGAGATGTTAACGCTCACATAAGGCATCCGCGCCGCCTCCCGGAGCGGTGGCCCCCACCAGCGCGTACGCGCAGCAGCGGAGAAACGCCACAACTCGGAGAATGGGAAAAGCCTGTGCGACATGACAGCTCTATTCGCCGGCGGTCGAGCCTGACGGCCGCCGCCGTCGCCGCGCTGCTGACAGCCGGCGCCGGGGTGGCCGGCGTCCACGTCGCGTCGGCGGCCACGGCCGGATGCCAGGTCACCTACACGGTGACCAGCGAATGGCCGGGCGGCTTCGGCGCGAGCGTCGGCATCCAGAACCTGGGCGACCCCGTCAACGGCTGGCGGCTGACCTGGTCGTTTCCCGCCGGGCAGACCATCACCCAGCTGTGGAACGGCACCCACACCCAGTCGGGCTCCCAGGTCACGGTCACCAACGCCTCCTACAACGGCGCCATCCCCACCGGCGGCAGCGTCGCCTTCGGGTTCAACGGAAGCTTCAGCGGCTCGAACCCGAAGCCGACGAGCTTCGCCCTGAACGGCGTGACCTGCACCGGCGGCGTCGCCTCCCCCACCGCCTCACCCAGCCAGTCACCGAGTCAGTCACCCACGCCGAGCCCCAGCCCCAGCCCGAGCCCCAGTCCCAGCCCAAGCCCGACGCCGAGTGCCACGCCGCCGGACCGCCCAATGATCAACAACAACTTCCCGGTGACCCGTGAGGGGGCGTACGGCACGAACCGCTACACCGTGTTCCGCCCGTCGAACCCCTCGGCCGTCGGGCGCCCGATGCCCGTGCTGGTCTTCGGCAACGGGGCCTGCGCGCACACGAACGGGAGCGAGGTCGTCCAGGCGCTGACGTTCATCGCGGCCCGCGGCTTCGTCGTGGTGGACACGGCGTCGGTCGACGGCTCGCCGAACGGGGTGAACAGCGGGTCGCCGATCCCGTCGCTGCTGACCGACGCGATCGGCTGGGCCGAGCGGGAGAACGCCCGGAGCGGGTCGCCGCTCTACCAGCGGCTCGACCTCTCCAGGGTGGCCACCGCCGGGCACTCCTGCGGCGGGCTGGAGGCACTGATCGCCGGGCAGGACCAGCGGGTCGACAGCGTCGTGTCGCTCGACAGCGGGTTGTTCGCCGACGGCTCGTTCGGATACTCGCGCTCGGAGCTGTCCAAGCTGCACACGCCGGTGATGTTCCTGGACGGCGGGCCCTCCGACATCGCCTACGACAACACCCGGGCCAACTACGACCTGGTCAGGGTGCCGGCCGTGCTGGCCGAGCAGGCGCAGGCCGGGCACACCGGGTTCATCTTCGGCGCGCAGATGACCGACGGCATGACCGCCGTGGTCCAGTTCCTGGACATGACCCTCAACGGCAACGCCACGGCCCGCTCGTACATCCTCGGCTCCTCGGGCCTGGCGGCCAAGGCCCAGTGGACGGTGCGCAGCAAGAACTTCTGACGCCCGCGCCCCCTCGCCGGGAACCGGCGAGGGGGTCAGGGACGCCGGGCGTGCCGGCCGGCGTCCACGAGGAGGGGCTCCGTCCGCTCGGCGGGCGGAGCGTCCTCCTCGTGCCCCTCGACCGACAGGTTCGGCAGCAGACGGTCGAGCCAGCGCGGGATCCACCAGTTGAGCCGGCCGAGCAGCACCATCGTGGCGGGCACGAGGAAGCCCCGGATCAGGGTGGCGTCGACCGCGATGGCCACGGCGAGCCCGACCCCGAACACCTTGACGAGGGGATCGGGATAGGCGATGAACGCGGTGAACACCGCCACCATGATCAGTGCCGCGGAGGTGATGACCCGGCCGGTCGACCCGAGCCCCTCGGCCACCGCGGCGCGGTTGTCCCCGCTGCGCGTGTAGGCCTGCCGTACGGAGGTCAGCAGGAAGACCTCGTAGTCCATCGACAGCCCGAACAGCACGGCGAACAGCATGAGCGGCACGTACGTGTCGATGGGCACGGAGAAGAACAGCGTGGCGAGATAGGACCCGTCGGCCGAGACCGGCGGGTCCATGCCGACCACGCGGCTGCCGAGGCCCTGGGAGAACACCACGGCGAGCGCGCCGAAGGCGGCCCCCAGCGAGACGAGGTTCATCACCGCGGCCTTGACCGCGACCAGGGGCGCGCGGAAGGCCAGCAGCAGGAGCAGGGCGCTCAGCAGCACGACGACGCCGACGACCAGGGGGGTCCTGCTCATCATCCGGTCGCCCGCGTCGGCCATGCCGGCCACCTCGCCGCCGACGTGCAGGCGTGCCCCCGGCACCTGGACGGCCCGCACCCGCTTCACCACGTCGAGGGCCCGCGGGTCGCTCGGCGCGTAGTCGGGGACGACCTGGAACATCACCGAGCGGCCGTCGTCGTTGACCATCGGCTCGGCGACGAACGCGACGCCCTCGATGTGCTCGATCCGCTGCCGCAGCACCTGGACGAGCGGGTCGGGCGGCGTGGATTTCGCGATCCTCTCATCGGTCTCGGCGACCGCGATGAGCCCGGCGTTGGCCCCCGGGCCGAAGCCGGCCTCGATCAGCTCGTACGCCCGCCGGGCCGACGTGCCCTTGTCGCCGTACCCGTCGTCGAGGGGGCCCAGCCGCATCGTGACGGCCGGGGCGGCGAGCGCCGCGAGCACGACGACGGTGACGGCGAGCACCCGCCAGGGGCGGCGCGCCACCCACAGCCCGAGCCTGGTCCAGCCCGTCGCCGGGCCGTCCCGGCGGGCGGCGCGCCCGAAGAACGGCAGCCGCAGCGCGTTGATCCGCTGACCGAGGATGCCGAGCAGCGCCGGGACCAGCGTGATCGAGGTGAGCACGGCGCACACGACCGAGACGCCGGTGATCCAGCCGAGCGTGGCCAGCAGCGGGAACCCGGCGAGCATCAGCGCGCTCAGGGCGATGACGACCGTGCCGCCCGCGAACAGCACGGCGCCGCCCGACGAGGCGGCCGTGCGCCGGACCGCCTCGTGCACCGCGACTCCCCGCGCCAGCAGCGCCCGGTGCCGGGACAGCAGGAACAGCGCGTAGTCGATGCCGACGCCGAGGCCGATCATCGTGGCCAGGATGGACGCCGTCGAGGGCACGTCCACGATGTGGCCGAGCAGCCCGATGATGCCGAGCCCGACGCCGATGCTGACGATCGCGGTGAAGATCGGCACGATCGCGGCGACGAGCGTGCCGAAGGCGAACAGCAGCACCAGCAGCGCGACGACGACCCCGATGACCTCGCTGACGCCGGTCTTGATCTGCTTGTCGGCGGGGGTGGAGCTGTCGGAGGGGACGACCTCGATGCCCGCGCGGGCCGCCGGAGCGGCGGCGGCGGCGAGCTGCTCGGAGGTCTGCGCGATCTTCGTGGTGTCCTGCCCCCGCAGGCGCACGGTGATGATCCCGATGCGCAGGCTCGGCGACATGCCGCCCACCCGGTACGGCGTCTCCACCTGGGCGACGTGCGGGGTCCGCCGCAGGGCGTCCATCGACCGCTCGACGGCCTTCTTGCGGGCCTTCTCGTTCAGCGTGCCCTTCGGGGTGTAGAGGACGAGCTGCACGGTCCCGCCCGGGTCGAACCCCGGGCCGAAGCCCTCGCGCATGAGCTCGTGCGCCCGCTGCGCGTCGGTGCCGGGGATCGCCACGTTGTTGTTGACCGGCCGGCCCCACACCACCGTGCCCGCGGTCAGCAGCCCCGCCGCGAGCACCCACAGCGCGAGCACGAGCAGGCCGTGCCGAGCGCACCATTCGCCGAGCCGCCCAAGAAGCCCGCTCATCGTCGACCGTCCGTCCCCGGGTAGCACGTCATGACGGCCGTACCGTACAGCCGTACAGTACGAGGGTAAACGTAGGAGATCGGCGGGCGGACGCCACCTTCGCCCTACCGTATCGTGGTGGTCCGGTTACTCACCGGCGATATCGGCGGCGCCACGTCCCGGTCGCCCGGCGACGGGGAGGCGATCACGGAGCTCGCAAAAGAACTTTTCATCCGGCGCGCCAGGCCCGTCCCCTCTCCCGTGACCCGCGTGCGCGCCGGGCCTCCCAGGTACGGCGTGGTGCGGCGCGGTCGGGGGTGCTGCGGACCACCGGACGGGCCCCGCGCCGGTGTCCGGGGAGACCCCGCCGTCACCGTCGCGGCGTTCGAATTCTGGTATCCATATCCCCTTGCGATCACCGCCGGGGCGCGTCACATTTCGTGTGAACGTTCAACCTTTATGCCGCGTCCTAGGAACGCCAGCGGACCCGATGTGAAGGGGGTGACGGCCAGCCGTGGACGTACCGGCCGTCGGGGAGGGCCGCGCGGGCGCGCTCGGCCAGGTGGTCTCGGCCCTGTCGAGCACCCCCCGGACCGTCCTCATCGTCGGCGAGCCCGGAATCGGGAAGACCCGCCTGCTCGGCGAGGTGGCGGCGCGGCTGGAGGGCTTCCGCGTGCTGCGCGGCCAGGCGCGGGAACTGGACGGCGGACGGGCCTACGCCCCCCTGGTCGACGCCCTGGGCTCGCTGCGCGGCGAGGTGGCCGACGTCCTGTCCGACCTGCTGGAGTCGATCGACCAGGCGGCGCTCGGCGAGCCCGCGGCGGCGCCCGGCGCGATGGCCGCCCGGGTCCTGGAGTCGCTGCCCGGCCCCACCCTCCTCGCCATCGACGACATCCACCTCGCCGACGCCGACACGATGGGCGTGCTGCGGGCCCTGCCGCACCGGCACGACTCCATCGCCATCCTCTGCACCGCGCGGCATCCGCCCGCTCTCGACGTGGACCTGTGCGTACGGCTCCAGCCGCTGACCATGCCCGAGGTGGCGGAACTGGTCACCGCGCTGCTCGGCCGTACGCCGAGCGACGCCGTCCTGCGGCGGATCCACGCGGCGAGCCGGGGCAACCCGTGGTTCGCCCAGGAGGCGGTGCTGACGCTGGTGCAGGGCGGCGCGGTGCGCTCGGCGGACCCGGGGGCCCGGCGCGGCGCGATCCTCAGCCGGCTGTTCCAGCGCGACCGGGGCGGCCGCGACCTCGCCCGCGTGCTGGCCGCGCTGTCGCGGACCCGGGAGACCGCGGACCCTGCGGCGCTCGCCGCGCTGGCCGGGCTGCGCCCGGAACAGGCCGAACGCGCCTTCGACGCCCTGGTCCGGGACGGCGTCGTCGCCCGGAGCGGCGACGGTTACGCCCTGGCCCACCCGCTGGTCGCCGAGGCGCTGTACGACGACCTCGGCCCCGCGGGGCGGCGGGAGGTGCACCACCGCATCGCCGACATGCTCGAAGGCGACGGACTGACCGGCACCCGGCGGGTGCTGGAGTGGGCCACGCACATGGCCGAGGCCGGCCCGCCCGCGCGGGCCCTTCCGGCGGTGCTGCGGGCGGCCGACCTGACCCGCTGGACCGCGCCGCTGTCGGCCGCGCACTGGTACGGCAAGGCCGCGGAGCTGTCCCCCGAGCCGGGCGAGCTGCTGGCGAGGCAGGCCCTGGCCTACTGGAAGGGCTCGCGGCCCGCGCTCGCGCTCAATTCGGCCCAGCGCGCCCTCGCCGTGCTGCCCGCCGGTCGGCGCCGCACCCAGGCCGCGTACACCGCCGTCGGCGCGGCGCACGCCATGGGGTGGTACGAGGTGGCGCTCGACGTGGCCCGCCGCCAGATCCCGAAGGCCGACGACGCCTCGGCGCTGCTCGCCCAGCAGGCGCTGGTCAGCGCGGAACTGGGCCGCCCGAGCCGCGACATCGCCCGCCGCGCCTGGGAGGGCGTCGCCGACTGCCCGCCGCAGGACCGCGCGATCGCGGTGGGCTGCCTGGCGATCCACGCGCTGGTGCGGGGCGACTGGGCCGAGTGCCGGCGGGCGGTCGACGAGTTGCTCGCCTTCGCCGCCGCGCTGCCGCCCGGTGCCCGCCTCGCGGCCCTGGAGTCGGCGGCGCACGTGCTCGCGGCGGCCGGGCAGCGCGCCCGCGCCGCCGACGTGCTGGAGCAGGCCGAGCAGATCCACCGCGGGCTCGGCTGGCACGACATCGCCGGGCAGCACGTGCGGACCGTCGCGGTCATCCGGCGGCTCGGCGGCGACTGGGACCGCGCGCTCCAGGAGATCGCCGTCGCCGCCCGGGGGCTCGCCGAGGCGGGCCTGCTGGAGAACCTCGCCCTGCTGCGCAACATGGAGCTCGACATCCTGCTCGACCAGGGCCGGCTGGAGGAGGCCGACCGGGTCCTCGCCGAGCCGCCGCCCGGCTGCGCCATGCAGAACGGCCTGCGCTGCACGTTCCGCGCGCGCCTCGCGCACGCCCGGGGCGACCTCGCCACGGCGCGGCGCGAGCTCGGCCGGGCGCTCGCCTGCGACGTGCCGGACGTGGTGCACCGGGCCCTCGCCGTACAGGTGTTCATCACGGGAGCGGCCGGTGACGACGCGGCCTGCCGGGCGGCCGCCGCCCAGCTGGACGAGCGGTCGGCGAACGGCAGTCCCCGGACCCTGCTCGCCGCCGACCTGGCGGTGGGCTGGGCGTTCCGGAGGCCCGCCCGGGCGGGCGCGGCGCTGGAGCGGGCCCGCGCCGACGGCCTGCCGTTCGAGGAGGCCCGCGCCCGGTTGATCCTCGGCGCGCTGGGCGACACGGCGCAGCTCCCCCGCGCGCACACCATCTTCACCCGGCTCGGCGCGGCTCCCTGGGCGGCGCTGTCCGAGCGCCGCCTGCGCGAGGCCGGGATGGTCCCCGAACCCGAGGGCCGCCTCACCCCCGGCGAGCGCCGCGTCATCGAACTGGTCGCGGGCGGCCTGAGCAACCCCGAGATCGCCGAGGAGCTGCACTACAGCCGCAAGACCGTGGAGGTGTACCTCACCCGCGTCTACGCCAAGACCGGGCTGCGGTCCCGCGTGGAGCTCGCCCTGGCCGTCGCACGTGGCGAGCTGTGAGCGGCCCCGTGTCACTGGGGCGGCCGACGATGGTCAGGCCGCGGGGAAGTCGGTGGCGGGCGCGCTGAGAGCGGTGGCCTCGACGTTCGCCCGCAGGGCCTCGACCTTGGCCACGGCGTAGGAGTGGGCGTCCGAACCGAGCAACTGCCGCAGCGGGCCCTCCCCGGCCAGGACCCGCCCGATGATCGCGCGGGCGCCCATGACCGGGTCGCCGAGCTGGCTGCCCTGGAGCTTCAGGTGATCGAGGATCATCTCGCGGATGGCCGGGTAGTGCGCGGTCGTCTCCGCGGGCAGGACGAGACTGTCCGTGGTGAGGAAATCGGTGCGGAAGTAGCCGGGCTCGACGATGGTGACCTCGACGCCGAACTCCGCCACCTCGGCGGCGAGCGCCTCGCTCAACCCCTCCAGCGCGAACTTCCCGGCGCAGTAGAGGGCCCAGCCCGGGACGGCGGTCAGGCCCAGGATCGAGGACACGTTGACGATGTGGCCGCCTCGTTGCTCGCGGAGGATCGGCAGGGCGGCGCGCAGCACGTTCCACACGCCCACGACCTGGACGTCGAGCATGTCGCGGACCTCACGGTCCCCGGTCTCCTCCACCGCGGCCAGGAAGCCGTAGCCCGCGTTGTTGACGACGACGTCCAGGCCGCCGAAGCGCCCGGTGGTCTCCCGGACCGCCCGGCGGACCGCCTCGTCGTCACGCAGGTCGACGGTGAGCGGGAGAAGGCGCGACGTCTCGATCCCGTCGCCGAGTGCGGCGAGCAGCCGCTCCGGCGACCGCGTCGTCGCGGCGACCTGGTCTCCGCGCTCCAGTATCCGCCTGACCAGTTCGAGGCCGAGGCCGCGGGAGGTGCCGGTCACGAACCACGTGGCGGGCCGGTCCGCTGGGAAGCTCATGGTGATCCTCTCGAATGTCGCGAGTGGCGCCGGCCGGGAGGCCCCCGAGACCGGCACAGCACCAGCCTCCTTCGCCGCGACCCGCCGTGGACGTCCATATCGCGCCCTGCGCGACCGCGCACCGGGCAACCTAGGACGCACAGGACCAGTCGGGAAGGCGCGGCACCGTGGAGACTGGATTCGTGGCCGGAACCAACCGTGAACTCGCCGACTTCCTCAGACGCGCCCGCGGCCAGGTCGACCCGTCGCGCGCGGGACTGCCTCCCGACGGCCGCGTGCGACGCGTCCCGGGCCTGCGCCGCGAGGAGGTCGCTCTCCTGGCCGGGGTCTCGACCGACTACTACGCGCGCCTCGAACAGGGCCGGCGCATCGTCCCCTCGACGGCCGTCGTCGAGGCCATCGGCCGTGCTCTCGGGCTCGACGACGCCGGACGCGCGTATCTGCACGACCTCGTGGGGATGACCGCGGCCCCCGTACGACGCCGGAGCCGTGGCGTCCAGCGCGTGCGCCCCGGGCTCTACCAGCTCCTCGACGCCCTCGACGGCGAGCCCGCCCTCGTCCTCGGCCGCCGCACCGACGTGCTCGCCGCCAACGCGATGGCGAAGGCGCTGTTCACGGACTTCGACCGGATGCCGCCCGGGCAGCGCAACTACGCGCGATGGATGTTCCTCGACGACGCCCGCTCGCTGTTCGTGGACTGGGAGGTCCAGGCACGCGCCGCGGTCGAGAGCCTGCGGCTCGACGCGGGCCGCGACCCGGACGACCAGGCCACCGTCGCGCTCATCGCCGACCTGCGCGAGCACAGCCGTGAGTTCGCCCACTGGTGGGAGCAGCACCGCGTCCACCAGCGCACCCACGGCTCCAAACGCCTGCGGCACCCTCTCGTCGGCGAACTGACCGTCGAGTACGAGACCCTCTCCCTGCCCGGAGACCCGGAGACGACGCTCTTCGTCTACACTGCCGAACCCGGCTCGTCCTCGAAACGCGCCCTGGACCTGCTCGCGAGCTGGACCGCCGAGACCCCGGCGGTTCGCGGCGGACATTAGGGATCTCCCTACTGGGCCTCGCGCGCGCGGAGGGCCAGGCTCTGGAGCATGGAGTCACCGATCCTTCGGTTCGCCGACGCGGTCTGGCGTGGTTCGGTGCGTCCCGAGGACGTGCCCGTCTCCGATCTGCGCCGGGACGGGGTGCAGGAGATCGCCTACGGCGTCGCGATGTGGCCCGCCTGCGGCAACGTCTACGTCGTCCGGGGCGAGGACGGGCTGGCTCTCTTCGACACCGGCGACGCCCGCGAGGCGTCGCCGTCCTACCGGGCCATCAGGAAGTGGTCGGCCGAGCCGCTCAAGTACGCGATCTTCTCCCGGGGCAGGGCCGACCGGCTGGCCGGGCTGGAGGAGTTCGACGCGGAACCCGGCCCGCGGCCGCTGGTGGTGGCGCAGGAGGGCCTGGTGCGCCGGCTCGCCCAGCAGGGCAGGACGGCCGGCTACAACGCCACCGTGGACCTGCGCGAGCAGGGGTTCCCACGGGTGGTGTGGCCGCTGCCGCACCGGCTGCCCGACCTGACCTACCGCGACCGGCTGTCGCTGTCGCTGGGCGACGTCACCTTCATGCTCACCCACGCCCACGGCGCCACGGACGACGCCACCTGGGCGTTCCTGCCGGAGCGCGGCGTGCTGCTGACCGGGGACCTCTTCGCCTGGACGGTGCCGGGCGCGGGCGACCCGCAGCGGGTCCAGGGCTATCCCGACGAGTGGGCGGTGGCCCTCCGCGCCATGGCCGCGCTCGACGCCGACCTGCTCCTCCCCGGCCGGGGCCTGCCGATCTGCGGCTCCGCCCGGGTGCGCAGGGCGCTCGCCGACACCGCCGACTACCTCGACAGCCTGGTGGAGCAGACGCTCGACCTGATGAACTCCGGCGCCCGGCTGGACGAGATCCTGCACGAGGTCAAGCCGCCGCCCGCGCTCGCCGCCCGCGTCTACCTGCGGGAGCACCACGACGAGCCCGAGTTCATCGTGCGCAACATCTGGCGGCTGCACGGCGGCTGGCACGACGGCAACCCGGCCAACCTCAAGCCCGCCCCGGACGCGGTTTTCGCCCGCGCGGTCGCCGAGCTGTCCGCGGGCGCGGCGTCGGTCGCGGGGCGCGCCGTCTCCGCGGCGGCCGACGGCGACCTGCGCCTCGCGTGCCAGCTCGCCGAGCTCGCCGCGCAGGCCGAGCCCGACGACCACCAGGTCCACGAGATCAGGGCCCTCGTGTACGCGCTGCGGGTGCAGCAGGAGCCCGGAACCATCGCCCGCGGCGTCTACGCCTGGGCCGCCGCGGAGTCACGCAGCAAGATCACCGGCCTGGACCTTCTCGACGTCTACCACGACGTCACGGAGGGCCGGGTCTGGTGGCTGCCGGTCGCCAACTGAGACCGGCGACCGGCACCGGAGACGTCGTCCGTCACGACGGCCGGCGGGCGCCTGGAGGGGAGCGCCCGCCGGCCCTGCCGGTAACCTTCCTGTCGTGCTCGAACAGATCACGGCGACGCGGTACGTCGCGCCGCTGCGCGAGGGCGGCTCGCTGCCCGGCGTCGTCGAGGCCGACGACCTCGGCACCTACGTCGTCAAGTTCCGCGGCGCGGGCCAGGGCAGGCGGGTGCTCGTCGCCGAGATCGTCTGCGCCGAGCTCGCCCGGCGGCTGGGCTTCGCCACGCCGGAGCTGAAGGTCGTCGACGTCGATCCCCAGCTCGGCGCCCGCGAGCCCGACGAGGAGATCCAGGACCTCCTCACCGCGAGCACCGGGCACAACCTCGCGATCGACTTCCTGCCCGGCGCGCTGGGCTTCGACCCGCTCGCCTGGCGGCCCGACGCCGAGTTCGCCTCCCGGGTGCTGTGGTTCGACGCCTTCGTCCACAACGTGGACCGGAGCTGGCGCAACCCCAACCTGCTGGTGTGGCACGGCGGGGTGTGGCTGATCGACCACGGCGCGGCCCTGTGGTTCCACCACAACTGGCCGACGGCCGACCCCCGCCGCCGGTTCGACGGCCGCGACCACGTGCTCGCGCCGTTCGCGACCCGGCTCGGCGAGGCCGACGCCGACCTCGCCGGGCGCGTCACCCGTACGCTGCTCGACGAGGTGACCGCGCTGGTGCCGGACGAGTGGCTGGAGGACGAGCCGGGCTTCGCGGACGCGGAGGCCGTACGGCGGGCCTATGCCGAGCACCTGCTCGCCCGGGCCGCCGGGCCGCGCGACTGGCTGCCGGACCCGGGCGAGGCACCCGCCCCGCGCGACGAGCGGGGCGCGACGATCGGCGGCTTCTGGCGGGCCGCGCGGGAGGCCGGGCGATGAGCGGGCGGGACGTCTACGAGTACGCGGTGATCCGCGTGGTGCCGAGCGTCGAGCGGGGCGAGCTGGTCAACGCGGGGGTCATCCTCTACTGCCAGCCACGCGGCTATCTGTGCGCGCGGGCCGAGCTGGACGAGCCACGGCTGCTCGCGCTGGGCGCGCCGGTCGACCTCCCCGGCGTGCGGCTGGCCCTGGCGGCGTACGAGCGGGCCTGCGGCGAGGAGGCGGGACCGTTGTGCGGGGAGCCGCTCGGCGCGCGCTTCCGCTGGCTCACCGCTCCGCGCAGCACGGTCGTGCAGACCGGGCCGGTGCACGCCGGGCTGACCGGCGACCCGGCCGCCGAGCTGGAACACCTGCTGAACCGGCTGGTCAGGCCGCCGGCCCCGGTCAGAACAGCACAGATCAGAACAGCACGGACATGAACGAGTCGACCTCCTGGAAGCCCACCCTGCGGTAGACGGCCCTGGCCGGGAGGTTGAAGTCGTTCACGTAGAGGGTGACGACCGGGGCGAAGTACTTCAGCGCCTGCTCCACCACCGCGGCCATGCCCGCCACGGCGTGGCCCCGGCCGCGCAGGTCCGGGTGGACCCACACGCCCTGGATCTGGCAGGCGTGCGGCGTGACCGCGCCGATCTCCGCCTTGAAGACCACCTGGCCGTCGTCGATCCGGGCGTACGACCGCCCGATGCGGATCAGCTCGGCGACCCTCGACCGGTAGAGCGCGCCGCCGTCGCCGTTGTCCGGCGAGACGCCCACCTCCTCGGTGAACATCGCGACACACGCGGGCAGCAGGATGCCGAACTCCTCGGGGCGGACCCGCCGGACGAGCGGGTCCGGCTCGACGGCGGGCGCGGAGCTCGTGGCCATGACCGGCTGGGCCGACCGGATCGCCCGGGCTCTGCCCCAGTGGGGTTCGAGCCGCTCCCAGAGCTGTTCGACGGCGGCGGCCGGGCCGACGATCGACGAGCAGCGGCGGCCCTGCCTGCGCGCCCGGTCGGCGAAGGCGTGCACGGCCTCACGGGTGGCGTGGACGGGCACCAGGTTGGCCCCCGCGTAACAGAGGGACACCAGCCCGCCGCGCGGGCCGTATCCCCACATCTGGCCGCCCAGCCGCGAGGGGCTGAGGCCGACGGCCCTGACCCTGGCCGCTACGAACACGTTGGCGACCGGATCGGTGTCGAGGAGCGCCAGCACCTCGTCCCGATCGCCGTCGTCGAGCACGCGCGACGCCGATGTGCGCAGCATCACGGGCCCAGCCTACGCGAACGGTTCACGTTTGGGATGTATCGGCCCGCGCGGGCCTCACCGCCGTACGGCGGATTCGTGCGCGGCCGCGCCGGGCGCCGCCGCCATGTTCACCGGTGCCGCCCGCGGCGACGGGTCGGCCGGGCAGCTCGCGCCCGCTCCCCGCGCGCCCCTGCGCTGCGGCGGCGCCGACCCGTCCCGCAGGTAGGCGGCGAGATAGCGGTCCACGCACGCGTTCCCGGCGAGGGACACGCCGTGGTTGCCCCCGGCCGAGGTGACCAGCCGCGCGGTCGGGAACCGGCGGCGCATCCGCAGCGCCCCGTCGTACGGCGTGGCGGCGTCGCGCTGGGCCTGGATCAGCAGGATCGGCGGCAGCTGCGCGCTGCCCGCCACCTTGACCGGCGTGCCGCCCTTCTCCGGCCAGAAGGCGCACGGCGCGTTGTAGACGGCGTTGGGCCAGGCCATGAAGGGCGCCTCCGCGTGGAGCCGCCGCGTGTCGTCGTGCCAGCGGGCCCATGACCGGGGCCAGGGCGCGTCCCGGCACTCCACCCCGAGGTAGACGGCGTAGGCGTTCTCCTTCTCGGCGTCGATCTCGGCCTCGCTGTGGAAGAGCTTCACCAGGATCGAGGGGTCGCCCCGGTGGACGTAGGCCGAGAAGGCGGCCCCGAGGTACGGCCAGAGCCGGTCGGTGTAGGCGCCGTTGGAGAACACGTCGTCGAGCTCGCTCGGGCCGACCAGGCCGCCCGCCGGGCGGTCCCGCAGGCGGGCGCGCATGGCGTACCAGGCGTAGGAGACCGCGGCCTCGCTCGCGCCCAGCCGGTAGACGTCGTCGTGCCCGGCCAGCCAGGCGAGGAAGTCGCGGTGGCGCCGGTCGAAGCTGCGGTCCTGGGCGATGTTCGCGCCGTACCAGACGCCCTCGGGGTCGACCACGCTGTCCAGCACGAGCCGGCGCACCCGCCGGGGGAACAGGGTGGCGTAGACCGCGCCCAGATAGGTGCCGTACGAGTAGCCCAGGTAGCTGATCTTGTCCTCGCCGAGGGCCGCCCGGATCGCGTCCATGTCCCGCGCGTTGTTCTCGCTGGTCAGGTAGGGCAGGAACCAGGCCCAGCGGTTGCCGCACCCCTCGGCGTACTGCCGGGCCCGGTCCGCCAGCACCTGCTCGTCGGCGTCTCCGCGCGGCACGTTGTCGGGGCGGGGCGCGGCGAAGAAGCGTGCCGGGTCGACGCACGACAGCGCGGGCCTGCTCGGAGCCACCCCGCGTGGGGCGAAGCCGACGACGTCGAACCGCGCGGCGACGTCGGCGGGCAGCCGGGCCGCGACGTATCCCGCCAGGCTGAGGCCCTCGCCGCCCGGGCCGCCCGGGTTGACCAGCAGCACGCCGAGGTGGTTGGCGTCGCGCGAGACCGTGCCCCTGAAGCGGTTGAGCGCCAGTGAGATCCGCTGGCCGTACGGCTCGGAGTAGTCGAGCGGGACGTCGAGCGTGGCGCACTCTTTCACCGGCTCCCGCCGCATCGTGCGGGAGGCGGCGGAGCCCGGCAGGCCGCCGGAGGACGTGTCGCCCTGGACCACGTCCTGGGCGGGGCCCTCCGAGGGACAGGGCCGCCACTCCACGGGCCGCTGCGGCGGCCCCCAGGGGCGTCTCCGGGACGTCGCCGGGTTCCACGGCGCCGTCCGGTCCCCGGCCCGCGCCCCACTCGAAGGCTCCACCCGGCTCGAAGGCTCCACCCGGCTCCACGACGCCGCACCCCGAGCCTCCGCACCCCGAGCCTCCGCACTCCGGGCCGCGGCCTCTCCGGATGCCGCCGCCCCTCCCGGTACGGCGAGCCCGGCGACCAGAGCCGCCACGCCCGCGACCACACCAACGACCCGCTTCACCGGCAACGCTCCTCTGCTCCTGTACGGCAGAGGCCAGCCTCGCGGTGTGATCGCGGCGCTACGCCCGGTACTACCCGGTCATTGCCATTGTGTAGTCAGAGTATTGCTTGTTGTAACGAGCCGACCCTGTCGAGCCGACCCTGTGATCAGCGGACGACGACCTCGGGGCCGCCGGCCTCGTCGTCGTCGAGGTCCACCTCGACGCCCATCTCCTCGGCCAGGCGCAGGGCCTCCTCGATGAGGGTCTCCACGATCTGCGACTCCGGCACGGTCTTGATGACCTCGCCCCTGACGAAGATCTGCCCCTTGCCGTTGCCCGAGGCGACGCCGAGGTCGGCCTCCCTGGCCTCGCCGGGCCCGTTGACCACGCAGCCCATCACGGCCACGCGCAGCGGCACCTTGAGCCCGGCCAGCCCGGCCTGGACCTGCTCGGCGAGGGTGTAGAC
>NZ_VYTZ01000001.1:720200-959415 GCF_008728085.1 Microbispora cellulosiformans | reverse complement strand
GCATCACCGTGTGGGGCATCACCGACAAGTGGTCCTGGCGCAGCGGCGACACCCCGCTGCTGTTCGACGGGAACTTCAACAAGAAGCAGGCCTACAACTCGGTCCTTGACGCGCTCAACGCGGCGACCCCCAACACGAGCCCGTCTCCGAGCGCTTCGCCTAGCCGGAGCCCCAGCGCCAGTCCCAGTGCGAGTCCGAGCGCGAGTCCCAGCGCGAGCCCGTCGGCCTCGCCGTCGACGTCCCCGGTTCCCGGCGGATGCTCGGCGACGATCAAGACGATCAACAGCTGGGGCGGCGGGTTCCAGTCCGAGGTGACGGTGCAGGCGGGCAGCTCGGCGGTCAACGGCTGGACCGTCAAGTGGACCTGGCCGAGCGGCCAGAGCATCAGCAGCCTGTGGAACGGCCGGCAGAGCACGTCCGGTTCCTCGGTGACCGTCACCAACGAGACCTACAACGGCTCAATCGCGGCGGGCGGCTCCACGACCTTCGGCTTCACCGCCAACGGCAACGCGGCCACCCCCACCGCCACCTGCACCAGCCCCTGATCCGCACCTCCTGATCGGGGACCCCTGAGCTTCCGGTGCGCGGGACCTCCACCCGCGCACCGGAGGCACGCTGTACGGCCTCACAGTCCCCTGGCGAGGAGATCCTTGGCGGCCTGCGGCGCCTTGGCCGGCGATCCCGCGTCGTACGGCGGTTGCGGGTCGTACTCGATGGCGAGCTGGATCGCCTCGGCCGTGGTCTGACCGGCGACGCGTGCGACGAGCGCGAGCGCCATGTCGATGCCGGAGGAGACCCCCGCGGCGGTGACGAGCTTCCCCTGGAACACCACCCGCTCGGCCGTGTAGACCGCGCCGAACGACTCCAGCACGTCCGCCGCGCCCCAGTGGGTCGTCGCCGAGAGCCCGGCGAGCAGCCCGGCGGCTCCCAGCAACAGCGACCCGGTGCACACCGAGGTCGTCCAGGTGCTCGTCTCGTGCATCCGGCGGATCCAGCCGAGAAGCTCGTCGTCGTCCAGCAGCCCGCGCGCTCCCGGGCCTCCGGGAACGACCAGGACATCGCAGGAGCCGACCTCGGCGAACGCCGCGTCCGCGGTGAGCGCCAGCCATGCCGGGACGTCGCGCACCGGCCCCGGTCTGGCGGCCGCGAACACGATCTCGGCGTCCGGCAGGAACCTGAGCACCTCGTACGGGCCGACGGCGTCCAGCGGCGTGAACCGGTCGAAGAGCGGTATGACGATGCGCACGGGGACATCCTCCGACGGCGGACGAGCGCGACGGGCGGAGGTCATGACGGCATCTGTCCTGTCTCGGTGGAAACGCGGGAGGAGGTCGGGGTGGGAGCGGCGGGATCGACCGGATCGAGATCCGCGAGCGACCCGCCGGCCGAGGTGAGCCAGGCGCGTACGGCGGCGTTGTGTTCGCCGAGCGCCGGCGGCGGCTCCGCCGGGCGGACCAGGTTCTCGGAGTAGCTCACGGGGTGGCGCACCTGCGGCGCGCGGTCCGGCCGTGGGCGTACGGCTGGATCGAGGCCGAGTCGCTCGGCCAGGCCGAACGCCTCGGCGATGTCCGCGACGCAGCCCGCGGGCACCTGTTCGGCGGTCAGCCGTTCCTGCCATTCGGCCGCGTCCGCGGCGGCGAGGAGGCGTTCCAGCGCCGCGACGAGCTCCTCGCGGTTGCTCACCCTGGAGGCGTTCGTCGCGAAGCGTTCGTCGGCGGCCAGCCCGGGATCGCCGAGCACGCGGGTGAGCCGGGCGAACTGGCCGTCGTTTCCGCAGGCCACGGCGAGCAGGCCGTCCCGGCAGCGCAGGGTCTCGTACGGCGCGATGGAGGGGTGGCGGTTGCCCATCCGCCCCGGCGGCACGCCGGTCTCCAGGTAGCCCTGCGCCTGGTTGACCAGCGCGGCGAGCAGGCTGGACAGCAGGTTCACCTCGACGTGGCATCCCTTCCCGGTGTTCGCCCGGGCGGCCAGCGCGGCCAGGACCCCGATGGCGGCGTCCCTGCCGGTCAGCACGTCGACCAGGGCCACCCCGGCCTTCGTCGGCTCCCCGTCGGCCGCGCCCGTGACCGACATGAGCCCGCCCACGGCCTGGACGATGAAGTCGTAGCCCAGCAGGCCGGCTCCGGCGCTCGCGCCGAAGCCGGTGATCGTGCAGTAGACAATCCCCGGGTTCGCGGCCGCCACCTGCGCGTAGCCCAGCCCGCGCCGGTCGAGCGCGCCCGGCCGGAAGTTCTCCACGAGCACGTCGGCGCGCCGGGCCAGCTCGCGGGCGAGCGTCAGGTCGGCCGGATCCTCCAGGTCCAGCGTGACGCTCCGCTTGGTGCGGTTCACGCTTTCGAAGTACGTCGAGGAGTTGGTCGTCGAGGAGGTGGCCGACCACGGCGGCCCCCACGAACGGGTGTCGTCCCCGGCGCCGGGGCGCTCGACCTTCACGACGGTCGCGCCCAGGTCGGCCAGGGTCATCGTGCAGGACGGGCCGGCCAGCACGCGGCTGAAGTCGGCGACGAGCACGCCGTGGAGCGGACGGGTCACGACACAAAACATACTAAATCGGATGTATGCGTAGCTTCCGGGCCGTCTTGCGACCGTAGCCTGATGTAAGCCATTCGCGAAGTTTCACGCGTTAGGGTCGTTTTATGCGGGTTACCACCGACGCCGACGTACGACGGGTGTTCGACCGGATCGCGGATCGGTACGACGACCAGATGCGGGTCTGGGAGCGGCGCCTGTTCCCCGGCAGCCGGGAATGGGCCGTCGGGCAGGCGCGCGGCCACGTCGTGGAGATCGCGGTCGGTACCGGGCTGAACCTGCCGCTCTACGACGCCGCGACCACCGTGGTCGGGATCGAGTTGTCCGAGCGCATGCTGGACCTGGCGCGGCGGCGGGTCGCCCGGGACGGCCTCGGCGCGCGGGTGGAACTGCGGCAGGGCGACGCGCAGCGCCTCGACCTGCCCGACGCCGTCGCCGACACCGTGCTGTCCACGTTCACGATGTGCACGATTCCCGACCCCGCCGCCGCGGCCCGTGAGGCCTACCGGGTGCTCCGGCCGGGTGGGCGGTTCGTGCTGGCCGAGCACGGGCCCTCCAGCAACCCGATCCTCCGGGCCGGGATGCGGCTGGTGGAACCCCTGTTCGTACGGTTCGAAGCCGACTATCTCACCCGCGATCCCCGGCCGTACCTGGAGCGGGCGGGGTTCGAGATCGAGTCGGTGGCCCGGGCGGCGCGCGGCGTCAGCTTCCGGGTGCTGGCCGTACGGCCCTGACATGCCTATGGGTTTTAATCATTTGCCTAGTGCCATTAGGAATGACTAGCCTCGCCGCTCATGAGGCCGGTCACCGAGCACGAAGTGCGCACGTCGTTCATCAACTGTTCCAAGGGCGAGGCCAAGCGTCTCGACCTGCCCAGGGACCTCGCGGATCGTCCGTGGGAAGACCTCGACTTCCTCGGCTGGCGGGACCCGGGCGCACCGGAGCGGGCGTACGTGGTGGCGGAACGCGACGACTCACTCGTCGGGATCGCGCTCCGGGTGACCTCCGGCGTCTCGCGCGGCTTCACCTCCCGCAGCATGTGCTCACTGTGCCTGACCACCCACACCAGTGGCGGCGTGGCGCTGATGACCGCGCGCCGGACCGGCGAGGCGGGCCGTCAGGGGAACACCGTCGGGCAGTACCTGTGCACCGACCTCGACTGCTCCCTCTACCTGCGCGGCAAGAAGGAGGCTCCCGGGGCCGGGGTCGTCGAGGAGTCGCTCACCGTGGAGGAGAAGGTCGCCCGCACGAGAGCCAACCTCTACTCCTTCCTCGACCGGGTCGCGCACGGCTGACCGCCGGTCGGCGATCAGAGGGACATCCAGCAGTAGAGGTGCTGTTCCTGCCGGACGGCGCGCACCGCCAGGTCGCGCAGGTCGCCGAGGATCTCGGCGAGCTCGGCCGGGTCCGCGTCGCCCCAGAACTCCTCCGTACGCGACCAGGGTCCCGGCACGGCCCGGATCTCCTCGTCGCCGGCCGCCGCGAGCGCCGCGGCGAACTCGTCGGCGAGGGCGAAGACGGCCTGTTCCCCCTCGTCGTTGATCCAGAGCACTCTGGCGTGCCCGGGCCGATCGGTGATGTCCTCGTACCGGTGCCCGGTGAGCAGGGCTTCCAGGGTTCCCATCATCACGTGCGGGTCGATGCCCTTGAGCTCGACGCTGTCCTTCGGCTCAGTGCCCTCGGGCGGGCAGGCGGGACCGGCAGGCCAGTCGTGGACGGCCACGGCCTCGTCGTCCGTGCCGGCCCTGAAGTAATCGAAGAGGACTCCCATGATCGGGCAGCGTGCCAGGAACCGGGGCTCACCGCCATGGAAGCGCCGAAACCGGCGGGATTGGAGAGAATCGGCACCATGAACACGAAGGCTGTCAACCTGACCGAGGCGCTGGCGTCGTTCGACGACGTCTACAGTCCCCGCATCGTGGCGCGGATGAACGACTACGACGTGAGGATCGCCCACACCCTCGGGGAGCACGTCTGGCATGTCCACGAGGACACCGACGAGTTCTTCCTCGTCCTCGACGGCCGGTTCGACATCGCCATCCGCGATGCCGCCGGTGATGAGACGACGGTGGTGCTCCACAAGGGCGACACGTTCGTCGTCCCCAGGGGCACCGAGCACAAGCCGTCGTCGCCCGGAGGATCGATCCTGATGTTCGAGCCGTCGGGAACCCTGACGACCGGGGATCGCCACGACGGAGAGGTCCCGGCCAACGTGGACAGCACCACAGGCCACGAACTCTCCTGACCCGCCCGTACGCTGTCCTCGCTCACGAGGGACGAGCCGTCGGCGGCCCCTGGGCCTTGTCCTTAGCGCGTCCTCGTGTGATCCGCCAGAGGAGCCAGGCCTGGAAGAGCCCGGCCGCGGTGAACGAGAGCAGGAAGATCTGCGGGCCGGGTGGGTCGTCCGCCAGCGAGGCGAGCGGCAGGAACATGAGGAGCATCGACAGCGGCGAGGTGACCGCGAAGAGAACGATCGCCTCCAGGCCCTGGCTGCCCGGCCGCTGCGTCGAGATCGCGACGTAGACGGTCGCGGCGACCACGATCAGCGCGTAGGGCCCGGCGATCGCCGCGGCGAAGCCTCCGCGCTCGTAACGGGAGACGTAGCGGGTCAGTGCTCGCAGAGGTCGCATGGTCCCCACTTTGACCGACTGCGGGTGACATGTCCTGAGCGTGAATACTCAAGTGACACTGAGTCCGGTGCGTACGTGCGGCACGTCCCGGCGCGGCACGGTGGCCGCGTGGTCATGGCCACCCATCATTCGGCCGATGTGACTCGCGGCCTCGGCCAGTTCACGGCCGGGCACGCCGCCGCTCCGCCCGCGAGGCAGCCGCCGCGGGCACGCGAGTCGAGCCACGCCTGATGAGCGGCGTAGATCCGGTGCAGCCCGTCCTGCTCCTGGCGCAGCGTCAGGAGGTCGTCGAGGCATCGAAGCAGCGTCTCGACGGCGCGGGCGTCGGTGCCGGGGTCTATGTCACGCGGGCTCTTCGGGCCTTCCGGTTCGGTCAGACGCAGGACCAGGCTCCACCAGACCAGGTTGTCCCCGCACCCGGCACGGGTGACCAGCCACTCCCGGAAGCCGGTGAGCAGGCTGCGAGCATTGCCGTGATCGCAGCCCTCGACGAACGCGACGACGTCGGCGAAGTCGGCCCGGGGCAGGTAGACAAGCGGCCGCTTCCGGAGCGCTGCGAACAGCTCCCGGTAGTCCTCGATCCTCAACCCGCTTCACCGCCTGTTCGTCCGGCCGCCCGCGTGACGATCCTCCCGCGCCTCCGTACCCGCCGTCGACGAGCCCGGGCGCTTCACTGCGGTGGCGATTGTCGTCCTGGTGGTGCGTCCGGTGGGGCCGATCTGCGGGAATGGGCCGAAGATCTGCTGTCCGAGCGATTCGATCGGTCGGTGTGACCGCAAGCACCTTGACCAGCGTGTGTGCTGTCTGGTTCACCTTGACACTTTTCGTATGACGCTCGGAGGGTACGATGTATGACGTGGTAGGTGGCGGATGAGGAAGCCACTCCCGATCATCGAGCTGCCGCTGTATTGGGACGAGTCGAATCTCACCCATGCGCAGGGGCACGGCGTCTCGCGTGACGAGATTGAGCAGGTTGTTCACAACAAGCCCGAAGTGCAGCAGGCGAGGAGAAGAGGAGAGGCCGTCCTCGACCACTACCTCTTGGTGGGCGCCACCGACGCTGGTCGGCGAGTCACTGTAGTTGTTCTCTACCCCGTCACTCTGCAGCGTGATTGGGGCCCATACGAGCTGGAGATGGCAAGACCGATCACCGCATACGACACACCGAGAAGGGGCTCATGATGAGGCAGAACGAACCCGGCGCTGCGGACATCGCTGCGATGGATGAGGCAGAGCGTGCCGAGTGGTTCTATGACAACCGTGAGCAGGTAGCCGAAGAGTCCACTCCCGCAGTTCTTGATCGTGTTGTATCAGTACGGGTCAGCCCGGGCGATCTCGGCATGTTGAGCGAGGCCGCGTCGGCGGCAGGCATGAAGCTCAGCGCGTGGTTGCGCAAGGTCGGGTTGGAAGCCGCAGCGACAGCGCCTTCCGCTGCACCTGCGGCGATCCTTTCAGGTGATGACACTCAGCAGCTTCAGGACTCGGTCCGTCATATTGTCGCGCTGCTGCAACGCAGCGGTATCGGACTCGATCCTCAGCGGCGTCAGCACGATCAACCATTGATTCTGAAGCGGGCGAGCAAAAGAAGGATCAAGGTCGACGAGTAGAGTGCGCCGCCTGGCTCCCCGTCGTACGGTCACCCTGGGGCGGTGGAGGGGGCCGGGTGGTCCTGGTGTTCGTTGCGGACCAGGGTGCGGGTGGCGCGGTCGAGGAGGCTCGCGGTCACGGCGAGGACGATGAGCGCGGCGCCCGCCGTCAGCGTCGCCTGGGCGTTGAAGGCCGAGGCGGCGAGGGCGGTGACGGCGAGCCCGGCCGGTCGCAGGATGAAGGAGCCCGCGTAGTCGAACGACGAGACCCGTGACAGCGACGAGTTGGGGATGTGCTGCTGGAGCGCCGTCTCCCACAGGGTGTTGGGGAAGGTGGTCGCGATCCCGGCCAGGAGCCCGCAGAGGATGAGCGGGATCGGTTCCGGCGCGACTCCGAGCACGACGATCAGCGGGGCCGCCGGCAGCATCATGAGCCGCCCGGTGAACAGGAGGCGGCGCGGCCGGAACCGTACGGCGAGCGCGTTGCCCAGCACGTCGCCGACGCCGAGGCTCGCGGTGACCGCTCCCCAGAGCAGGCCGCCGTTGTCCGAGCCGGACAGCGACACCGGCCCCAGCACGTAGAGGAAGGAGTAGACGAAGTTGAAGATCATGAACATGGCGATGCCCGACCAGACCCAGGATCGCTTCGCGACCTCCTGCCACCCGCCGCGGAAGTCACGGAGGAAGCCGCCGCCCGCGGACGCGGGCCGGGCGGGGACCGCCAGCCGGCGGAGGAACAGCAGGCTGCCCAGGAAGGTCAGCCCGTCGGCGACGAGCACCCAGCCGGCGCCGGCCAGGACCACCGCCAGTCCCGCGATCATCGGCCCGACGCTCACCGAGATGTTGCGGGTGAGCGACAGCAGGGCGTTGGCCTCCTGAAGCAGCCGCGGCGGCACGGTCTCGGCGACCAGACCGACCGACGCGGGCATGAACAGGGCGCTCGCCGCGCCGGCGAGGCCGTGCAGCGCGATCATCGCCCACTGCGGCGGATGTCCCGTCAGCAGGAGCAGGCCGAAAGTGATCTGCGAGGCCGCGCTGACGGCGTCGGACAGCACCATCAGGCGCTTGCGCGGCAGGCGGTCGGCCCACACGCCGCCGCCCAGCATGAACACGATCTGGGCCGCCGAGTACGCCGCCAGCACCAGGCCGAGGTCGGCCGCGGAGCCGGTGGCCTCGAGCACGCCGAAGGAGAGCGCGACGGGTGTCAGGGCGCTGCCCACCGAGGAGAGCGCGCTCGCGAGGAACTGGTTGCGGAACTGCGTGAATCCGGCCAGTTCCGCGAGGTTGCGCCAGTGGACCGCGGCCATCAGAGGCCGGTCGGCTCGAACTCGACGACGTACTCCCGCATGACCCTCCGGGCGGCGGCGCGGATGCCGCGCTCGTCCGGCCCCGTCAGCCTGAAGCGCCCGGGCACGTGGAAGTAGCCGCCGGTCCCGTCGAAGACGTCCCCCGGCTCCGGCAGCACCTCGGCGTACACCTGGGGGACGACGTCCGCCATCGGCGTACGGCGGACCACCCGGCCGGGGCGGAGGGCGGGTTCGGGCATCACCACCCACCCGGCCGGGGCGTCGCCGAAGCGGGCGCCCGCCGACTCCAGCGGCATGCCCAGGACCGTACGGAAGCTCTCCGTCACCAGGTCGACGCCGTGGAGTTCCCGGTGGACGTAGGGCACCTCCGCGCCGCCGGCGCGCATCCCCGCTTCGAGGAACACCAGGCCGCCGTCGGGCCGGCGGATGATTTCGAGATGGAAGCAGCCGGTCTCCAGGCCGAGAGCCGTGAGACACGCGACGGCGAACTCGCGAAGCTCGTCCCGCAGCGGGCCCGGGTCGAGCGTCGCCGAGCCGAGCGGCCTGCCCCGCAGGAAGTCCAGGGGCGTGTTGACGTAGCCGGAGACGCTCAGGAAGTGCGGCCGCCCTCCGGAGAGGACGCCGTCCGCGTGGTAGATCTCGGTGGAGACGAACTCCTCGCACTCGAACGCCGTGACGTCGAGACCGTCGAGCTCGGCTCCGAGTTCCGCCTCGTCGCGGATGATCCGCACCCCGACGGAACCGGCCTCGGCCCGTGGTTTGAGGACGAGCGGGAAACCGATCCCGGCGGTGATCTCGGCGATCGTGGTGGAGGCGCCGAGCTCCATGAACCGCGGCACCGGCAGGCCATGCTTCGCCAGCCGCTCCTTCATCACGATCTTGTCCTTGAACGCCCGCACCAGGTCGGCGCCCGGGCCCGGGGCGCCGAACTCCTCGCGCAGCAGCGCCGCCGTCAGCACGTCGAACTCGGAGAGCGCGACGACCCCGTCGAACCGTCCGTACCGCTCGGCGAGGTCCCGCGCGGCCGGCACCAACGTCGCGAGCCGCAGGTCGGGAAGGGAGCTGACTCGGCCCGGCTCGACCGGGCCCAGCGCCGTCGTCCGCATCGGCAGGGTCAGGTACGACAGGTCGCACGGCTGGTCCGCGCAGTAGCGGAAATACTCGGCGTCGCTGTCGTCGTAGCGGTTGACGACGAGGTAGTGCGGGCGGTCCGGCATCGTCGTTTCCGTCGGTCGGAGTGGCAAAGGACAGTAGCGGGGGTCAGGCCAGGGCGTACCGCGAGGTGGCGGGCAGGACCGGCACGAGGTCGCCGATGCTCATCGTGCCGAATCCCAGCGGACGCGTGGCCTCGCACGGTGACGTCGGGGCCAGGAAGTCCGCCAGCCGGGGCTCTCCCACACCGCCGAGATCCTCCCAGATGCGGCGGCTCAGCCGGGGCATGATCGGGAATCCGAGGACGCTCACCCCCTTGAGCCACCAGTAGGCGCTCTCGTCGAGGTCCGCGACGCTCTGCCACCAGGCGTCGAAGGCCTCCAGCGCCCGGGAGGTCGCGACGACCGGGCCGTCCAGCGCCGACCGCTGCCGGTCCAGCAGCGTCTCCAGCCGTGTGAGCTGCGCGTCCGAGATCGCCTCCGGCACGGAGACCTCGGCGAGCCCGCGGCGGGCTCGTTCCAGCAGGGGCGTCAGGCCGCCGGCCAGTCGCTGGTTGACCACCTCGACGAACGACTCCGGCTCCATGCTCTCCCGGCGCTCCTCCAGCCGGGTCCCGGCGAGGAAGTACCGTACGGCGTCGACGTCGACGTTCGGGGTGCCGGCGATGTCGGCGGCCCCGATCACGTGGCCCCTGCTGGTGGAGAACTTCTCCCCTTCGAGCCCGTAGAACTCGTTGATCAGCGTCCGGTCGTACGTCTTCATGTCCCCGTGGAGCAGCGACGTGCCGACGATGCAGACGAGCGTGGGCACGACGTTGTCGACGCCGAGGCTGGTGACCGTGACGACATCCGAGCCGGGGTCGAACGCGTTGACGCCGGTGCCGCTCAGCGAGCCGTGGACGGCGCCGGTCAGCCGGGCGAACATGAAGATCCCGGCGTACGGGAAGAGCGTGCGCGGCACGCCCGGGTCCACCTCGTCCAGCGGGATCCCCCAGCGTTCCGGGGCGCTGACGCGCACCATCCCGCCCTCGCGGCTGAGGTAACGCCTGACCGTCTCCTGGTAGCGCGCGGGGACCCCGATGTCCGCCATCCGCGCCCCCAGGTCGCGGGGGTCCGCCGGTCGCAGGAACAGCGAGGTGATCTCCCGCCACTCAAGCGGGCCCACCTCGTTCGTGCCCTCGGGGTCGCGCAGGTTCTCCGGGCGGAAGTGTCCTCCGCAGGCCTCGCAGAAGTAGCTCCCCGCGCCGGCGTCGCAGTCCGGGCACCGGCCCGCGAGCCAGGGGCCCACGGCGAACCGCCCCGCGGAAGGGCTGTAGGGCACCCGCTCGCGGAGCGTCGTCACCGCGCCCCGCTCCCGCAGCCGCCGGAGGCAGCCGGCCACCTCGTCCTCGAACGCCGTACGCCACGGCTCCTCGGCCGGGTTGACGAACGCGTCGAGGCCGATGTCCATCGCGGCCAGGTCCTCGGCGATGAGCGCGTGGTATTCGGCGGCGATCTCGCCTTCGGGGCGTCCGTCGACGGCCGACTTGAGCGTCATGTACGGCTCGTAGACGTCGATCCCGGTGATCGTGAGGGGCAGGTCCCCCCTCATCCGGGCGAACCGGCTGAGCATGTCCGACCGCAGGTAGGGCCCGGCGATGTGGCCCAGGTGGAGCCGTCCGTTGGGGGTCGGCTCGGGCGGGACCAGCAGGTAGTGGCGCGGGGAGCGGGAGCCCGCGCTGCGGATGATGCCCGTGGAGCGAGTGCTCATTGGCGACCACTTCCAAGTGACTGGGGTTCCAGGTAACCGGGGCTGAGAAGACCGAGGGCGCGTTCGGCGATCGCGGGCGCCAGGCGGAAACCCGATCCGTTGCCGCCGACCGCGACCACGACGCCGGGGTGATCGGGCACCGGTTCGACCAGCGGCAACCGGTCGGGGGTGTAGCCGTCGTAGAAGGCGCGCCCGCCGGAGAGCGCTCCGGCCAGCCAGGGGACGTACCGGCGCAGCACCCGCACCGCCTCGCCGTGGTCCCCGTCGCTCAGGGCGGGCGGCCCCAGGACCGGAGAGCCGTCCCACTCCTGGGAGGTGAAGCTGAAGAGCCAGCGGCCGCTCTCCGGCTGCGGCAGCAGGAACGCGTCGTCGTCCTCGAATATCAGCACGGGCGCGTCGTCGGCCGGGCGGAGGTCCAGATGGAACGCGGCGACCTTCTTGATCCGCAGCCCGGCCGCCCGCATCCGCTCGCCGAACGGTCCGTGCAACGCCCACGGGCCGGTGGCGACGACCGCCGTACGGCACCGCGCGAGTGCCCGTCCGCCCTCGCCGGCCAGGAGAAACCCGTCCCCGTACGGCCGCAGGGAGGTGACCTCCTCGTCCTCCCAGACGGCGCAGCCGGAGCGGCCCCGCTGCTCATCGAGGAGCGCGCCGGTCAGCCCGGCGACGTCGGCGCGCCAGGAGCCGTCGGAACGGAGCAGGGCCTGGTCGCCGGACGGGCGCAGCCCGGGGAAGATGCCGTCCAGGGCGTCCGCGCCCGCCTCCTCCAGGACGGGACCGGCCATCGTCTCCCGGAGACGGCCGACGTTGTCGCGCGCCAGCAGCCAGAAGGTGTCGAGGGGACGGACGGGCAGGCCGGGCCGTCCGGCTCTGAGCCGCCGGTAGAGGGCGGTGCTCCGGGCCGCGAGCTCCCGCTGCCGCGCGTCCCGCCCCGTCGGCACGTCGAGCCCCGCCGACAGACCCGTCGCGTTGGGTGCACCCTGGTCCAGTTGGTCCACGGTGAGCAGCCGCAGGCCCGGTTCCCGCTCCAGGGCGAGATGGCCGGTCATCGCGCCGACGACGCCGGCTCCGACGACCGCGAGGTCGAACTCCCGGACGGCGCCGGTCATCCGGTCGTGCCCCACCAGATCGACAGCACGGAGAGCGGGACGCCGCGGTCCGCCATCGCGACATGCTCGGCGAAGGGCGCGAAACCGAGCAGGTCGCCCTTGCCGACCTCGTACGGCCGGCCCTCGTAGAGCACGGTTCCGGTGCCGTCGAGGACCAGCCAGATCTCCTTCACGGCGTGGCTGTCGGGCGGCGTCGCGCCGCCGGGGGCCACCGTGAAGCGCGCCATGGAGAAGGGACGGTCGCCGTCGAACGGCCCGAGGAGCGCGGCCCATTCGTCCAGCTCCTCGAACTCGCGCGGCAGCGCCTCGAAGCCGAGCCGGGGGAGGCTCATGTGTTGTACCTCCGGTAACCGAGAATCGCGTTGAGGATGACCGCGCTGCGCCACGCCAGCAGGCTGAGGTTGGGGTCGGCGATGCCCCAGGCGTGCCGGGCGCCGTTCTGCAGGAAGACGCGGCCCGAGGTCCGCAGGTCCAGCGACAGCGCGTAGTCGTCGCCGACCACGAGCCCGTCGGGGGTTCTGGCCAGGTGGGGAGCGAGCTCCGCCATGCAGTCCGGGAGGCGGTACTCGTACCCGGTCGCGAGGACCACGACGTCGGAGCGGACGACCGGGGCGTGCGGGCCCCTCACCTCCAGCTCCCAGCCGTCGGAGAGCCGGGCGCAGCCGGTGACCTCCGACCGGGGCATCAGGCGGAGCCAGTCCTTGCGGCCCAGCAGGCACTCGTGCCGGTAGCGCTCACGGTAGACGTCCTGGAGCGTCGCGAGGTCGATCCCGTCGCTCGCGTACTTCTGCTCGGCCAGCAGCTCCCGCTTGTCGGGTTGCGGCAGCCCGTGGAACTCCCGCGCGTACGCCGGGAAGAAGTACTCGTTGGTGAAGGGGGAGTCGTCCATCGGCAGGAAGCCGGGCCTGCGGGTGATCCAGGTGATGCTGCGCGGCGGGTCGTCGAGACGCATGAGGTGACGGACGATCTCCGCCCCCGACTGCCCGCCGCCGATCACCGCGACGGCCCGGCCGGGCAGTTCCCGGGGCCGCGACAGGAACTCCTCGGCGTGGAACACGTCGGCGCCCAGGTGGGGGCGCAGGAAGCCGGGGACGAACGGCGTCTGGCCGGTGCCGAGCACCACGTTCCGCGCCGTGACCTCGCCGCGCCCCGTGTCGAGGACGAAGTGCCCGTCAGACGAGTGCCCGTCAGAGGAACGCCCGGCACGGACGCGGATGCCGCGCACCTCCGCGCCGAACTCGATGGACGGGATGCTCCGGGAGGCCCACTGGAGATACTGGTCGAACTCGGCGCGCAGGACGGCCGGGAACTTCGCGGTGAGGAACTGGTACAACCTGCCCTCGTTGGCGAGGAAGGCGAGGAACGAGTAACGGCTGGTCGGGTCGACCAGCGTGACCAGGTCCTTGAGCGGCGAGACCTGCAGGGTCGCCTCGGGCAGCAGGAGGCCGGGATGCCAGGAGAAGCCGGGGCGCGCCTCGAAGTGCACGCTCCGCAGGTTCTCGACGTCGGCGCCGAGGGCCGCCAGGCTCAGGTTGGCCGGGCCGACGCCCACCGCCGCGTAGTCCAGGACGTCGCTCACGGGAGCACCGCCAGGTCGTCCAGGCTCTTCCAGAACGCCTGGACGGCCTCGTACGACTCCGCGGTGTAGCGCACGCTGGCGAGCCGCGAACGGCAGTCACCGCTCTGGGGAATGGGCGTGCCGGGCGGGATGACCAGCTGCCTGCCGATGACCTCCGGCCGGCCGTCCAGCTCGTCCCATCCGCGGATCCCGCTGTAGGAGCCGAGGTCGTCGGCCGTGAGGAAGCGTATGGCGGCGTACGGCGCGGTGGGCGTGCCGAACGCCGGCAGCTCCGCGGCGCCGACGCCCAGCCCCGCCGCGAGCATGACCGCGGCGAGGTCGGTTCCGGTGGCGAGCCGGATCAGCTCGGGGATCCCGTCGCCGGGCAGCCGGGCGCCGAGCTCCATCAGGACCGGCCCCTCGTCGCTCAGCCGCACCTCGCAGTGGAACGGCCCGGCGGTCACGTTCAGCGCCCGGACCACCTGTTCCGTGTACGCGACGACCTCGCTCGCCACGTCGTCCGGGAGGTCGGCCGGCGTCAGGTGCCCCAGCTCGACGAAACGCGGCTCGGCGCCGAGAACCGTCCTGGTGATCGCGACGACGGTGGCCCGGCCGTCCTCGACGTAGCCGTCGGCGCTGACCTCCTCGCCCGCGACGTACTGCTCGACGACGACGGTGTGCCCCATCGGGCGGCCGAGGTCGAGCTCCCGGTCGCCGGTCAGGGCGGCGTACGCGGCGGCGAGCCCCGCCCAGTCGTCGGCCCTGCTCACGTGGATGCTGCCGGAGGACTCCACCGGCTTCATGACGCACGGGAAGCCGACGGTCCCGGCCGCCGTGCGCAGCTCCTCCGGCGAGGACGCCTCGGCGAAGCGGGGCGTGCGCAGCCCGGCGGCGGCGACCCGCTCGCGCATGCGCGCCTTGTTCCGTACGGCGTCCACGGTCTCCACGGGCAGGCCGGGCAGGCCCAGACGCGCCGCGAGCCTGGCCGTCGTGGCCACGTAGAAGTCGCAGCCCGGGAGCACCGCGGCGAGCGGTTCACGCTCGTGGTGCCCGGCGACCACGTCGAACAACGTCCGCTCGTCGTTGGTGTCCACGGTGAGCACCGTGGAGGCGAGCTTTCTCAGGTCGGGGGGGATCTCGCAGTCGCCCACGTCCTGCGAGGCGATCACGACTGTCATGCCGAGGTGGTGCGCGAGCCGGGCGACGTCTGCGCCGCCGGAGACCGGTTCTACGACGAGGACGGACGAGCCGACCGGATCGAACACGGACTGACCTCCACTTCCGGGTTCATGACTGCTTGGCCGTAGTGTTGACTACCAGCTCCCCCTCTCCGATCACTATCCGTACGTCGATCGAGGCCAGCTCGCCGAGAGTGCCCAGGTGGGTGCCGCCGCAGGGGAGCCGGGCGTGACCCGGGGGCAGCTCGCAGCTCCACCAGCGGCGGGAGTTGATCCAGGGCCCGTCGGTGTCGATCGCGATCCGCCCGCCGCCGGCGATCCACTCCGCCAGCCGGGCCGTGACGCCCTCGCGCACCGCGTCGAGCCGCCCGGAGAGGGCTTCGGCGTCGAAGCCCGCCTTGCGGAGCGACTTGCCGAGGCGGTAACGGTCGACGCTCTCCCAGGGGGTGATGCTCGACCGGGTGATCGCCGTCTGGTCGAAGTCGGGGCTGCCGAGACAGTCCGTACGCGGGACCTTGCGCCACAGGTCGCGCAGCTCCGTGTTCAGGGCGAGGGACATCAGGTGGCAGGCGGTGTGCGCGGCGCTCAGGCTCGACCGCCGCGCCACGTCCACCGCCAGGCCCGCCTGTTCGCCGGCGAGATCCGCCGGGTCCCCGTCCGGCGGCGTCTCGAGGACGTGACCGACCAGGAAGGACCAGCCCGGGTCCGTACGGCGGGCGGGGATCGCCTCCGCCCGGTACAGCGTGCCGTCCGGCCCGGCCGCCATCGTGACGGCGTCGACGACGGCGTGCTCCCGGCCCCCGAGCGTCAGGGTGCCCCGGTCGCCCGGCTGGTCGGGCCAGGTGTGGTCGAGCGGGTGGAACGGCGTCCGGTCGGTGACGATCACGAACGGGCCGTCGTCGCCGGCCGCCTCCGCGAGGACGACGGTGGCCTCACAGGCGCTCACGCCCTGCGGGAACAGGGCGACGGTGCTCGGGGCCGAGGTGGTTTCGCCCATGGCGCGGTCCTTGTCCTTACACGAAAGGGATCAGACGGCGAACGCGGTGTCGATGATACGGCCGCGCATTCTCCGGTGTCCGGCGGACGGAACGAGGTCCCGGACCACGCAGACGCGCTGGAGCCATCGGTCCCGGCCGTCGTACCTGGGGGTGAACTCCGAGCGGCCGTGGACGGCCCTGCGGTTGTCGACGATCAGCAGGTCTCCCGTGTCGAGGCACACCCACCGCCTGACCTCGTGGAGCACCGCGTGCAGCCGCTTCAGGGCGGCGTCCGCCTCGGGCACGATCCCCATCATGAGGTCGGGGTCGACGGTGAGATAGGGATCGAAGGGGTCGCCGTAGAGCACCCGCAGCAGCGGCCCGTTGCCCTTCGTGCCGTGGGAGCTGCCGAACGAGTAGTCGATCCCGGTCCGGTAGAGGGGCTCGCTGAGGATCGCCCGCTCGCGGAGGCTCAACCGGGGCAGGGCCATCCGCAGGCTGGCGCTGATCGTCCTGGCCGCCCCGTCGTGGTCGGGCCGCAGGCAGTGCAGCAGCACGTAGTCGGGCATGAAGGGGTGGAACGCCGTCTCCGTGTGGTAGTCGAGCAGGATGGCCGAGCTCTCGGAGGAGAGCTTCGCGGCGTTGTGGGGCGTCGGCACCACATTCTGGAACAGCAGGCCGTTCTTCTCCTGCCGGTAGCCGATGGGCTCGCCCAGCGCCTGCGCGAAGGCCGCCAGCCACAGCTCGCTGAGCGGGTTGGCGAAACGGACGCGCGCCTTCGGGTCGGCGGGGGTGGGGGGCAGCCCGGGGTCCACGGGCAGGCCCTTCACCAGCAGGACGCCCGAGTCGGTGCCGTGCTGGCGGAACCGGCTCACCGCCTGCCTGACTACGCGCGGCATCTCGTGGAACCGCAGTTCGGCCTCGCGGAGGAACGCCTCCTCGTCGGTCTCCGAGTCGGGCAGGAACCCGTCGGCGAGCCCGGTGAACAGGTGGGCGTAGACACCGGCGTCGACGACGTGCGGCCCGGGCTCGTTCTTCAGGTTCTCCGTGGAGGAGAAGTCCCGGCCGGAGAACCGGTAGGCGCCGGTCACCTCGGCCGCCCGGTCGGCGGCCGACCCCTGGTGCCGGCCGTCCAGCAGCCAGGAGAGCAGGTTGAGCAGGAGCCGCGCGTTGTCCTCGCGGCCGAGGAAGGGACGCGCGAACATCTCGGCGTTGCCCACCGCGGCGACCCTGCCCGCCCCGTGACGCGCCGTCCCCAGGAAGATCTGGCCGTCCTTCTCCACCAGGCCGGTCAGCGGGAGGCGGGCGCCGACGGGCTTGGGCCGGTAGAGGTACGCCCGGGAGACGCCCTCCAGCGCGGGGTGCGTGCCGGTGACCCCGGCCGCGAACTGGTAGGGCCGCACATGGGGCTGCGCGGGATCCGCGGGGTCGCCGATCGCCAGATGGCCCGAGACGAACCCGAACGGGGCGGGGCCCCGAGGCGGCCGCGGCCACTCCCCGTCCCCGAGGATCAGCACCGCGCCACCCTCCTGGACGTACCGGTCGAGGGCCTCGCACTCCCCGGGAGTGAACACCGCTCCGTCGACGCCCGGAGCGGGAATGAGCACGAGGCCCAGGCCCTTGAGCGCGTCCCCTTCGAAACCGTTCTCGAGAGCGGCCACCGTTCCGCCGAGGAGGTCGACGGCCAATTCTCCGAGGTCGGCGACGACACTGACCTCGGAGAAGTCGGCGGCCCGGCCGGCTCCCGATTTCCGCTGAATGTCGAACCTCCACACCGCAGCGTGCACCAGATCGATACCGATCACCATGTCGGATCCTCCAGGTGAGACTTCGCGAGGTGAGACTTTCGCGTCCATCGGAGAGGCTAGAGGACGAAGTTCGGATTTCTGTACATTCCTCGTATAGTGGCGGGAGCTTTCCGGGCCTGTCCGGGGCGGTAGGCATCGCGACCGTGCGCGCCGCCTATACGGCGCTTATACAACGGCCGCCTAGCCTCATGTCCCAGCACGTCGCCCGGAGGAAACCGTTGATGTCGATCGAAGAGCCCGCCGCGCGGAAGACGGACGCGCAGGCCGCATGGATCGCCGAGTCGGGTCTCGTCGTGGTGGCCGCCGTTTTCGGGCTTACTTTCGTGGTAATTCAGGACGCCATAGAAAACGTGCCGCCGTGGTCGTTCGTGGCTCTCCGTTTTCTGCTGGCGGCCGGTGTGGTGGCCGTTCCGTACGCCGCGCAGATCGCCCGGCTCTCGCGTTCGGGATGGGGCGCCGGGGCGGGCCTGGGCCTGCTGCTGGTCGGCGGGTACGCGTTCCAGACGATCGGTCTCGTGTACACGACCGCGTCCAACTCGGGCTTCATCACCGGTCTCTACATCGTGTTCACCCCGCTCATGGCCGCGTTGCTGCTTCGTCAGCGGGTCACCCGCTGGAGCGCCCTGTGCATCGCGACCGCCGCCGTGGGCCTGCTGCTCCTCTCGGGGTACGGAGGGGCCTTCCACCCGCTGGGCGACGCGCTCACCCTGGCCTCCAGCCTCTGTTTCGCGCTGCACATCATCGCCATGGACCGGGCGGTCCGCCTTTTCCCCACGGGAGCCCTGGTCGCGGTGCAACTGGCGACGTGCGGAACGCTCGCCCTGTGCATCGCACTGATCAAGGAGGATTTCCGCCTGCCCGGCGAATGGGACGCCTGGGGCGCGATCGCGTTCACCGGGCTGGCCGCCAGCGCCTTCGCCTATTTCGTTCAGGCGTACGCGCAGCGGCGTACCTCGCCGACCCGGGTGTCCGTCATCCTCGGGATGGAACCCGTCTTCGCCGGCGTCTTCGGATATTGGCTCGCGGGAGATCGTTTGACGCCGCTGGGCTGGGCGGGCGCCGCGACCATGGTGATCGGCGTGCTTCTCATGGACGTCAAGCCGTCCCGCATGTCGCTGAAGTGGGGGCGAAGCGTTTTCACAGGCCGCCCGCAGGCTTTTGACATAGTATTTACCCGCCATGGCCGGGGGAGAGCAGCATCCAGATCTGCGGTTCCGCATACTCGGACCGCTGGAGCTGACGGCGAATGGCTCCCAGGTCACCTTGAAGGGCCAGAAGGTGCGAACGCTCCTGGCCCTTCTGCTCTGTTATCCGAACACGGCCGTACCGGATGACCGGCTGATCGACGGGCTGTGGCCGTCGGACCCGCCGGCGTCCGCGGCCGCGAACCTGCGCGCCTACATCCGCGGCCTGCGGACGACGCTGGGCGACCCGCGCCGCATCACCCGAGTCGATCGCGGCTACCTCCTCCACGTACGGCCTCCCGAGGTGGACGCCCTGCGGTTCTCCGCCCTGGTCGCCGGGAGCGAGGAGGCGGCCGCCGGCGGCGACGTCGCGCGGGCGGCGGAGATCCTCCGCAGGGCGCTGGACGAGTGGACCGGCGTGCCCTTCGCGGGGCTCGACGACTGCCCCGCGCTGCGGGCCGAGGCCGCGGTGCTGGAGGAGCAGCGGTTCACGGCGGTCGGCCAGTGGGTGGAGCACGAGCTCGCGCTCGGCCGGCACGCGGACATGATCCCCGTCCTGGTCCAGCTCGTCGAGGAGTTCCCGCTGCGTGAGTCGCTGCGCGGCCGGCTGATGGAGGCGCTGCACCGGTCGGGCCGCCAGGCGGAGGCGCTGCAGCTCTATCGGGACACGCGCGCCCTCCTCGTCGAGTCGCTCGGCATCGAGCCCGGCCCGCAGTTGCGGGAGCAGGAACAGGCGATCCTGCGAGAGGCCGTGGCGCCGGGCGAGGAACCCGCCGCCGCCTCCCCGCGCCCGTGCAACCTCCCGGCCGACACCCCCGACTTCACCGGCCGGGCCGAGGAGATCGCGCGGATCACCCGCTGGCTGACCTCCGAAGACCGGGTCGGCCCGTCGATCGTGGCGGTGTCCGCCCGCGGCGGCGCGGGCAAGACCACCCTGGCCGTACACGTCGCCCACCGGTTGCGGGAGGACTTCCCGGACGGGCAGATCTTCGTGCCGCTCCGCGGGGCCGAGGCGGCGCGCCGCATCCCGCCGGGCGTCGCGCTGGCCGGCTCGCTGCGCACCCTGGGGGTGCCCGACCACCGGCTGCCCGAGCACATCGAGGAACGCAGCGCGATGCTCCGGGAGGTGCTCTCGGAGCGACGTGCGCTGCTGATCCTCGACGACGCCGCGGACGAGAGCCAGGTGATGCCGCTCATCCCGGGCACGAGCGGGTGCGCCGTCCTGATCACGAGCCGGCACCGCCTCACGGCCGTTCCGGGCATCCGGCGGCTCGAACTCGAGTCGTTCACCGAGGAGCAGGCGATCGACTTCCTGCAGCGGATGCTCGGCGACGACCGCATGAGGAGCAGCCCGGAAGCCGGCGCGCGGCTCGTCCGCCTGTGCGGGCGTCACCCGCTCGCGCTGCGCATCGCGGGCGCGCGGCTCGCCGCCCGGCCGCACTGGCCCGTGCGCCGCATGGTCGACCGGCTGGCCGGAGAGCACCATCGGCTCGACGAGCTCGTGCACGGCGAGCTGGACGTGCGCGCCAACCTGATGCTCTCCTACGCGGCGCTGGGGCCCCGGGCGAGGCTCCTGCTCATGCTGCTCGGCAGTCTCGACCTCGTCGAATACGAGGAATGGGCGGCGGCGGCGCTGCTGGACTGCCCGCTCCGGGAGGCCGAGGACCTCCTGGACCAGCTCGCCCACAGTCACCTGGTCACCGTGGCGACCGGAGACCACAGCCAGCCCCGATACGGCCTGCACGATCTGGTCCGCATCTTCGCCCGGCAGCAGGCGCAGGCGCAGCTTCCCTGCGAGGAGGTGCGCGCCGCCCTGGAGCGGGCCGTCGCGGCCCTGCTGACGGTGACCGAGCACGCCCACACCCAGCTCGCCGGCCACGACCATCTGGTGCTGCACAGCACGGCCCGGCGCCGGCCGATGGCGGAAGAGCACCTCAGGGAGATCGTCACCGATCCCGTGACCTGGTGCGAGGCCGAGCTGCCGAACATCCAGGGAGCGGTCCGGCAGGCGGCGCACCTGGGTTTCGACGACCTCTGCTGGGATCTCGCGGTGACCGCCGCGCCCCTCCTGGAGGTCCGCAAACACCACGACGAGTGGGAGCAGACGCACGAGATCGCCCTCGACGCCACCAGGGCCGCCGGCAACCGCCGCGGCGAGGCGGTCATCCTCGCCGAGCTTGGCGAGCTCAGCCTGCACCGGCACGACTACCGCGCGGCGGCGAACTTCATCGGGCAGGCCGCCACGATCTTCACGGCGTTGCGCGACCGGCACGCCGAGGCCATCACCGAGCACAAGCTGGCCGTGCTCGACCGTCTCGGGGGCCGGCTGCACGACGCCCTCTCCCGCGCCCGGCGCAGCGCCGCCGCCCTGAGCGCGCTCGGCGACGTCGGCAACGAAGCGCTCGTGCTCCGCCAGGTCGGGCAGATCCATCTCCAGCTCGGCAACCACGAAGAGGCCCGGATCAACCTGGAGCAGGCCCTGCAGATGGCGCAGAAGGCGCAGGGCGCCCGCCTGGCCCAGCAGGTGAACTACCGGCTCGGCGAGCTCAACCTGGAGTGCGGCGAACCGGCCGAAGCCCTCCCCCGGTTCGAGCGCGTCCACGAGTTCTGCCAGACCATCGAGGACCAGGTCGGCATGGCCCACGCCCTGTACGGGATGGGCCGGGCGTGGGCCGCCCTGACGCGATGGGACACCGCGCACCGCACTCTCACGCTCGCGCTGGCGCACGCGAGGGCGGCGGGCGAGCGGGTCGTCGAGGCCGACGTGCTCCACCACCTCGGACGGGTCGCCCGCAGCCGGGGGAGAACGGAGGAGGCGGCCGAGTCCTTCGCCCTCGCCGAGGCCATCTGCCGGAACCTCGGCATCACCCCGACCTGGCTCGGTGAACCCGAGGCGGCGTTCCGTACGTGACGGGAGCGCCTGGCCGAGTGGGGGACGTCCGGCTGGCCGGGTTCTCGCCCCCCCAGGGCAGGTCGCAGGACAAGTCGCAGGACAAGGAGTCTGATGTCACATCTTCTGTCGCTCCGGGAGTTCACCGGCGAGCAGCTCGACGCGCTCGTCCGCAAGGCATTGGAGATCAAGCGGAATCCCGAGGCGTACCGGAGCGCACTGGCCGGAAAAGGTCTCCTCCTGCTGATGCAGAAGACCTCGACCCGCACCGTCCTCGCGTTCACGGCGGCCGTCCACCAGATGGGCGGCTACGCCGTACGGCTCAACTGGGACGAGAGCAACTTCGCCATCTCTCCGCTGGACCTCGAAGCCAGATACATCTCCACCACGGCCGACGCCGTCATGGCCCGCCTGCGGAGCTTCGACGACATCGCCGCGCTGGCCGCCAGCAGTTCCATCCCCGTCGTGAACGGCTGCTGCTCCCGCTACCACCCCTCCCAGGTCGTCGCCGACTGCCTCACGGTCCTGGAGACGGCGGGCCGCCTGGAAGGGACGCGGCTCGCGTACGTCGGCGTGCACAACAACGTGACCAACTCGCTCCTCGCCGGCTGCACCAGGCTGGGAATGCGGGTCAACCTGGTCACGCCGCTGCGGCACGACGGCGCGATCGACGACGAACTGGTCGCCGAAGCCGAGGCCACCGGGCTGGTCGGCAGGTTCGACACGGTCGCCGCGGCGGCGGCCGAGTCCGACTTCGTCTACACCGACACCTGGGTCGACATGGAGCACTTCGACGACCCGGACTACCAGGAGGAGAAGCGGCACCGCATCAAGCTGATGTCGTCGTTCCAGCTGAACCGGGAGAACCTGGGCGGAGCGGACCCGTGGATCATGCACGACATGCCGATCCATCCGGGATACGAGATCTCCAGGGACCTCGTGGACGCCCCGAAGTCGGTGATTTTCCAGCAGGCGGAGAACCGCCTCTACGCGGCCAAGGCGATCCTGCACGAACTGATGACCACGTGACCCGCGCCGCCGGCATTTAAGCGGTTTAGTGAGTGGCCGAAAATGCCTTGTGTTCCGAATAGTTGTCGCTTACGTTAAAAAAAACCCCTTGTGTGCAGCGATCCCGGAGGGGAAGTGGCAGTGCAGACGAGAAGGTTATTCGCCACCGCGGCCATGCTCACCGCCGCGTGCGTGCTTGCCGCCTGCTCCTCGGACGCGGGGAGTAAAAGTGCGGCAGGTGCGAGCGACAGCGGAAACGACACGACCGGAAACAAGGCGAGCAACTGCACGAACACGATCGGCAAGAAGAACCTGCCGGTCGTGACCTTCTGGGGCTGGTATCCCAACATGCGGCTCGTCGTCGACAACTTCAACAAGCAGAACAACGAGGTGCAGGTCTGCTGGACCAACGTCGGCCAGGGCGGTGACGAGTACGACAAGTTCCAGACGGCCATCTCGGCGGGCACCGGCGCACCTGACGTGATCATGATCGAGGCGGACCGGATCCCGACCTTCCAGATCCAGAAGGCGCTCGTCGACATCAAGAAGTACGGCTACGACGCCGTCAGGGACAACTACGGCCCGGGGGCGTGGAAGGACGTCTCGATCGGCGGCGTGGTCTACGGCGTGCCGGTCGACGGCGGGCCGATGGCGATGATCTACCGCAAGGACGTCTTCGACAAATACAAGATCACGCCGCCGAAGACGTGGGCCGAGTACGAGCAGGCGGCGCAGAAGGTGAAGGACGCCGGGGGCCCGCTGTTCGGCGACCTCGGCGCGAACGTGCCGGCCGTCATGATGGCGCTGCAGATCCAGAAGGGCGCGAACCCGATCACCTACGACCCGGCGCGGCCCGAGTCGATCGGCATCGCGCTGAACGACCAGGCGTCCAAGGACGTGCTGGACTACTGGGGGAACCTCGCGCGGAAGGGCCTGGTCGGGACGCAGGACCAGTTCACGCCGGAGTACATCTCCGGTGTGGTCAACGGCAAGTACGCGACGTACATCTCGGCGGCCTGGGCGCCCGGATATCTCACCGGCGCGGGCGTCGGCAAGGGCAAGGACACCGGCAAGTTCGCGGTGGCGCCGCTGCCGCAGTGGGATCCCGCCAACCCGGTGCAGGTGAACTGGGGCGGGTCGGCCTTCTCCGTGACGAGCCAGGCGAAGAACCCCGAACTCGCGGCGAAGGTGGCGTACGGCCTCTACGCCGACGACGCGTCGCTCACCGACGGCTGGACCAACCAGATCATCTTCCCGCTGAACCTCAAGGCGCTGCGCGATCCGGAATTCGTGGATCTGAAGGTGTCGTTCTTCGACGGCCAGCAGGCGAACAAGGAGGTCTACGTCCCCGCGGCGAACGCCTACAAGGGCATGACCTACAGCCCGTTCGGCCAGTACTACTTCGACGCCTTGACGAAGCAGATCGGCGCGGTCATCGAGGGCTCGGTCACCGGTGCGCAGGCGGCCGACCGCGTCCAGGAGGACGTGGCGAACTACGCCAAGGAGCAAGGCTTCACCGTCCAGTGACACCACGGGCCGACCCGCCGTCCTCGACCTCCCGGAGCCCACGATGACCCTGCTGATCGAGGAGAGCGCACCGAGCACCCGAGAGAAAACGCACAAGGCTCGCGGCACGGTGCGTCTCCGTGAGCACCTGATGGGGTGGCTCTTCGTCGGGCCGTTCGCGCTCGTCTTCCTGGCGCTTCTCATCGCGCCGCTCGCGTACGCGCTGTATCTCAGCCTCTTCCGCAAGAAGCTGATCGGCGGCACCAGTTTCGTCCTGTTCGACAACTACGTGAAGGCGTTCACCGACCCGAGTTTCCTCTCGGGGGCGTGGTTCGTGGTCCGCTTCTCCCTGGTCGCCATCCCGCTGCAGATCGTCGTCGCGCTCGCGATGGCCCTCATCCTGGACGCCGTCACATCCGCGTTCGCCCGGTTCTCGCGGTTGATGATTTTCCTTCCGTACGCGATTCCCACCGTCATCGGGGCGGTGATGTGGGGGTTTCTGTACAGCAGGAGCTTCGGGCCGCTCTCCGACGTCTTCGGGTTGTTCGGCGCCACCGCGCCCGACTTCCTCGGCGGCAACCTGATCTTCTACGGCCTGGTCAACGTCGTCACCTGGCAGTGGGCCGGTTACTACATGATCATCCTGTACGCCGCGCTGCAGGGCATCGACCCGGCGCTCTACGAGGCGGCCCGCATGGACGGCGCCGGCAGACGGCAGATCGCGCTGCGGATCAAGATCCCGCTGATCGCCCCCGCGCTGCTCCTGATCCTGGTCTTCGCGCTCATCGGCACGCTGCAGTTCTTCAACGAACCACAGTTCCTGCGATTCCTCGCGGCCGGCACGATCGGACCGGACTTCACCCCCAACATGTACGCCTACCAGCAGGCGTTCGCACTCGCGAACTTCAACTACGGGTCGGCGATCTCCTTCGCCCTCGGCGGGATCGTGTTCGCCGGCGTCTACGCCTTCCTGTTCTTCACCCGCAAGCGGAGGAGCTTCCTGTGACGACCGGCCGCTCCCGCGCACGCCGCGCGCCACAACGCCACCTGCCCCTGCAGGTGCTCCTCGGCTTCCTGGTCGTCTACTTCCTCGTGCCGTTCTGGTGGGTCGTCGTCAACAGTTCCAAGGACGCCCCCGGCCTCTTCGGCGGCGGCAACACCCTGTGGTTCACCGACCGGATCGACTACTTCGGCAACCTCAGGCAACTGTTCACCTACGACGGCGGCATCTACGGCAGGTGGATCCTCAACTCCACGCTGTACGCGTTCGCGGGCGGGATCGGCGCCACGATCCTGGCCGTCATGGCCGGCTACGGCTTCGCCAAGTACCGGTTCGCCGGCCGGCGCCTCAGCTTCTCCGTCCTGCTCGGCGCGTTGATGGTGCCCGCGACCGCCCTGGTGATCCCCACCTTCGTGATGTTCTCCGGGCTCGGCCTGACGAACACGATATGGGCGGTGATCCTGCCGTCACTGCTCAACCCGTTCGGCGTCTACCTGATGCACGTGTACGCGCGGGACGCCGTTCCCGACGAGATCCTGGACGCGGCGCGGGCCGACGGCGCGGGTGAGGTGCGGACGTTCCTCCAGGTCGCGCTCCCGCTGATGCGGCCCGCCGTGGTCACGGTGCTGCTCCTGTCGGCCGTGGCGTCCTGGAACAACTACTTCCTGCCCGTCGCCATGCTCTCCGACAACCGCCTCTTCCCCGTCACCGTCGGGCTCGGCCTCTGGCAGGGGATCGCCTCCGCGAACAACGCGGGCAGCACCTCCCTCTGGAGCCTGATCATCCTGGGCGCGCTCGTGTCGGTGATCCCGCTCATCGTCGCGTTCTTCACCCTCCAGCGGCACTGGCGTGGCGGACTGGCCGTCGGAGGCCTGCGCTGACGCGGCCGACCCTATCGCCAGCCGGTCCGCTGTCGTAGCCAGGTCAGCGCCACCCTGCCCTGCGCGAGCTGGAAGGCCCGCAGGGTGGGCAGACCGGGCGGCGGGGGCAGGAGCCCTCGCTGCAGGAAGTATCCGGTGATCGCGGCGAGAACGGCGGTGACGGCGCCGGGGTCGGCGTTCCTCGCGACCGGGTGGCCGTCGAAGACCTGGGCCGGTGGCGGCCCCCCTTGCATCGTCACGCTGGGCAGCATCCCGACCAGGTCGAACCACGGCGCGGCCAGGCACGCGTGCGGCCAGTCCACCACGAGCACCCGGCCGTCGCCGGTGAGCAGCAGGTTGTCCGCCCGCATGTCGGCGTGGGCGAGGCAGGCGCCTTCGGCGGCCTCACCCCAGTGCTCCTCCAGCTCCGCCAGCCGCGGCAGGTGCCGTACGGCCCAGGGGTCGAGCACGCCGGTCAGGTCCGCGCCGTCCGCGGCCAGCCGCCGCCAGCCCCGGAACTCGTCGCCGAACCTCTCGGCGGCGGCGGGCACCCGAATCGGGGCGGGGGTGAGCGCCTCGGCCATGCGGGCCAGCGCGCCGAGCACGAGGGCCAGCTCGTCCGGCTCCCACGGCTGGGCGGGCAGGCGCCCCTCCACGTCCTCGAACAACAGCACCACCCAGCCGTCCTGGTCGAAGGAGGCGAGCAGCCGGGGCGCGGGCACGCCGGCCGGCAGCGCGGCGGCCACCCTGGCCTCGGCGCGGTGGAACGCGGGGCTGTCCGGGTTGGGCTCCGGGCCGACCGCCTTGACGAACGCCCTGCCGCCGCCCGCGAGCCGCAGCCGGGCCGCCACACCCGGTGAGAAGCCTCCCGGCTGCGTGACCGCCTCGGCGACCCGGTCGCCGAGATGCCGTTCGACCGCGAGCCGCAGCTCCTCGGGCACCGCCGACCACGGGATCCGTACGCCCTCGGCGGGCGGCGGAGACTGCTCCTCACTCATCCCGGCATGATCCGGCCCCCGTACGCCCACGGCAATCGAGTTTCCGGCCCCGGCACCTCATATCGGCGTTTCACGGATGCCGCGCGGCGGGCTAGGAGTCGCCCGTCACGTGGCTCAGTTGGGCGAAGGCATGGTCCGCGTCGGCGACCGCCTCGGGCCGCACGTCGTGCGCGGTCCGCCCGTCGGCGATCTTCTGCCAGTTGGTCCGGGCCAGTACGCGTCGAACCGCGATCACCTGGGCGGCCTGCAGCCGGCCTCGGACACCCGGATCGAGGACGGCGGCCAAGGCGTCCTCGTCGTCGAGCATGTACTGCAGGAGCCGTCCCGCCAGGCTTGGGGTGGTGAACACCAGCCGATGAAACGCCACCACCTCGGGATGATCGTTGAGGCCGGTGACCGGCTCGAAGCGATCGAGGCCATCCCGGAAGTGCCGGTGCAACGCCGTCATCGGTGCGATACCGGGGGGCCGGTCACGGACCACGCGTGCGGCCTCACCGCTGTGGTCCGCGAAGCGGTGCAGGATCAGGTCTTCCTTGCTGGCGAAGTAGCGGAACAGCGTCGGTTTCGACACCTCGGCCATCGCGGCGATGTCGGACACCGATACCTGGTCGAACCCGCGCGCCAGGAACAGCGAGATCGCCGCGTCGGCGATCGCGTCCCGGGTTCGTCCCTTCTTGCGGGCCCGCAGCCCGACCGGCTCGCTCACCTTGTCAGGGTATCGTTCGTTACTCAGTTGCTTTTTTAACTCGGTAACGAAAAGATGGCGAGCATGAAGCAGACCGACACCCGCCGCACTTCGCCGACGACGGCGAGGCTGCCATGACACCCACGGGAGGGCCTCCGGTTCTCGTCACCGGCGCGACCGGACGCATCGGCCGCGCCGTGGTCGATCTGCTGACCGACGCGGGCGTGCCGGTCCGTGCCCTCGTACGCCGCTCCGAGTCGGCGGCGACACTGCCTGCCGACGTCGAGATCGCCACCGGCGATCTCACGGTGCCCGAATCGCTCGACGCGGCGCTGCACGCCATCGGTACGGTCTTCCTGGTCTGGACCGCCCCGCCGCAGACCGCGGCGGCTGTCGTCGACCGGCTGGCCGCCCACGCACAGCGGGTCGTCTACCTGTCCGCGCCACACCGGACCCCGCATCCGTTCTTCCAGCAGCCGAACCCGATGGCGGCGCTGCACGCCGAGATCGAGCGGCTCATCGCAGCCAGCGGACTCGACTCGACGATCGTCCGGCCGGGGATGTTCGCGTCGAACGCCCTGCTCTGGTGGTCCGCCGCGGTCCGTGGCGAGGGCGTGGTCCGGTGGCCGTACGGCGCGGCCGAGACCGCCCCGGTCGACGACCGGGATGTGGCCGCGGTGGTCGCGCGGACCCTGAGCGAGGGCGGACACTCCGGCGGCGACTACGTCCTGACCGGCCCCGGGTCACTCACCCAGGCCGAACAGATACGCATCATCGGGGAGACGCTGGGCCGCCGGCTGACGTTCGAGGAACTGTCGCCCGACGAGTTCCGGCGCGAGACCCCAGAAGCCTCGCGCCCGGCCGTGGACATGCTCCTGGCGGCGTGGAACGCCGCGACGGGACGCCCGGCATACGTCACCTCGACGGTCTCCGACCTTCTCGGAAGGCCGGCGCGAACCTTCCGCCAGTGGGTCACCGACCACGCCACATCCTTCACCGGGAACCGATGATTTGACCATCTGTCCATTGGTATCGCCGGCCTTAGGCTCGTCCGATGCCTCGTGCACTCATCCTCGGCGGAACCGGCATGCTCGGCCGGGCCACCGCGCTCCGCCTCCTCGCCACCGGATGGCGGGTAACCGTCACCGGTCGCGACCCCGCCAACATGCCGTCCGAGGTCGCTGCCGCCGGGGCCGAATTCGTTCCGGCGGACCGCGCCGACGCGGGCCGGCTTCGGGCCGCCCTCGCTGACGGCGCGGAGCTGCTCGTCGACTGCGTCTGCTACACCGCCGCCGACGCGCGACTCCTGCTTCCGTTGGCCAAGGACGCCGACTCGACGGTGCTCATCTCCAGCAAGGCCGTCTACGTCGACGCCCACGGCAACCACCCCAACTCCGACGTCGAGCCGCGGTACGACGGGCCGATCCGGGAGACGCAGGCCACCATGGCGCCCAGCGACGTCGACCACAACTCCCGGGAGGGGTACGGCGCCAACAAGGTCGCGGCCGAGCACGTGGCACTCGACAGCGGTCTGCCTGTCACCGTCCTGCGCCCCTCCTTGGTCCACGGCGTAGGCGCGGCCTTCCCGCGCGAGTGGGTTTTCGTCAAGCGCGCCCTGGACCGGCGTGCCGCTGTGCTGCTCGCCCGCCGTGGGAGTGGAACCGTGCACCCGACGGCCGCGGTCAACGTGGCCGCGCTCATCGAGACCGTCGCCCATGCGCCGGGCGCCCGCGTCCTCAACATCGCCGATCCGGACGTCCCGAGTGCCCTCGACATCTCCCGCGCGATCGCCCGGCACCTCGGACACGACCGGGAGGAAGTGCTGCTCGACGACTCGGCGGACCCGGACCTCGGCCTGACCCCGTGGGACTCGGCGCATCCGGTCGTGCTTGACATGTCGGCCGCCGTGGAACTCGGATACCGGCCCGCGGGGGACTACGCGACAACGGTCGCCGCCGAGGTCGACTGGCTCGTCGACGCCGTACGGAACGGCGGCCGAGCGGGAATTTTGCCCAGGGCGGACGACCCGCGTTTCAGCCGATTCTTCGACTACGCGGCCGAAGACAGGTTTCTCGCAGGACGCCGACGCGACACTTGATCACCCATCGGTCCGTTGAGGAGCATCCGGTGCCCGAGACAGGCGGAGATGGGTGGCCACCTCGGCGACGAGGTCTTCGACGGGACGGGTGCCGTCCACCGAGAGCGTACGCAGCCCGTAGGCGGCGGCCTGCCGGCGGACCTCCTCATCCCACAGCGCGTCTCGGGCGAGGCGCTTGGCGAGCATTTCTTCTGGATCGTGGGATCCCCACGTCGCTCCTGCCCGCAGACGGTCGGCATAGCGCATGGCCAGAACACGCCGGCGGAACTCGGGGGAAGGCAGCAGGAACACCGCCTGGTGAAAGCCGGCAAGCAGGGGTGCGACGTCGCGAGGCAGGACGCCGAAGTAGTCGACCAGGACGATCCGGTCGTCGGGAAGGGCAAGGAGATCCTCGGTGAGGAAGCCGATCATCTCTCCGTGCAGGCTTGGCATCGACTGGAACACCTCCTGCGCCGACCGGCCCGCCCACGCCTGTCCGGGCGCAGCGCCTGCCAGGGCGTGCAGGTGAGGGTGACGCTGCTGCGTGCTCCGGGTCACCCAGTCGTGTTCCGCTCGGTCACCGTCGTAGCGCCGGGCGTCGTGCCGGCGGGCCAGCGCCATGGTCACTGTGCTCTTGCCGGCTCCTGTTCCACCGGCGATCCAACGTACGTGCGCCAGAGCTTCGGTGAGCGTCCTGTCGCTCCCTGGGGCGGTGCGGGGAGGCTTCATGCACACGAGTGTCCTCAGGTATCTCGTGTGATCACAGTCTTGTTCTTCACATGCACTGGGATCGAAGATGAGAGAGAGGGCGAGCTCGTTCAGCCCACGACCTGAATTTTCCGCGCGGCGCGCACGCCTCACCGGCGTCGTCGGCTGTCTATCGCTGGGATCGGCGTATCCGGAGAAGGCGATCTGTCGGAACGGGTCGAAGATCTGCTGGTGGAACGGTAATCGGTCGGTGTGATCGCTACGCTCCTGGACAGGGGGGGCGTCGCCTCGCCGACGAGCTCTTAGGGGCGCCCGGGTTGTCACCCACATTCGAGATCACCGCCTCGGCCAGGCGTGACGCGGGCGTCCCCGGGCGCGAGGCCCTTCGGGCACGGGCTGGCCACTCCTATGGCCAAGCAGTCGATCGACCCAGCGCCCCGCAGGAGACCGCGTACGGGATGTCAGGCTCGGTCCTCAGGGTGGCGATGAACGCGGCCGGCTTCACCGGGCCGTGTTGCCAAGGGCGCACACGAAGCGGCGGAGTGTGGCGGCCCCCCGAAAGCGCCGCGTATGACGGTGAAAGCTAGTGTAGATGCACATAAGTGGTGATTTGCCCCATTATCGCACTTATGCCGGGAGGTGAGGTGGCGGCCGCGAAAGTCAGGTCCGAGGGCCACGCTGAGCAGCCGCAGGCGGAGCGGCTCGGCGTTGTGCGGGCCTCGGACAAAGGGCAGTGGAGCTCGCAGACGCTGACGCTGGCTCTCCAGCAGGCGACGACGAGCCTGGGCGGTCTGGCCGCCCTCGTGCACAGGTGCGATTCCGCTACCGGTTCCCTGCACCTGGCGGCGGCCAGCGGGCTTCTCCCGGAGGCCGCCGAGGCGTGGGCAGATCTTCGCACCGTGCAGGACGTGGCGCCCACACGCGCCGTGCGGCGTGGTGGCTACGTCTGGGTGTGCGGGGACAGCTTGGGGATTGGGGCAGTCGGTACGGCGGCACTGCCCCTCCCAGGCGCAGACGGGCCGGTCGGGGTGTTGTCCGTGCTTACGGCAGGGCCCGCCGAGCCGGACGACGAGCAGCGTTCTTTTCTCGGTGCGGTAGCGGCATGGGCCGCCGCGCGCCTGGAAGGCTTGCCCGGCACGGCGCCGGGCCTTACTTCGGCGGCAGGGTCCGAGCAGACGGTCCGGATGGGCGAGCTCACCGCGGCGCTCGCCGAGGCCGTCACCAGCCGGGACGTCGTGCAGGCCGTCGCGGACCATGTCCTGCCACCGTTCTGTGCCGACGGGCTCGTGGTCTGGCTGATCGAAGGCGACCGAGTGGATGTGGTCGGCGCCGCCGGGTACCCGCAGGAATTCCTCAGTCTTCTCGACCGGGTCCCGCTCACCGAAACCGCATCGGTGACCGATGTGCTGGCGACCGGTACTCCCCGGTTCATCGGATCGCGCGATGAGTTTCGCCGGCGCTATCCAACGATGGCGATCGTGGCGGAGGCGTCACCGAAGAACGCCTGGGCGCTCCTGCCCGTGATCGCCTCCGGGCGGGCCATCGGCGTATGTGTGGTGTCGTTCACCCGGGAACGTGTCTTCAGCGACGAGGAGCGCACCCTGCTGACGGCGTTGGGCGGTCTGGTCGGCCAAGCGCTGGAACGGGCCCGGTTGTACGACGTGGAACACGCCCGCGCGCAGGAACTGCAGCGCGGCCTGCTTCCCCGGGAGCTTCCCCGTCTCCCCATGGCCTGCGCCGCTGCGCGCTACCTGCCCGCGGGCCGGGGCGAGGAGGTGGGCGGCGACTGGTACGACCTGATCCCGCTGTCCGGCGGCCGGGTCGCCATGGTGATCGGCGACGTCATGGGGCACGGCATCACCGAGGCAGTCACCATGGGTCGCCTGCGCACCGCTGTACGCACCCTCGCCGACCTCGACCTGCCGCCCGACGAATTGATCGGCCACCTCAACGACCTGGTCAGCGACCTCGGTGACGACTTCTACGCCACCTGCCTGTACGCCGTCTTCGATCCCACCACCCGGACCTGTACGCTCTGCCTGGCCGGTCATCCCCCACCGGTCATCGTCCACCCCGACGGCACCGTGCTGTGCCCCCGTCTGGCCGCCGATCCGCCGCTGGGCGCCGCGGAACCGCCCTTCGAGATCCACGAATTGCATCTAGCTGAGGAGAGCCTGCTGGTGCTCTGCACCGACGGTCTGGTCGAATCCGCCACCCGCGACATCGACCAGGGACTGGCTCAGCTCTGCCGGATCCTGGCCCAGGCCGTGCCCCGCATTCCTGACCTCTGGTCGGGAGGCCAGTGCGACGACGTCGGGCGCCTGGAGGATCTCTGCGACACGGTCGTTTCGGCGCTGCTGCCCGCCCGCGAACAGACCGACGATGACGCCGCCCTGTTCATCGCCCACACTCACGGTACCGCCGCCGACGATGTCGCCACCTGCAGCCTCCCCGACGATCCCAGGGCAGCCGGACAGGCCCGCAGATATGTCCGCAAACAATTGGCCATCTGGGGACTGGACGATCTGACGGTCACCACCGAACTTCTGGCCAGCGAGCTCGTCGGCAACGTGATCCGGCACGCGAAGGGCCCAATGCGCCTGCGCCTGCTGCGCAGCCGCTCTCTGATCTGCGAGGTCTACGACGGCAGCCTCAGTACCCCACGCATCCGCCACGCCTCCTACACCGACGAAGGCGGCCGGGGCCTGCAGTTGGTGGCCGCCCTCTCCCGGCGCTGGGGCGCCCGCTACCTCTATGACGGCAAATGCATCTGGACCGAGCAATCCCTCCCTGCTGACGACAGCGCGAAACGGCCCCTCGGGTGAGATGGACTCTCCTCCGAGCCGCGGGCCGCGTTGATCTACCTCCACATCCGTTCTGGCACGACGGCCCTCCTCATCGGTGCTCCGAGGGGGTATCTGCCAGGATGCGTTCCAGGGTGCGTTGGCCTATCTGGCTCATGGCCGGGTTGGTTTCCAGGTAGTACCAGACGAGCCCCATCGCCTGTTCGAAGGCCCACGCCTTGCCTCGTTCCCATTCAAGGTCTTCGCACTCGAGGTCGAGGCGGAGCACCTGCCGCGGCCCGGCCTCGAGCAGATGCCAGGCACTCACGAGATCCAGAGCAGGGTCGGCCGGTCCGAAGCCGCCGACGTCGAGAATCCCGGCCAGCCGACCAGCGGACACGAGGATGTTGCCGGGAATGAGATCACTGTGGGTCATCACGTCGGCTGCTTCGCGTGGGAGACGTCGAAGGTCTTCCCACATCCGGCGAAGCCGGCGAACGTCCAGGAGCCGTTCGCTGTGCTTGAAACAGGTCTCCATCCACGCGTCGTGGGCTTGAAGGTCGCCTCCCCGGCCTCTGCCGGCGAACGTGCGGCCACGTGTGTCGATCGCGCGCAGGTCATTGATGAGATCGGCCAGGTCGTGGGCGAATGCGACCGATTCGGCCGGGTCCTCGTCGGTGGCCACGACACCGGGCAGCCACGTCTGCACCGACCACGGAAGCGGGTATCCCGCGCCGGGTTCGCCGAGCGCGACCGGCTCGGGCGTGGGAAACCGCGTTCGACCCGCCAGCTCGCGCGCTGCTGCCGCTTCGGACTCCAGCCGGCGCCGCGTTGGGCCGATGTCTCCGGGGAGTAGGGGGAACCGAGCTGCGAAGCGGTCGCCGATGCGAAAGATGGCGTTGACAGTTCCATGGGCGGCGATGCGGGTGATGGGCAGGCTTCGCCACTCAGGGAACTGCCCGTCGACCAATATGCGCACCGTCTCCAGGGTCACCGTCAGCTGGTTGGCGTGCATCTTCACGCCGGCAGCCTTCCTCGTCCCAGTCTTCTTCTGCAACGTGTTTCGGCTCTGCGGACCTCAGTGGCGGGAGGATGAGGAGCAGGATAGAGAGTATGGGCGAGCCTGCTGGTAAGTATTCGATCACCATGCCGCGTGACATCGCCGAGGCCGCCCGATCCCGGAGTGGCCCCTCTGGGCTGTCCGCCTACGTCACCGCCGCCGTCGCCCGCCAGATCGAGCGCGACAACCTCAGTGAACTCATTCAGGTCGCCGAGGCCGAGCACGGCCCCTTCACCGACGACGAGGTCCAGGCGCTACGCGACCAACTCCACCGGGCCCGGCAGGGACAGGGCAATGATGAGCGGCTACGTGACCCGTCCTCTCGCCGTTCCGGGCGGCACTCTCGTCCTCGACAGTGAGGGACTGGCCAAGGCTGTCCTGCGCGACCGTGCGGTCACCGCACGGCTCTCTCTCGCTCGTGCTGACGACCTCCGCGTCATCACCTCTGCCGCCACTCTTGTCGAGGTAGTCCACCCTCGCGTCAATTGGCCGGCTCTGGAGTGGACGCTGTCCCGCCTTGTCATCGAGCCGGTCACCGAGCCAATCGCCCGTCATGCCGCCACACTTCTGTCCAACGCCGGCTTGCACGGGCACAAGCACGCCATCGATGCCATGCTCAGCGCCATCGCCCTCGCTGCCCCGGGCCCCGTCACGGTCCTCACCTGCGATCCTGAGGACCTCGCTGCCCTGTGCGGTGGGCGCGTCACTGTCATCAAAGTTTGAGTCGTGATCCTGTCCCGTTGGCTCTGGCAGGGTAGTCATGACGCAAATGGCACGCGGAGATCGATGACATCAAAGCCCAAGTGCCGAATCGTCGGTCTACCTCGGCTTTCACCGTGAGAGCGGGTGATGGGCATCGAACCCCCGCTGTCAGCTTGGGAAGTCTTTCAAGATCACACCACCTGAGCTGGGCAAACACTGACCTGGGCCTATGGCCGTCGAGTCACTGTGAGTTCCCGTAGCTTCCCGCTGATCACCAACCGAACGGGCACGCTCTGACCTTCTGATCGTGGCTGGACCGTACATCTGAACCGCCAGATATTTGGGTGGACGCGTTATCCCAAGGTGGCCGAGAATTCAGCAGATAGCGCATGCCCCTTTTGTCTCATCGGTGCCGGTGCCGGTGCCGGTGCCGGTGACGTAGACGGGGAGCTTGTCGCCTCTCGCACTGCCAACGTCTTCGTCCTGCCCGTCCCTTCACAGCGAGCAAAGAACCTTGGTCACTGTCTCGTGCTTCCGACTGCTCACGTGACGAGTCTTCATACTGCCCCTCGCGATCTTTTGGCTGAGCTGTTCGACGTGGTGGGCCAAGTGACCGCCGCCGTTCGGGAAGCGTTTGGAGCACCCGGGAGCATGGTTCTGCAGAACGACAACATCCCAGGCCAGACGCTTTCTCATCTCCACGTCCCTGTGATCCCTCGTTCCCCCGATGACGGATTCATCCTTTCGGACCCAGGTAAGATCGAGATTCCCTTCGAGGTCCGAGCGCAGCAGGCGGCTCAGCTCCGCAAGGCGCTCAGCAAGCGATCGTCGAGGGACCTCAAGAGCTGACGTTTCCGTCCGGGTTGAGCTCGAAGGGCCAGGGTTGAGGAACAAAGTCCCGGACCGCCATCGACCGGCAGATCATCCGGCGCGATGACGACGAGGGCGACGGCCCAGCCGGGCTGCCAGTTCCGGTGAGCTGACCAAGGGCTAATGGCACGCTAATGGCACGCGAAGATCAAAGAGCTTCGGAAACAATCAAGGCCCGGGTCTGGGTTCACGTCCTGACCTGGGCATTCGTGGGTGGAGCGGGTGACGGGAATCGAACCCGCGCTGTCAGCTTGGGAAGCTGATGTTCTGCCATTGAACTACACCCGCGTGACGGGCTGTGGAGCCCGTCGCTGCCCCTACTGTAGCGGATTCGGGGCGTGTTCCTGCAGTCCCGACGCGAAGATCCCCGGCACCGGCGCTCAACGGGCCTACTAGCCTGGCACCGTGCTGCTTTCCGATCGTGACCTTCGCGCCGAGATCGAGTCGGGCAGGGTGAAGCTCGACCCCTTCGACCCGGTGATGATCCAGCCGTCCAGTGTCGACGTACGTCTGGACCGCTACTTCCGGGTGTTCGAGAACCACCGCTACCCGCACATCGACCCGGCGATGGAGCAGCCCGACCTGACCCGGCAGGTGGAGCCGGAGGGCGACGAGCCGTTCATCCTGCATCCGGGGGAGTTCGTGCTCGCCAGCACGTACGAGGTGATCAGCCTTCCGGACGACATCGCCTCGCGGCTTGAGGGCAAGTCGAGCCTGGGCCGGCTGGGCCTGCTCACGCACTCCACCGCCGGGTTCATCGACCCCGGCTTCCAGGGGCACGTGACGCTCGAACTCTCGAACGTCGCCACGCTGCCGATCAAGCTGTGGCCCGGCATGAAGATCGGCCAGCTCTGCATGTTCCGGCTCAGCTCGCCCGCCGAGTTCCCGTACGGTTCGGACCGGTACGGCTCGCGCTACCAGGGGCAGCGGGGGCCGACGCCAAGCCGGTCGTTCCTCAACTTCCACCGGACGAGGATCTGAGCCGAACCACGCAACAAGTGTGTCACGGGAGCCGTTCCGGGCAGCTCGGAGGGGAAGAGTAGGTTACAAGCGGGCCTGCATGGCCTGAACTTCGCATTTCCACTGGTAACCCGTACCCTTCTCTGCGGACCGTCCCCGCACACTGGAGAAACGACGTGCGCCTGCGTCTCACGCCCCGTGAGGACAGCTACTACGACTTGTTCGCCGACTCGGCGAACAACCTCGTCACCGCATCGCGTCTGCTGGTCGAGATCATCAGCGACGGTTCCGACCGTGACGCCCTGGCCGAGAAGATGCGCGCCTGCGAACACGCGGGCGACGAGCGCACTCACGCCATCATGAACCGGCTCAACGAGAGCTTCATCACGCCCTTCGACCGCGAGGACATCTACCGCCTCGCGTCGAACCTCGACGACGTGATGGACTTCATGGAGGCCGCCGCCGACCTGATCGTCCTCTACCAGATCGACCACCTGCCCAAGGAGGTCGTACGCCAGGTCGAGGTCCTGGAGAGGGCGGCCGAGCTAACCGCCGACGCGATGCCGCGCCTGCGCTCGATGCAGCACCTCAACGAGTACTGGATCGAGATCAACCGGCTGGAGAACCAGGCCGACCAGGTCTACCGCCGGCTGCTGGCCAAGCTGTTCAGCGGTGAGTACGACGCGCTGACCGTCATGAAGATGCGTGAGGTCATCGAGCAGCTCGAGCTCGCCGCGGACGCCTTCGAGCACGTCGCGAACACGGTCGAGACGATCGCGGTCAAGGAAAGCTAAGTGGAGCTCGCGCTTGTCATCAGCGTGGTCGTCATCGCGCTGGTGTTCGACTACACGAACGGCTTCCACGACGCCGCGAACGCGATCGCCACGTCGGTCTCCACCCGGGCGCTGACCCCCCGGGTGGCGCTGCTCATGGCGGCGATCATGAACTTCATCGGCGCCCACCTCGGCACCTCGGTCGCCTCGACCGTGGGCAAGGGGATCATCGACGCCCCGGACGGCAGGCACGGCCTGATCATCGTCGGCGGGGCGCTGTTCGGCGCCATCGTGTGGAACCTCATCACCTGGTACTTCGGCCTGCCGTCGTCGAGCAGCCACGCCCTGATCGGCGGGCTCGTCGGCTCGGCGCTGGCAGCGAGCGCGTCCGTGCACTGGAGCGGGGTGATCGAGAAGGTCGTCATCCCCATGGTGCTGTCCCCCGTCGTGGGGCTCCTCCTGGGCGCGATCATCATGATCGCCATTTTATGGATCTTCCGTAAGGCCAACCCCCACAAAGCCAGCAAGGGGTTCCGGTACGCCCAGACGCTGTCGGCGGCCGCGATGGCCCTCGGCCACGGCCTGCAGGACGCGCAGAAGACGATGGGCGTGATCTTCCTCGCCCTGGTCGTCGGCGGCTACGCCTCTCCCGACTCGCACATCCCCGAATGGGTCATCACCTCCTCGGCGCTGGCGATCTCCCTCGGCACGTACGCCGGCGGGTGGCGGATCATGCGTACCCTCGGCCGCCGGATCATCCACCTCGACCCTCCGCAGGGCTTCGCGGCCGAGGCCGCCGCGGCGGGCGTGCTCTACACGGCGGCCCTCGGGTTCGGCGCGCCCATCTCGACCACCCACACCATCACCAGCGCCATCATGGGAGTCGGCGCGACCAAGCGGCTGTCGGCCGTACGGTGGGGCATCGCGGGCAGCATCGTGACCGCGTGGGTCCTGACGATCCCGGCGGCGGCCGTCGTCGCCGCGATCGGCTACTTCATCCTCAACCTCATCCTCGGATGACCCGGCGGGCCGGCGCCCCTCGGGACCGGCCCGCCGACGTCACCGGCGGTACATCACGTCCGTGATCCACCGGGTGAACCCGAGCGACTCGTAGAGCCGGACCGCCGCGGCGTTCTCCTCGTCCACGTAGAGCGTCACCCGGGCCAGGCCGAGGCCGCGCAGGTGCGCGAGCCCGGCGAGCGTCAGCGCCCGGCCGAGGCCCGTGCCGCGCTCGCCGGGCCCGACCCCCACGACGTACACCTCGCCGATCGGCTCACGGTCCTCGCCGTCGCCGTCCCGGTGCACCTTGGTCCAGTGGAAGCCCACCGGCGTGTCGCCCCGTACGGCGAGGAAGAAGCCCGCGGGGTCGAACCACGGCTCGCGTTCGCGCAGCTCAAGGTCGTCGATGGTCCAGGAGCCCTGCTCGGGGTGGGCGGCGAAGGCCTGCGCGTTGAGCGCGAGCCAGGCCTGCTCGTCGCGCCCGGGCTCGAACGTGCGCAGCCGTACGCCTTCGGGGAGCGGGGCGGTGGGCAGAGGCTCCGCCAGCGGCCGGCGCATCCGCCACAGCGACCGCGCCCGGGTCAGACCCGCGCTCGCGGCGAGGCGGGCGGCGGCGGGCAGGTCGCCGTGCGCCCACAGGCGGATCCTGCCGCCGCTCGTCTCCAGCACCGCGTCCAGCAACCGCCTGCCCAGGCCGAGCCCGCGGAGGGCCGGACGCACCACGAGTTCGCCGCTCGGTCCCTCCTCGGGGCCGCCCGGGTCGCCGGGCGGGTCGAGGTGGGCGAAACCGGCCAGGTCGCCGTCCTTGTGCAGCAGTACGGCTCTCGCCCCTGGCACGCCGCCGTAGCGCACCTGGAGCATCACGTGCTCGTTGAGCGGCCGCACCCCGTCGACCTCGGCGGCCGCCTCCACCAGAGCGAGCACGGCCGTAATCCGCTCGTCATCGAGCCTTTCCGTGATCTCCACGCGTACGTTCATGTCTCGCACCATAGGCGAGGGACCGGCGCGCCCCGGCGGCGGGCTTCGGCAATACACGCCAGGTGTGGCCTCCCTGAATCGTAATCTTTGCGCCATTTCCCGATCAGATCGCCGTTCTACTGTCGGGGGTCATGACCCGAGCATCCCTGACGCGACTGGCCGTCGCCGGCGCCGCGATCCTGAGCGCCGCGGCTCTCACCGTGAGCCCGGCCGCCGCCGATCCCGCTTCCCAGGCGGTTTCCCATGGAACGAACCACGGGCCGAAGCCCCCGGCCGGCCACGGCCACAAGCCCGACCCCTCCGTCTCCGTCCGGCTGCTGACCATCAACGACCTGCACGGCAACCTGGAGCCCCCGACCGGGTCCAGCTCCCGGATCCTCGACCCCAACGGGCCGCTCACCGACACGGACGGCTCGCTCACCGGCATCGCGGGGGCCAAGTACTCGATCGCCGGCGGCGCCTCCTACCTGGCCGCGCACCTCAAGCAGCTGCGCGACCGCAACACCCTCCTGGTGGGCGCGGGCGACCTCATCGGCGCCTCGCCGCTGCTGTCCGCGGCCTACCACGACGAGCCGACCGCCGCGCTGCTCGACACGCTCGGCCTCGCCACCTCCTCGGCGGGCAACCACGAGTTCGACGAGGGCATCAACGAGCTCAAGCGCATCATGAACGGCGGCTGCCACCCGGTCGACGGCTGCTCCCCGGCCGGGAAGTGGAAGGGCACGAGCTTCGACTACCTCGGGGCCAACGTGCTGAAGGAGGCGAACGGCGACTACGCCCTGCCGCCCTACTTCGTCAAGAAGATCAACGGGATGGACGTCGCCTTCATCGGCCTCGTGACCCAGACCACTCCCAGCATCGTCACCGCCTCCGGCATCGTGGGCCTCAAGTTCACCGAGGAGATCGCCGCCGCGAACAAGGTGTCGAAGCTCCTCACCCACAAGGGCGTCAAGGCGCAGGTCGTGCTGGTGCACGAGGGCGACAACATCACGCCCAACCAGGACCCCAGCTCCTGCCCGGTCGTCCCCGGCGCAGGCTCGCGGATCGCCAAGGGGCTCGACCCGCAGATCGACCTGGTCATCAGCGGCCACAGCCACCAGGCGTACGTCTGCAAGGTGAAGGACCCGGCCGGTCAGGACCGCGTCTACACCCAGGGCTCCTCGTTCGGCCGCGCGATCACCCAGATCGACTTCAAGATCGACCGTAGGACCAAGGACGTCGTCCGCTCCAGCGTCGTCGCCAAGAACAACGTGGTGACCCGCACCGTCACCCCGGACGCCGACACCGAGACGTACATCAACACCTGGAAGGAGCGGGTCTCCACCGTCGCCAACAGGCCGATCGGCAAGATCACCGCCACCATCGGGCGCGGCACCAACGTGGGTGAGACCCCGCTCGGCGACCTGATCGCCGACGCGCAGTTGGAGGCGACCAAGACCGGCGGCAACGCCGAGATCGCGCTGATGAACCCGGGCGGCGTCCGCGCCGACCTGACCTTCCCGCAGAGCGGCGCGGAGGGCGACGGGGTCGTGACGTACGGCGAGGCCTTCACGGTGCAGCCGTTCAACAACCTCATGCAGGTGGTCACGCTCACCGGGGCCCAGCTCAAGGCGCTGCTTGAGCAGCAGATCTGGAAGGTCGACCCGACCACGGGCGGCATCACCCAGCGGATCCTGCAGCCGTCCTCGTCGCTGACCTACACCTTCGACACCACCAAGCCAGAGGGCTCGCGGGTCTCCGACATCAAGATCAACGGAACCGCGGTGACCGACGCCCAGCAGATCCGGGTGGCCGCCAACAACTTCCTCGTCGGCGGTGGCGACGGCTTCACCGTCTTCACCCAGGGCACCAACCTGTGGAGCGGCCCGCTGGACATCGACGCGTTCGTCGCCTACATGGGCGCGCACTCGCCGATCGCCCCGCCGGCCACCGGACGGATCAACCTCATCCGGTAGGAAGCGGACGCCAGAAGGCCCGCCCCCCGCCGCGGGGGCGGGCCTTCAGGCCCGGAGTCAGCGTCTGACGGGCTCGGCCTCGGCCTGCTGCTCGCCGCCGCGGTCGGGCACGAACCGGTAGCCGACGTTGCGGACCGTGCCGATGAGCGCCTCGTACTCCGCTCCCAGCTTCGCCCGCAGCCGCCGTACGTGGACGTCCACGGTCCGGGTGCCGCCGAAGTAGTCGTAGCCCCAGACCTCCTGGAGCAGCTGGGCCCGGGTGAAGACCCGGCCCGGGTGCTGGGCGAGATACTTGAGCAGCTCGAACTCCTTGAACGTGAGGTCGAGCGCGCGGCCGCGCAGCCTGGCCGTGTAGGTGGCCTCGTCGATCGACAGGTCACCGCTGCGGATCTCGTCGGGGACGTCCTCCGTGGCGGCCAGCGACAGCCGCCCGACGGACATCCGCAGCCGGGCCTCCACCTCCGCGGGGCCGGCGGTGTCGAGGATGACGTCGTCCACGCCCCACTCCGCCGTCATCGCCGCCAGGCCGCCCTCGGTCACGATCGCCATCAGCGGACAGGTGACGCCGGTCGTGCGCAGCAGCCGGCACAGGCTCTTGGCCTGCACGAGCTCACGGCGCGCGTCGACCAGAATGGCGTCCGCGGGCGGCGCGTCGATCAGAGCGGAGGCCTCGGCCGGGGCGACCCGCACCGAGTGGAGAAGCAGTCCGAGTGCCGGGAGCACCTCCGCCGACGGCTCCAGAGCGTTGGTCAGCAGGAGCAGATTGCTCACATGAGCCTCCTCGCACCATGTCGGCTCGGCGCCGTTTGCAGCACTGGAAACCGCGACAGCCGTACAAACATGTAAGGACCCGGGGGCCACATCGCCCGAGTCCATTAATTCGTAGGGTAGCCCACACGAACTTTGCGTCCAATCCGCGTCACCCGTGTGAACAACACGTCACGTGGTTTAAGACCGTAACGTGACGGTGACGGAGAGCTTTCATGGAGGTGACATGGATCGGACGCCTACCGAGACACGCGGATCGAGACACGCGGATCGAGACACGGCGTACGAGGGGAGCGGGCTGAGCATGGCCACGGGGACGATTCGCTACTGGGCGGCGGCCAAGGAGGCCGCCGGTGTGCCGGAGGAGGCCGCCGCCGCGGACACGCTGGCGGACCTGCTCGCGGGGATCGGGCGGAACGCGGCCCTGGAACGCGTGCTGCGCCGGTCGTCCTTCCTGGTCGACGGCGCCCCGGCGGGCACCCGCGACCCTGCTGCGATCACGTTGCCTGAGGGATTCGTGGTAGAGGTTTTGCCCCCATTCGCCGGGGGATGAGCGGCACGTGCCTCTCCCGTCAAGCTTCACCCCCCGCGGCGTACGCAGCGAATGGGCGCCACTCCGGACGTTGTCCGTTCTCAGGCAAATCTCGCGGGCAGGGGCACTACGCTGATCGTACGGGCGCTTTCGGAGGAGTCGGATGCGCAAGCTGGTCGTGGCCGTGGTTCTGCTCGCCATCCTGCTCGTCGTGCTCGACCGGGTGGCCGTCGTCGGCGTGCAGCGGGAGATCGCCCGCCAGATCGAGGCGCAGTACGACCTGGCGCAGCCGCCCTCGGTGCAGGTGAAGGGCCTTCCGTTCCTCACGCAGGCGTTCTCCGGGCGCTACGAGGAGATCGCCATCGGCATCGGCCAGGTGGAGCGGGAGGGCGTCCGGCTCGAACGCATCGACGCCACGCTCCACGGCGTGACCGCCCCGCTCGCCGACCTGATCCAGAACGCCGCGGCCACCAAGATCAAAGCCGACCGGGTGGCGGGGACCGTGGTCATCTCGCGCCGGACCCTGTCCGCCCACGCGCCGGCCGGCATCAAGGTCGAGGGCACCGGCGACGACAAGCTCCGCGTCTCGGGCAACGTGACCGTGCTCGGGAACCAGGTGCCGGTCACCGCCGACATGAAGATCGAGACGATCAAGGACGGGATCCGGCTCACGCCGGCGAACGTGCGGCTCGCGGGCGCGATTCCGGTGCCCAACCCCGAGCGGCTCATCTCCTTCACGGTCCCGGTGAAGAACCTGCCGCTGAACCTGCGGGTCACCCGCGTCACCTCGACCAGTGAAGGACTCGCGGTCCAGGGCACCGCAAGTGATGTCTCCTTCAGGTGACGGCTCACGTGACGGCTCGCGTGAGGCTGGTCACACCGCCGAACCACTCCGCCGCTTCGTACGTGAAGAAGGTGTGAGTCCAGCCGGAACCGCCGACGAGGAGCTCGTGCGCGCGCTTTTCGATGACCACGCTGGGCCGTTGTACGGCTACGTGCTGCGGCTGACCGGCGATCCGGGCAGAGCGGAGGACGTGGTGCAGGAGACGCTGCTCCGGGCCTGGCGCAACCCCGGGGTGCTCGAAGGACGCCCGGTGCGCGCCTGGCTGTTCACCGTCGCCCGCAACATCGTCGTCGACCAGCACCGGGCCCGCCGGTCCAGGCCGCAGGAGACGGGGGACGAGGCGCTCGCCGTGCTGCCCGCCGACGACGAGCTCGACCGCGCCGTCGAGTCGTGGGGGGTGGCGGAGGCGCTGGCCTCGCTCAGGCCGGAGCACCGTGAGGTGCTCATGGAGACGTACTACCGGGGGAGATCGGTGAAGGAGGCGTCGGAGGTCCTCGGCATCCCGCAGGGGACGGTCAAGTCGCGGACCTACTACGCCCTCCGAGCGCTCAAACTCGCCCTGGAGGAACGGGGGCTGGCACCATGACCTGCGAGGAGGTGCGGATCTCACTCGGCGTGCACGTCCTCGGGGCGCTTGACGCGGAGGAGGCCGCCGAGGTCGAGGCCCACCTGGAGACCTGCGCGGAGTGCCGGGCGGAGCTGGCCGCGCTGTCGGGGCTGCCGCCCCTGCTGGCGCTCGTGTCGGCCGAGGACGTCGAGCGCGCCGCCGCGCCGCCGCGCGCCGTGCTCGACCGGCTGGTCGCCGCGTCGGCGAGGAGAGGGCGCCGGTCCCGCGTGCTACTGGCGCTCGCCGCGTCCGTCGTCGTCGCGGCCGTGGGCGGCACGGCCTGGCTGTCGGCGGCGCAGACCGCGTCGCAGGACACCGTGGCGGGGTCGGCCGTCGCCGCACCGGAGTACGCGACCGCGCCCGACGCCGGGGCGGGTAGCGCGGCCGCCGCCGGCGCCGCCTCTGACGCCGCCGCGGCCCAGGCGCCCAAGGCCGGCAACGACGAGATCCCGCAGATCTTCAACGCCCAGGCCTCACCTGTGCCGTCGCCCGGCACCGTGGCGAGGAAGGTCGAGCAGCCGCCCGCGGAGGCGACCGTCACCGCCTCACCGGAGGCCCGCGGCAGCAACGGCGACATGCGGCTGACCGTACGGTTCGTCCCGCACGAGGGCGGGACGCAGGTCGTCGCGAGGGTCGCCGGGGTGCCCGCGGGGACGGTGTGCGCGCTCCGCGTGATCGGGAAGGACGGCACCGTCTCGGTCCTCGGCACCTGGACGGTCGAGCGCGGGGAGTACCGCGGGCCGAAGATGGTCTTCGAGGGCTCGACGGCGCTGAGCCCCGGCCAGATCGAGCGCGTGGAACTCGCCGGCGCCGACGGCCGCACACTGGTCGCCGCGAGGCTCTGAGCGTCCTGTGACCTTTCTGTGACACGGGCCGGGAATCAGCCCCGGCGTACGGAGGGTTGCAGACGGCGATGGCAGGCATCGCGACCCGGATGGCCACGCTCGTCCCGAACGTGGCCGCCGGGCCGGTTCTCGGACGGCGCGACGGGAGGACGCGGGCAGTGGAACACGCCCCGGCGACGAGAGGCGAGCTCGGCCTGATCCTGGCCGCCGACCTCGGCGCCGAGCTGGGGGAGCGGGCCACGCTCGTGCAGTTCTCCACCGCGTTCTGCCAGCCCTGCCGGGCGACCCGCCGGATCCTCGGCGAGGTGGCCGGCCTGGTGCCGGGCGTGCGCCACGTCGAGATCGACGCGGAGTCGCGCCTGGATCTGGTCCGGCGGTTCGAGGTGCGGAGCACCCCCACGGTGCTCGTCCTCGACGGCGCGGGAAACGTGGTGAAAAAGGCGTCCGGCCAGCCGCGCAAGGCCGACGTGATCGCCGCTCTCGGCGTCGCCGTGGATGGAACGTCTCATGGTTCATCTCATCCATCGGACAAGGTGTGACAGATGTCGAGACGGAAGGTACTGTCGTGGCCATGACTCCCACGACAGAGCTGCTCACGAAGCGGCGGGCGGTGGACTTCTGCCGCGTCGCGACATCGCTCTGTCGCATGGCCTGAGGGTGATTCCTGCGGCGTGACGCCGCGCTCCGAGAATCCTTCAGGAGTTTCCCACGATGCACATCGACCCTCGTGGCTCCCGATCCGACGCGGCCGCATCCACGGCCGCCCTCGCGCGCCGAAATCTCGGTGCCGCCGGGGTGGATCGCCGGGCCGGGGTCCACGCCGGTGGGACTGATCGGGTTCGCGTGGAGGATCACCGTACAGGCCCTGGGTGCGGCAGCGGCACCGCCGGCCGCCTTCCCCAACGCAGCGTCCGGGTCCGCCCGGGCTGCGCAACGTACCTGCTCATCCGCCGTCTACAACCTGGGAGAATCCAATGAGCCGCTCCGCCGTTCTGGTGGACGCCGACTGGGTCGAGGCCAACCTCGACACACCGGGTGTCGTGCTCGTCGAGGTCGACGAGGACACCAGCGCCTACGACAAGGGCCACATCCGCGGCGCCGTGAGGATCGACTGGAGGACCGACCTGCAGGACCCGGTCCGCCGCGACTTCGTCGACAAGGCCGGCTTCGAGGCGCTGCTCTCGTCCCGCGGCATCGCCAACGACGACACCGTGATCCTCTACGGTGGCAACAACAACTGGTTCGCCTCCTACGCCTACTGGTACTTCAAGGTGTACGGCCACGCGAACGTCAAGCTGCTCGACGGCGGGCGCAAGAAGTGGGAGCTGGAGTCCCGCGAGCTGGTCAAGGACGCGGTCGAGCGTCCCGCCACCCAGTACACCGCCCAGGAGCCCGACAACGACATCCGCGCCTTCCGCGACGACGTCGTCGCCGCGATCGGCAAGCAGAACCTGGTCGACGTGCGCTCGCCCGACGAGTTCACCGGCAAGCTGCTCGCCCCTGCCCACCTGCCGCAGGAGCAGGCGCAGCGCGGCGGCCACGTGCCGACCGCCCGCAACATCCCGTGGTCGAAGGCGGCCAACGACGACGGCACCTTCCGCTCCGACGACGAGCTCCGCGAGCTCTACTCCGGCGCCGGCGTGGACCTCGCCAAGGACACCATCGCCTACTGCCGCATCGGCGAGCGCTCCGCGCACACCTGGTTCGTGCTGCACGAGCTGCTCGACCAGCCCAACGTCAAGAACTACGACGGATCGTGGACCGAGTACGGCTCGCTCGTGGGCGTGCCGATCGAGTTGGGAGAGGCCCGCTGATGACCACCACACAGGGTTGCGCTGCTCCTGAGCAGACCGTCGCGCTACCGGCCGGCATCGACCTGTCCAACCAGGCCGTGATCCAGGGCGTCGTCACCGGCGCCGGCACGGCGTACGCCCGCCTGCTGGACCACAGCGGCGAGTTCACCGGCGAGGTCGTCGTCTCCGACGAGGGCGTCTTCCGCTTCTTCGCCGCTCCCGGCCAGTGGACCGTCCGCATCATCGCCGGCGGCGGCGTCACCAAGGACGTCGCCGTCGAGGCCAAGCTCGGCGAGGTCGCCCAGCTCTCGGTCGCCGTCTGATCCACCGCTTCACCCCGAAGGCCGGTGCGTTCCCGCGAACGCACCGGCCTTCGTCATTCCAGCCCCAGGATGAGCCGGACGCGTTCGGCGACGGCGGTCATCTCGCCTGGGGCCAGCAGCCCCAACGGCCGTCTCAGCCGTTCCTTGCGCACTGTGTGCAGCTCGGTGCAGTTCACATAGGACTCGTCGTACTTCTTGAGGCCGGAGTCAGGGCCGACCGGCACGTGGGTCTCGGGTGGCCCCGGCGTCCCTGTGATCGGTGCCACCGTCAGGCCGGAGAGCGGCCGTGCTATGCGGTTGACGGTGAGGACGACCACCGGATGGGGACCGATCCCGGCCGGGAAGGCGCAGACCCAGACCTGCCCCCGCAGGGGAGGCAGTGACGTCACCACTCGGCGGCGTCCGCGGCCGCGAACTCCTCCTCGGTGGGAGCGGGATCACCCTCCGGCGGCGGTGCAGAGCGCTGACGGTAGAACAGGGAGATGTTCTGCGCCATCGCTTCGGCTTTGGCCTCATGATGCAGGAGTCGCAGGCCCTCGCGCAGCGCGTCCGATGTGGACGGCAACTCGAGCAGCCGCATCGTCTCGCGGAGCTCTTCCCATTCTTTGCCGCTCAGCCGGACCTGCGCTTGAGCGGGCTGCTTGTGTGCCGCTTCCATCACCCCTCCTGTCGTGCAGCTGCACGACAATTATGCTCCTCGTCGCGCCGTAGGGGGAAGCGGGAGCCGATAGCATGCGGCAGGTGTCCGGAACGTCCGCACTGCCCGCGCCCCGCAGGTTCGCCTGGATGCTGTCGCCGTACGCGTTGCCGCTGCACGCCCTGCGGATCCTCGCGAAGTGCGCGCTCCCCCTGATCATCTGGTTCTCGCTCGGACGGCTCGTCCGGTGGGGTCTGCTCCTGCTGGCCGCGACCGTCTCGCACGGCTCGTGGTACCAGGCCCGGCTGGTCCTGGTGATGTTCCTGTTCACACTCGTCGTGATGACGTCCCTCGCCACGACCGTCGGCATGCTGTACGTCGTCCGCGAGGCGTTGCTGGAGACCCGGGCCCGCCGTGCCGGCGGCGAGGCCAAGGAGAGCCTGCTGGGCGCCCTCAACCGGACCGCCCTCGTCTTCGCCGGCATCTACACGACCTGGGGGTTCGTCAAAGAGGACGCCCGCGACTTCGTGAACATCGACATGATGCGGCAGCCGGACCGCTACGTGCTCGACGCGGGCAGCGGCGACGACAGCGGGGTGATGGCCGGGCTGATCAACCTGGACCCGAAGGTCTCCCTCGCGACGATGGCGGTCGCCTACGGGGTGAAGTGGTACTTCGGCCGCCGCCACGAGGCGGGGAACGGCCGGTTCTCCGGCGTGCTCGCCACCTTCGGCGAGCTGGCGTTCGCCTTCTTCGGCATCAACGCGGTCGCGGCGGCCGTGGGGGCGCGCTCCGACTGGATCGGCGGCCGGTCCGCCGTCGCCGGCTGGCACGACCTCATGGCCGGGGCGGAGGGCGGCATCCCCGGCTGGCAGCAGGTCTCGGAGTGGCTGGGCGAGGTCTGGCCGTACGTGATCGACGCCCTGGCCGTCCCGCTCGCGTGGCTGACGGTCGGCATCCTCGTCTACGGCGCGTACGCGGAGGACACGCAGACGACGATCAGGGGGACGCGCCTGGAGCAGGCGGCGGTGCACCTGGAGCGCACGCACGACTGGACGAGGCGGGCGCTGGCCAAGCTGAGCGCCGGGTGGACAGGCCGCTGGATCCCGCTGCTGAACTCCCTGCGCCTGACGGCCCGCGGGGGCGCGCCGCTGTTCGGCCTCTTCGCGCTGTGCTACGTCGGACTGCACATCGGCGGTGACTTCCTCGGCAGGGCGGGCCGCTATCTTGCCGCGAGCGAGGAGCCGTACCTCTGGTTCGCGACCGACGTGCCGATCGACTACGTGACCGATCTGATCGTGACCCTGGTGACCATGTGCCTGATCGCCGCCACGTTCGACCTGGCCGCGACCCGGGCCCGGACGGAGGGTGGAGCGGAGGGCCGGGAGCCGGTCACCGCCGGAAGCGCAGAACCTGGTCGTCCTTCTCCGTCGAGCTGAAGGCGTCCTTGACGAAGTCCGCCGCCGACTGCCCGGGCACGTCCCGGTAGGTGCTCGGGCGGATGGTGACCTCGACCTGGTCGGCCACCGAGGGCGGGACCACCCCGAGCATCTCCATCCGGTACGGCGTGCCGACCTTGTTGTCATTGACGTCGGGCGGCGTCTCGTTGTTCAGCGTCTCCACCTGCCAGGTGCGCCCGGCCCGGTCGGTGAGCTTGACATCCGCCGGCGCTCCGTGGCGGATGGCGCCCTCGGCGTCGAGCGCGGTCCTGGTGGCCACGATCTTCATCCACTGCCGGTCGGACCGGTCTCGCTTGCCGCTGGGGTCCTTGATCTTCTCGACGGTGGCCTGCCATGACACGTGCTGCACGGTCCCGGCCTGGCCGGGCGGCACGACGTGGACGGTGTAGTCCGGACGGCCGTACTCGAAGGCCCGGTAGCCGAAGACCGAGGGGGCCGCGACGGCGAGCGCGACGGACAGCACCGCGCCGCCGATCAGCAGGCCCGTCCGCCGCCGTACGGGAGAAGCGGGCGCGTCCGTTGCTACGGGGAGGTCCGCGCCGGGCGGTTCCGCCGGCACGCCGTACGCCGGGGCGGCGAGGGGAGGCGCTGTGGGGGAAGGCGCCGCGGGGGGAAGGGCTGTGGGGGCGAGAGCCCGGGGCGGCGGCTGCCGGTTCGTCCGCAGCGCGGGGAACGGCTGGGTGGACCCGTCCTCGCCCTCGGGCTCCGGAGGCGGCCACACGCGCAGGTCCGTGGGCGGGGCCAGCTTCCCGGGAATCGGGATGGACGGCGGCGCCGTCGGCATGGGCCGCGGCGGCAACGCGCCGCTGTAGGTGATGTCCGAGGCGATGTCGGTGGGCTGGTCGGCCGGAGGCGCGAACCAGTCGCGGGCGTCCTGGTCGTTCCTCGGCGGATTTCCGTCCATGGGCGTCTCGGTCATCGGCTCGGGCCCGCCAGTGTGTGGTAGTCCTCCGCCTGCGCGATCAGCCGGTCGGCGGCGGCGCCCGACAGATCCAGGTCGACCTGCGCCTCGGGCGCGGAGTTGTCGACGACCAGCGGGCTGACGGGCGGGATGAAGACGAGGCTCGCACCCGGCACCGCGTCCTTCGGCACCTCGAAGACGAGTGTTCCGCTCGTCCAGAATCCCGGCTGGATGTACCGGTTGAACAGGGTCAGGCTCTCGTCGACCTTGTCGGTGGGCAGGTAACGCCGGCCGTCCTCGGTCAGGAGGACGGGCGGGCTGAGCTTGCTCAGTTTCATGGGCTCGCGGGCGCTGGTCGCGGTGACGTCGATCAGCAGGAACAGATGGCTCGTGCCCACCTTGGTCACCTTGCCGGAGTAGTCCGTCGTGTCCACGGCGCGGGCGGCGGTGACCGACACGACCTTCACGGAGAAGCGCTTGGTCGCCACCGTCTCGCCGATCCGGCCCTTGTAGGTCAGGAAGGAGGCGCGCTGCTCGAAGGGCATCGCGAAGTTCTGCTGCGCGTAGACGGCCGCCGCCGCGAGCACGACGCCCGCCACCCCGGCGGCGAGACGCCGGCCCAGCCCGCGCCTGCGGGGCCGCCCGGCGGCGGCCCGGCGGGACGTACGGCTCTCCGTCTGGACCAGAGTCATCAGCTGGCCTCCTTCCGCACCGGAAGGGTGATCCGCGTGGCGACCTCGGGCTCGAACGGGCCGTCGTCCTCCTTGTACTCGCCCTTGAGCATCCAGTCACGACTCTGATTGAGCAGTCCGAGTGGCTCGTTCGCGAACGAACCCAGGTCGAGGCTGATCTCCTCGGGCGCGGTCGCGGTGGGCTGGAGTTCGTACTTCACCACGACCGTGGTGGTGATCCCCGGATGGAGCTGCTGGCTTTCGATGCCGTAGCTCAGCACGGAGGCCCGCGGGCCGTACTCGCTCTTCATCTCGGGGCGGGTCCGCAGCAGGGAGCCGGCGAAGGTGCCGGTCTGGCTGAAGCCCTTGCCGGGCTGCGGCACCATGCCGACCGAGGCGGTCTCGTCGCCCATGTTGGTGACCTTGACGACGAGCTCCAGGTAGCGCTTGGCGTCGCCGAAGCTGCCCTTCTCCGTGGTGTCGATCGCCTTGATGAACTGGGTGCGGAACTGCCCCTGGTCGATCGTGTCGCCGGGCGAGGCCGTGGGCGGCGGCTTGTCCGGTGCGTCGCGCAGGCCGCCGAAGGCGGCGGTGACGCCGATGCCCACCACGGCCAGCGCGGAGGCGACCGGGACCAGCACCGGGCGTCGTCGGCCGCCGCCATTGGGGGATGACGTCATGGCAAGCGATGGTAGTACGATCACAATCGCCCCATGGGCCCCATAGGTTCCAGGCGCCGGCGGGAAATAGGTCCGAATGGCGAGAAGCTCGCCCTGACAGGGCTTCCAGATCCTACGCTGTGACCTTAGGCGGACATGGAGGGCCCGTGGGCGACCCGCACCCCGAGCATGCCCAGTTGCAGGCGGACCGGATCTACCTGGGCTGGCAGTACGCTCTGCTGTACCCCGATCCGGGGCCGCCGCCGAAGCGGCCGGCGCGCGAGGACGTCGCCGAGCCTCCCGCCGACACCACCGACTGGGTTCACCGGGAGCGCCTGCAGAAGGATCTGCTGAACCATCCGGTCCGGTTGTTCCGCACGTTCATGGCCGTGCTGGCCGCCGGGATCCTCGTCCTCGGCGTGAGCGGCCTGCTCACCTGGTCGTTCGTGCTGCTCGGGCTGGTCGCCGCGGGCGGCGTGGCCGCCATCTGCACCTACGCCATCCGGCAGGGCGACCGTACGGTCAACGAGCGGCTCGACGAGCGCCGCCGTAAGGCGCTGCGGGAGCAGGAGCGGCGGCAGCGGGAGATTGTCACCGCCCAGGAGGAGCACGCCGCGAAGTACCGCGACTGGGCCGAGAAGAAGAACCGCTTCGACAAGCAGATCACCTGGTACGCCGTGGCGGTGCCGGACGACATCGACCGGGTCGACGTGGCCGGCGGCACGCTGGCCGGCTGGTCGGCCCTGGTCACGCTGATCGGCGCGACCCGCCTCTACAGCGGCGGCCACCTCACCGTGCTCGACCTGTCCGAGGGCGCGATCGCCAAGGACCTCATCGAGCTGGCCCGCCGGGGCGGGGACGACCCGCTCGTCTGGGTGCTTCCGGTCGACCTGCCCAAGCTCGACCTGGGGGCGACGCTCAAGCCCGAGGCGTTCGCCGACGTGCTCGCCCACGTGGTGAGCGTCAGCGAGGAGACCAGCAGGGACATCGGCTTCGACAACGCGATCCTGGAGCGCGTGCTGGAGGTCCTCGGCGAGAACGCCACGATCAGCCAGGTGACCGCCGCGCTGCGGGCGCTCGCGCAGGTGGGCGACCCGCGCGACGACATGAAGTACGGCCTGCTGACCGCCTCCCAGCTCGAACGCATCGGCACGCTGTTCGGCCGGGGCGTGGCCGACCGGGTGGTCATCGAGCGGGCCTGGGCGCTGGAGTCCCAGTTGCGCAAGCTGGAGACGCTCGGCTCCGAGGCCGTACGGCTGCCGCCCGCGCGGCTGCGGGTGGTCAGCATGGACCGGCAGGCGGGCGTGTTCGGCAACCGGGTGCTCGGCACGTACGTCGCGACCGCGCTCACGCACATCCTGCGCCAGTCGCCGGCCAGCGAGCGGCCCTGGTACCACACGATCATCGTCGCGGGTGCGGACAAGCTCCGCGGCGACGTGCTCGACCGGCTGATGGACGCCTGCGAGACCTCGCGCACCGGGCTCGTCCTCACCTACCGCAGCCTCACCCCGACCGTACGGGAACGGCTCGGCCGGGGGCACGCGGCCGTCGCGTTCATGCGGCTGGGCAACGCCGAGGACGCCCGGGTGGCCAGCGAGCACGTCGGCACCGAGCACCGCCTCGAGCTCGCCCAGCTCACCGAGACGTTCAGCACGGCGGTCCACGCCCCGAGCGGGTTCTACACCTCCACCGTCGGCGAGGGCCGCACGGAGGGGGAGGACATGCGGGAGGGCGACCTGCGCGAGGACATCACGGAGTCGACCGAGTGGGGCCGGCGCGCGCCCACGGTGGCCGACGGGGTCCTGCAGCGGTCGCGGGAGTTCCTGGTCGAGCCGCACCAGCTCCAGCAGCTTCCCACGACGTCGGTGATCGTCACCTACTCGACGGCGGAGGGACGCCAGGTGCGCCTGGCGGACGCGAACCCGGCGATACTCACCTTCCCGAAGACGACGCTGGGGGAGTTCGAGGAGATCCGCCGGGCCGCCCTGACGCCGCGCGAACCCGAGCCCGAGCCGGAGCCCGCCGAGCCCGCGCTGCCCGAGGTCCCCCCGAACCTCGGCCCTCCGCCGTCCCGCCTCGACTGGCGCAAGCGGCCATGACACGGTCCGCGGCCGGTAAGGGCATCGTCAACCACGGTGTGCGGGCCTGATCGTTGAAGGAGTCTCTTCCCTGTTCGTCGTCGACTGAGGGGTCTCATTGCATCCGTTCCCTCTGAGCGGGCCGTGGTACCGGATCCAGGCGATCACCGCTCCCTCGCGCACTTCGTCCGCGGAGTGGGACTTCGTCACGGTGCTCCCCGCGGTCCTGTCCGCCGCGCAGCGCAACCGGCCGTTCGTCATCGGCTGGCTGTCGCGTGGGTCGGGTGCCCCGCTGGAGCTGATCACCAACGCGGGACCGCTCACGCCGCCCAAGCCACCGCGCCGGGCGGCCTCGGCCCCGGAGCCGCCGGTCACCGGCCCGCAGCCGCTGCTGTTCCCCGGCGGCGCGCGGGGCGTGGAGATCGGCGACGAGTGGCTGGCCGACCTCGCCGACCTGGTCTGGACGCCGTGCCCCGGCCGCCAGGCCCCGCCGCTCTACGGCAGGCGCGAGCCGGAGCCGGACGAGCCCAAGCGGCCCACGCTCTTCGAGTCGACGCTGGTCACGCTCATGTCCCGGCCGTTCGCCTGGGTGGTCGTCGCCGAGCCGACCGACCTGCTCGACGCCGAGGTGGCCCACCTGCGCACCCAGCTCAACGTGCTGCGGCAGTACGGCGACGCCTCCGAGCGGTCGCGGTTCGACGCCGAGCGGGCCGAGCGCCGGATGCAGGAGCTGGACGCGTTCCGCGAGGCCGGTCTGTGGAACGTACGGGTGCTGGCCGGCGCGGCGGGCCCGGACGAACTGCGCCAGATCGCGCCGGTGCTGGTCGGCTCGGTGGAGATGAGCCACCACCCGTACCGGCTGCGCAGCGCCATGACGCTGCCCGCCCTGTCGGGGGACGGCGCGAGCGAGTCGGTGTACGGCTTCGCCGAGGCGCTCGCCGTCGACCTGCAGGACTCGGCCGACGGCGCGGCGGCGCCGTTCGCGGCGACGGCGGGGGCCCTCGCCGCACTTGCCGGGCTGCCGCGCCGGGAGGTGCCGGGGGTCCGGGTGCTCGACGCCGGCTTCTTCGACGTGACGAGCGAGGCCGACGTGGAGGGCTCGGCGGAGTCGATCGACCTCGGTGCGATCGTCGACGGCCAGGACCGCGCCGTCGGCGCGTTCCGCGTGCCGCTCGCGACGCTGAACCGCCACGCCTTCGTCACCGGCGCCACCGGCTCCGGCAAGTCCCAGACCGTACGGCACCTGCTGGAGCAGCTCACGATCGCGGGCATCCCCTGGCTGGCCATCGAACCGGCGAAGTCGGAGTACGCCGCGATGGCCGGCCGGGTCGAGCACCTGGCCCCGCTGACCGTCATCAACCCCTCGGCGCCGGACAACGTGCCGATCAGCGTCAACCCGCTCGCGCCCGAGCCCGGCTATCCCGTGCAGGCGCACATCGACATGGTCAGGGCGCTGTTCCAGGCGGCCTTCGACGCCGAGGAGCCGTTCCCGCAGATCATGTCGCTGGCGCTGCAGCGCGTCTACGAGGCCAACGGCTGGGACGTGGTGACCGGCGGCGGCATCCCGGGGGCCGCCGTGCAGCCGGCCGTGCCGACACTGGAGCAGCTCCAGCAGCACGCGCTGGAGGTAATCCAGGAGATCGGCTACGGCAACGAGGTCCAGGCCGACGTCGAGGGCTTCATCAGCCTGCGCCTGCGCAGCCTGCGCGTCGGCAGCGCGGGCCGGTTCTTCGAGGGCGGCCACCCGGCCGACATCGGCGGCCTGCTCCAGCGCAACGTGGTGCTCGCGATCGAGGACGTCGCCAACGACGAGGACAAGGCGTTCCTCATGGGCACGCTGATCATCCGGATCGTCGAGCACCTGCGGATGCGGGCCCGCTCCGAACCGCGGGCCGAAGACGGCGTCGGCGGCCTGCGGCACGTCATCGTGATCGAGGAGGCCCACCGGCTGCTGCGCGACCGGGGCTCCCAGCGGGCCTCCACCCACGCCGTCGAACTGCTGGCCGGGATGCTCGCCGAGATCAGGGCGTACGGCGAGGGCATCGTCGTGGCCGAGCAGATCCCGACCAAGCTCGTCTCCGACGTGGTGAAGAACACCGCGCTCAAGGTCGTGCACCGGCTCCCGGCCGAGGACGACCGCGCGCTGGTCGGCGCGGCGATGAACCTGAGCGAGGACCAGTCGCGTCAGGTCGTGTCGCTCCAGCCGGGCTTCGCCGCGGTGTTCGCCGACGGCATGGACCGCCCGCTGCGCGTGCGGGTGCCGCTGGGGGAGGACCGCGAGCGCGAGACGCTCGGCCCGGTCCCGCCGATCTGCGGCCGCCGCTCGGCCGCCTGCGGGCGCGAGTGCCGTACGGGCAAGGCCTGCACGCTGGTGGAGTTGCGCGAGGCAGACCTGCTCGCGGTGGCCCCCGAGTGGGCTTGGCTGCGCATCTGGACCGACACGGCCGTCCTGGCGTTCGTGACGAACCGGTCGCTGCCGGGCGTGCCGCGCGTGCTCGCCGACATCTGGGCGGAGCTGCCGGTCAAGCGGCGCGAGTGCCTGCTGGCCACGCTGGTCGAGCGGTCGGTGTCGCGCCGTGCCTGGTCGCTGCGCACCTGGTTCGACCCCGCGCTGCTCACCGAGAAGGCCGCCGAGGTCGCGGCCGGGCTGCTCGCGGCCGGCCAGGCGGACGGCGCGGAGGGCGAGCCGCCGATGCGCGCCGGCGAGCGGCCGGGCGCGGCCTGGGTCATCCCGCAGGTCCGCTGGCTGCACGAGGTGGACCGGTTGTTCCCGTTCGGGCATCCCGCGCCCAACCTGCGCAGCCCGGCCCCGGCGATGGAGTATCCGCTGTTCGGCACCGACCCCTCCGGCCGGCCGTACCCCCACCAGGGGGTCAACGGCGCCGAGCCGGCCGACGGCGCGGTGGCGGTCGGCGTGCGCACGGAGCTGCTGGGCCACCGGGCCAAGGCGCTGCGCCACCACCCGCTGTCGATGGAGGTGGACCGCAACCGCGCGCTGGCCTGGCGGGTCATCCTCGGCGACGACGAGCACGAGGGCATCCAGCGCGACGTGACGACGGTCGCCATCGGCGTCGAGCCCCGCGAGCGGGTCAAGTACGTCGCCCAGACGATGAGCGCGGGCTGGCTGGAGACCGTCCTGTCCTGGCCCCGCCGGTTCGTGCTGCCCTTCGACGGCGACACCCCCGCCGAGCTGTCCTTCGGATCGTGATTTCAAGGAGGGGCACTAGGATCTGGGCATGAGTCAGCTTCCGTTGCGGGCCCAGCTCGCCAGTGCTCTGGGCCGTACGGCCGCGACGCTGTCCAGGGCCACCGGGCGCGGCGACGGCTCGGTGATCGGCGGCAGGGTGGGCCTGATGCTGGAGCCCGACCTGCTGCGCAAGCTCGCGGCCGACCGCAAGCTCGTCCTGGTCAGCGCGACGAACGGCAAGACCACGACGACCCGTCTCATCACCTCGGCGCTGCAGGAGCTCGGCGACGTGGCGACGAACGCGTTCGGCGCCAACATGCCCGCCGGGCACGTGTCGGCGCTCGCCTCCAGCAAGGGCGCGCCGTACGGCGTGCTGGAGGTGGACGAGAAGTACCTCCCCGAGGTGCTGGACACCACCGAGGCCGGGATCGTCGCCCTGATGAACCTCAGCCGCGACCAGATGGACCGGGCGGCCGAGATCTGGCTGCTGGCCCAGAAGTGGCGCCGCGCACTCGCCGGCCGGCCCGCCCACGTGATCGCCAACTGCGACGACCCGCTGGTCACCTGGGGCGCCTCCACCGCCGCCCGGGTGACGTGGGTGGCGGCCGGGCAGCGCTGGCGGGAGGACTCCTGGTGCTGCCCCGAGTGCGGCGGCCCGCTCGACCGGGCCGGGTTCGGCAACGGCGGGCAGAACCTGACCGCCGCCCAGCTCGCCGACACCAGCTGGGCCTGCCGCGAGTGCACCTTCCACCGTCCCGAGCCCAACTGGGTGCTCGACGGCGAGGACGTGATCGACCCCCGCGGGCAGCGCTGGCGGCTGGACCTCCAGCTTCCCGGCCAGGCGAACCGGGCGAACGCCGCCGTCGCGCTGGCCGTCGCCGAGACGCTGGGCCTCGACCCCGGCCGGGCGCTGCCCCGGCTGCGCACGGTCACCTCGGTCGCGGGCCGCTACACCACCGTCGAGCGGGAGGGCAGGTCGCTGCGGCTGCTGCTGGCCAAGAACCCGGCCGGCTGGCTGGAGGCGTTCGACGTCGCCGACCCGGCGCTGCCGATCATCCTGTCGGTGAACGCGCAGGGGCCGGACGGCCGCGACACCTCCTGGCTGTGGGACGTCGACTACCGCATCCTGCGGGGCCGGCCGGTGCTGGTCACCGGCGAGCGCCGGCTCGACCTCGCGCTGCGGCTCGCCGTCGCGGAGGTGCCCTTCCAGCTCTGCGACTCGTTCGAGCAGGCGGTGGCCGTCCTCGCCCCCGGCAAGATCGACGTGATCGCCAACTACACCGCGTTCCAGCAGATCCGAGCGGAGTTCGGCCGTGCCGTCTGAATTGTCCATCGTCTGGATCTATCCCGACCTGCTCAGCACGTACGGGGACCAGGGGAACGTCCTGGTGCTGGAGCAGCGGGCCCGGGCCAGGGGGATCCCCACCCGGACCATCCACGTGCGCTCCTCCGACCCCGTGCCGCAGCAGGGCGACATCTACCTGATCGGCGGCGGCGAGGACCGGCCGCAGATCCTCGGCGCCGAGCGGCTGCGCCGCGACGGCGGTCTGCACGCCGCGATCCAGCGGGGTGCGGCCCTGCTGGCGGTCTGCGCCGGCTACCAGATCATGGGCACGGTGTTCGGCGGCGAGGAGGGCCAGCCGGTGTCCGGCGTCGGCCTGCTCGACATCAGCTCGGGGCGGGGCGAGCGGCGCGCGGTCGGCGAGCTGGCCGCCGATGTCGACCCCGCGCTGGGGCTGCCCACGCTGACCGGGTTCGAGAACCACATGGGCGTGACCCGGCTGGGGCCGGGGGTGCGCCCGCTGTCCCGGACGGTCGTCGGCACCGGCAACGGCGACGGCACCGAGGGCTGCTACGCGGGCCGGATCATCGGCACCTACCTGCACGGCCCGGCGCTCGCCCGCAACCCCGCGCTGGCCGACCTGCTGCTGAGCTGGGTGACCGGGCCGCTGCCCGCGATCGACGACGGCTGGTACCAGGCGCTGCGCGACGAGCGCCTGCGCGCGGTGCTGCCCGCCTGACACGCCCGCGCCCCCGGTCCCTCAGGGACCGGGGGGTGCTCCAGGAGCCCGCAGCAGGATCAGTAGACGAGCGCCTGCACGCCCTCGCCCAGGATCTCCTCGACGAACGTGGGGGCCCCCGCGATGCGGACCCCGTCGATGACGTCGTCCACCGTGATGTCCCTGCGGGCGGCGCACTGCGTGCAGAGTGTGACCCGGCCCGCCGCCAGGACGGCGGCGAGCAGGTCCTCCAGCGGTGCGGCCTCGGCCAGGGCGAACTCCTTGGCCCGTCCCGGCAGGGCGAACCAGGAGGACTCGCCGGTCAGCCAGAGCGAGACCGGGACACCGCTCGCCAGCGCCGCCGCCGCGACCGTGAAGGCCTGGTTGCAGCGCTCCGGGGCGTCCGCCCCGGCCGTCACCTTGATCACCAAAGATCGTGCCATGACGGAAGCCTAGTCCGCTGGGCCGGTCTGCCGTCACTCACTTCCCGCCGCGCACCAGGTCGGGGCGGAAGGCGAGGATGAGCCCGAGGGTGGTGTAACCCACCAGCAGGTGGGCCGCGCCGACGACGTCGGAGACGGGAGTGCCGAAGATCGCCAGCGTCGGGAGGGTTACGACCACCCAGCTCTCGGCGACGAGCGGCCACAGGCGGGCCGCCCCGCGCCACCGGCCGGTGATGGCGATCTTGACGCCGAGCACGAACATGCCCAGCATCGACAGCGGCCAGAACGCGTCGAGGATCCCGAGCCAGACCGTGTCACGCGCGGCCGGGAAGAGCCCGTGGACCAAGCTCCACACCATGGCCAGCGACATCAGCACCCGCTCGGCCTGCACCATGCCGCGCGCCACCCGGCTCACGCCGGTCGCGCCGGTACGGAGCATGATCGTGAGGAGGCACTGGGCGCCGATCTGGAACGCCAGGCCGGCGAGGTCGGTGATCATCAGGCCCGGGTCGCCCGCGACGTCGAAGCCGTAGACGAAGCTGACGGCCGACCAGGTCAGCGCGCCGGTGGACAGGCCCAGGGCCAGCCGGCGCACCGTCGACTCGGAGAGCCCCTTGGCGGGAGCGGCGGCGGAGGAGGCGGTGGGAGCGGTGGCGCCCGGGACGTGGGAGGTGCTGGTCATCGGGATTCCTTCGATTCGGGGGGGGCGGGAGCGGCGGTGGGATCACCGCGGCGACGAGGACGATCCTGCTGGGCCGCCGCCCCAGGCCGTCAGGGCGCGGCGTCCCGATTCCGGGCCCGTGTCGTGTCCCAGGACGGACGGGACGCGCGTCCCGGACGAGATGGCGGAGACGGCGAATCCGATCCGCGAGCGAACTCCAAGGCGGCAGGCGGCATCTAAAGGAATGCACAACGGCGGATCCGCCGCCAGAACCATGGCCTTGTCAACGGCTGTTTACCGGGAGTGGCGGCCGATTGATATGTGCCGCCTATCCCGAACCACGCCACCGATGACAGGAGAAAGAGATCATGCGAATCGGCAAAAAGCTCGCACTCCCCATCGCGGTGACCGCAGGAATCGCCTCGCTGCTCCTGCCCACCGGCGGAGCGGCCATCGCTTCGGCGTCGGCCGGGGCGCAGGCGCTCCGCGGAGGCAGCAAGACGTACACGCTGACGCACATCGACGCGCGCAACTCGATCACCGACAACTGGCGCTCCACCAGGAACAACCGGGCGGGCGGCCGGGCTCAGGCGTGCGTCCGCGCGAGCGGCTACCGGTTCGACCCCTGGTTCGAGAAGCCACACCGGTTCAACCAGGGCTGGTTCTTCTCGCTGCGCAAGCCGAACAGCGACCGCATCTGGGCGAGCAAGGACTACAAAGGCGCAGTCCGAAGCGTGTGCAGCCCCTGGGTGAACCGGCGCGGCACGTTCTACACCAGGGTCACCGTCCACTCGGGCAGCCTCCTCCAGAAGGCCCAGGTTTGGCAGTACTGGAACTAATCCGACGAAATCTCGAACCGAGAGGAAATGGACATGCGGAATCGCGCCATCCCCCTGCTCCTGGTGCTGTCGTCGCCGGTGCTGCTCGGTCTCAGCGGCGCCGAAGCGGCCCAGGCGAGCGTGCGTACCGAGGCCGGTGCGCGGGCCGGCAACAGCAACTACTCGGCCCTGTACGAGATCAGCGCCGTCAACCGGTATGGGGACAGGTGGAGGTCCACCCGGAACAGCGGATACGCCCACGGGAAGGCGCAGTCGTGCGTCCGCACCCAGGGCTACGACTTCTTCGCCGACCGGCCGAACGAGAAGCCGCGCGGCTGGTTCTTCTCGCTGCGCAAGCCGAACAGCGACCGCATCTGGGCGAGTAAGGACTACAAGAGCAACGTCAGAAAGGCGTGCAGTCCCCGGGTCAACCGGCGCGGGACGTTCTACACGCGGGTGACGGTGCACCCCAAGATCTACCTGCGTAAGGCGGAGATCTGGCAGTACTGGACCTGATGGACCGGGTCGCCCCCGAGGAGGTGGATCACATGGCACATCGACCGAACCGCTCGACGAACCGTTCGCCGAACCGTTGGCCACGGGCAGCCGTGCTGACGGTGGCCCTGGCGGTCCTCGCCACCTCCTGCGGGGCGTCCCCTCCCGCGGTGAGCGACTCTGCCCCGCAGGACCCGGCGCTCGCCGCGTCGCCGGCGCCGCCCCAGGCGGCGCTCGCGGAGTACCGCGCGGCCGGAGACTCCTGGCGGCTGGTCGCCTTCACCGGCGATCAGGGCGGCCACTGCCTGTCGGTCGAGGGGACGGCGCACGAGGGGCTGCCCGAGTGTGACTTCGAGGTCACCGAGGACGCGCCCGTCAACGCCGCCATCTGGGCGATCGACGACCACGACCTGGTGGTGTACGGCCGGGTGGCCCCCGAGACCGTACGGCTCTACGCCGTGCAGCGCGCCGGGCGCGTCCCTCAGGCGCTGCACCGGGATCCGATCAGTGGCGAGGTGTATTTCGCCACCTTCATCCGAGACCGTGACATCCGCGACATCGTGGCGGTCTCAGCGGATGGTCGCCGCCACGGCTACGCCAAGAAGATCGAGGACTTCCTCGGCCACGACGAGTGATCGTCCGGCCGTTCGCTCACCACCCGATACGCGCACTAGGGACATCCCGCGCCGGCTGCGGCACACTGCTTTGGTGCAGTTTGTGATGGTTCGTTGGCCTGTGCGCCTGAACATCGCCGGGCTCGCGTTCCTCGTGGTCGCGGTGGCCGCCGCGGTGACGGCGGCGCTGGTCGGCCTGCGGGTGCCGCAGGCCCACCGGGCCCTGCTCGACCTGCCTCCGGCGGGTCCCGACGCGTTGGTGGGCGTCGCGCTGGCCACCGCCGGCACGGCGGTGCTCACCCGGCACCCGCGCCATCCCCTGGGCCGGCTCATGGCGGTCTTCGGCGCCTGGTGGGCGGTGGACGACGCGGCCGCCTCCTGGCTCGCCTACGCCACCATGCACCACCCCGCGCTCCCGGGTGGGTCCGCGGCCCACTTCGTCTACCAGCGGCTCGGCGCGGGCCTGTTGCTGCTGCTGCCGCTGGTGCTGCTGCTCTACCCCGACGGGAAGATGCCCACGGGCTGGTGGCGGGGGATCACGCTGGTCAGCCTGGCCCTGACGAGCCTGCTCCCGCTGGTCCTGGTCGCGGCGCCGTCCGCGGTCGCGCAGGCGACCTCCGACTCCCGCCCTATCCCCGCGCCGCTGACCGCCCTCGACCTCGACCCGCTCCACGTCCCGCTGCCGGACGCCGTCTGGACCGGGGCGCTCCTGGTGGCGCAACTGTGCGTCCCGCTGAGCCTCGTCGCGCCGTTCGTCGTGGTGGTGCGGCGTTACCGGAGCTCGGCCGGCGTCGGCCGGGCGCGCATGCGCTGGCTGCTGTGGGCGGCCGTGGCCGACCTGCTGGTCATGCTGACCATCCGGCTGCTGCCGAACGAGTTCGGCACCGTCGGCCTCGACACCGCCCTGGCCATCACGGCCGCATCGGTCGCGGTCGGGATCGTCAAGCCGGACCTCGTCGACATCGACCGGCTGCTCGGCGGGACGGTGGTGTACGGCGCCCTGCTCGCCCTGACCCTCCTGCTCGACCTGCTGGTGCTCGGCGGCGCGGGCCGCCTGCTCGGGCCGCGCCTGAACGAGGGGGAGCGGCTGGTCATCGCCGTCTTCGCGGTGGCCATCCTGTACGCGCAGCTACGGCACCGGCTGTGGCGGCTGGTGCGGCGCTGGGTCGTCGGCGAACGGGACGATCCCTACCGGGTGATGTCCGGGCTCGCCGAGAGGCTTGAGCGCGCCGACGACTCCGGGACGCAGCTCCTCACGCTGGCGCGGACGGTCGCGCGGGCCTTCCGCACGCCGTACGTCGGGGTGGAGATCGAGCAGGTCAACGGCGAACGGCTGCTGGTCGAGGACGGCGAGCGTCCCGCCGGAACACGCGCCCTGCCCATCACCTACCGCGGCGAGGAGATCGGCCGGCTGCTGCTGCCCCGCCAGGCGCCCTCCCGCACCCGGCTCTCCTCGAACGACGAACGGCTGCTGGCCGACCTGGTCCGGCAGGCCGCCGCGGCCGCCCGCGCCGTACGCCTCGCGGAGGAGTTGCAGGCCGGCCGCGAGCGCCTGGTCGCGGCGGTGGAGGACGAACGCCGCCGCCTGCGCCGCGAGTTGCACGACGGTCTCGGGCCGGCCCTGGCCGCGGTCGCCTCCCGGGTCGACACCGCGCGGATCACCGGCCGCCGCTCGCCGGAGGAGGCCGACCGGATCCTCGGCCTGGCCCGGCAGGAGCTCAGCGGGATGCTCACCGAGGTGCGGCGCCTGGTGCACGGCCTGCGGCCGCCCGCGCTCGACGACGTCGGCCTGGTCGGGGCGATCCGGCAGCAGGCGGAGCGGCTGCGGACCCCGGGGCTGACCATCCGGGTCGAGGAGCACGGCGACCTGTCCGACCTCCCGGCGGCCGTCGAGGTGGCGGCGTACCGGATCGCGTCCGAGGCCCTCACGAACGTGGTCCGGCACGCGCGGGCCACGGAGTGCGTGATCACCCTCACCCGCGACACCGAGGAGGGATGCCTGGACGTCGTGACGACCGACGACGGCGTCGGCCTCGGCGCCGGAGTGGTGAGCGGCGTGGGTCTCGTCTCCCTGCGCGAACGGGCCGCCGAACTCGGCGGGTCGTGCGGCGTGACCTCCGCCGGATCCGGCGGCACCCGGGTGCGGGCGAGGCTGCCCATCGGACCGCCCGCCCCCAGGCGAGAGGCCGTGGCACAGGAGACGACGACGGAAGAGGTAGGGATATGACCGGAAAGCCCCCGGTGAGGGTGCTCGTGGTGGACGACCACCCGGTGTTCCGCGAGGGCTTCGCGGCCCTGCTGGGCAGCATCGACGAGGTCGAGGTCGTCGGGACCGCCGCGACCGGCGCCGAGGCCGTCGAGCAGGCCGCCCGGCACGAGCCCGACGTGGTGGTCATGGACGTCTCGATGCCCGGCATGGACGGCATCGAGGCCACCCGCCACATCCTGCGGGAACGCCCGGAGACCGGTGTCGTGGTGCTGACCATGTCCGAGGAGGACGGCACGATCTTCGAGGCGCTCCGCGCCGGCGCGCGCGGCTACCTGCTCAAGGGCGCCGAGCCCGAGGAGGTAGTGCGCGCGATCACCACCGTGTCCGGCGGCGGCGTGGTGTTCGGGGCGGTCCTCGCCGGGCGGATCACCGAGTTCCTGACCCCGAGACCGCAGAGTGGCGCCGCCGCCGCGGCGTTCCCCGGCCTCACCGCCCGCGAGCACGAGGTGCTCGACCTGGTGGCCGCCGGGCTGTCGAACGGCGACATCGCCGCGCGGCTGTTCCTGTCCCAGAAGACCGTGCGCAACCACGTGCACGCGGTGCTCGGCAAGATCCAGGCGGCCGACCGGGCGGAGGCGATCATCCGGGCGCGGGACGCCGGTCTCGGCCGCTGAGCCTCCCCGCCGCCTCTAAGCTCGTCTCCATGGACGTACACCCCGACCTTGAGCCGATCGCCTTCCTCCTGGGCCGCTGGGAGGGGGCCGGCGTGATCGGCTATCCCACCATGGAGAGCGCCAACTTCGGCCAGGAGGTCGTGTTCGGGCACAACGGGAAGCCGTTCCTGAGCTACCGGAGCCGCAGCTGGCTGCTGGACGCCGAGGGCAACAAGGTCAGGCCGCTGTCGACCGAATCCGGCTTCTGGCGCATCCAGCCCGGCCGCCAGATCGAGGTGTGCCTCGCGCATCCCACCGGCATCGTCGAGATCTACGTGGGAGAGGTCGTCTTCCATAAGATCGAGCTGCGTACGGACGTGGTCGCGCGCACCACGACGGCCAAGGAGTACAACGCGGGCCACCGGCTCTACGGCCTGGTGAACGGCAACCTCATGTACGCCTACGACATGGCGGCGGTGGGGCACCCGCTGCAGTCGCACGCCTCCGCGGAGCTCAGGCGGACCGGCGACTTCGACGAGCAGGCCTGACGGGAGCAGAGGTCGCGTTAGCCGGGGAAAAGAGAAACCCCGGGCGCGCTCCGCCTCCTGAGGAGACGGGCCGGCTGGACCATGGCCGGGGACATTCGTCCGCGGCCGCCGGCTGCCCGGGGTTCCGGTGACTGTCGAGGATTCGCCGGGACGTCGTACGACATCCAGACGGAAGGTCCAGATGGACGAGTCCTAGCGGACAGCCACCTCGCTAGCCCAATAATGATCAACCATTGTTTGGACCACCTCCCTTCTGCGTGCCTTCAAGTTATGCGAGCGATCCGCGAAGGGGCAAGCGGATTATCGGCCGCCCCGGTGGCGTGGCGGAGCCCGATCTTGACGCCACGACCTAAACTTCTGGTCATGGCCGAGACTTGGCACGAGGAGCTGCGGGCCCGCGGCTACCGGATCACCCCCCAGCGCCAGCTCGTGCTGGAAGCGGTCACCGAGCTGGGGCACGCGACGCCGGAGGACATCTGCGCCCGGGTGCAGCGGACGGCCAGAGGGGTCAACATCTCGACCGTCTACCGAACCCTCGAACTGCTGGAGGAGCTCGGGCTCGTCACCCACACCCACCTCGGCCACGGCGCGCCGACGTATCACCTCGCCTCCGAGGCCGATCACGTCCACCTCGTCTGCCGGGGCTGCGGCGAGGTCACCGAGGTGGCCCCTCCACTGGTGGACGGCCTCGTCTCGGCCCTCGACGCGGAGCTGGGCTTCGCGACCGACGTCCGCCATCTGACCGTCTTCGGCACCTGCCGGAAGTGTCGCTGACCTTCCGGTACGCCGGGAATGCCCCAATTGTGGGCGGTGCTACGTCCTCATGCCGGTAGCGTTGCGGTGAGACATCTTGGCCGTCGTCAGGAGTACACGTGACCGTTCCCGCGGACGCCGCCCGGCGGCGCATCGTTGAGATATTCACAGCCGAGGAGGGGCCGCTGCTGCGGCGGTGGAGCCAGGTATCAGGCGTGCCGGTCGACGAGCTCCGGGACCTGCACCAGGCCTTGCGCACGGCCCTCGTCGGCGACACCGACCTCGCCGACGTACGCGGCCTGCTCGGCGAGCTGTCCCGCGCCCGCGCCCGGCAGGGCTACACCCCCTCCGACACCGCCCGGGTCGTGTTCTCGCTGAAGGAAGCGGTGTACGAACAGGTCGAGGCCGACGGGCAGAGCGACGCGCTGCGCGGCTTCGCCTGGCTGTCGCGACTGATCGACGATCTCGGACTGTTCACCTTCGAGACCTACTCCGCCGCGCGTGAGAAGATCATCATTGATCAGGCCGAGCAGCTTCTCGAACTCTCGACGCCCGTCGTGAAGCTGTGGGAGGGCATCGTCGCGGTGCCGCTGGTCGGCACGCTCGACTCCGCCCGCACGCAGGTGGTGATGGAGAAGCTGCTGCAGACCCTGGTGGACACCGGCTCGGAGCACGCGGTGATCGACATCACCGGTGTGCCCGCGGTCGACACCGAGGTCGCGCAGCACCTGCTCAAGACCGTCGTCGCGGCCCGGCTGATGGGCGCGGAGTGTGTGATCTCCGGCATCCGCCCGCAGATCGCGCACACCATCGTCACGTTGGGCATCGAGTTCGGCGACATCGTCACGAAGGCGTCGCTCGCCGACGCCCTCGCGTACGCGCTGTCGCGCAGCGGCGTGCATCTCAAGGGCGCCGCGACCACCCGGGTCGCGGTCAGGGCGGAGCGCGACTGATGGAGCGCGTGCCGATCCTCAAGCTCGGCGACATCCTGATCGTCTCCATCCAGATCGATCTGGACGACCAGAGCGTGCTCACCCTCCAGGAGGACCTGGCCGACACGGTCGTGTCCAGAGGAGCGCGCGGGGTGATCATCGACATCACCGCCGTGGAGATCGTCGACTCGTTCATCGGCCGGATGCTGTCCACCATCGCCGCGATGACGCGGATGCTCGACGCCGAGACCGTGGTGGTCGGGATGCGTCCCGCCGTGGCGATCACGCTGGTGGAGCTGGGGCTGTCGCTCGGCGGTGTGCGCACGGCCCTCAATCTCGAAAAGGGAGTCGTGATGCTGGAGCACGCGAGGAGCGCCGAGGGGTGAGCGGGCCGCAGGAGATGCCCATCGCCACCAACGGTGACGTCGTACTGGTCCGCCAGAAGGTCAGGAGCGTGGCGGCCGAGATCGGGCTCTCCCTGGTCGACCAAACCAAGATCGTAACCGCCGCCAGCGAGCTCGCCAGGAACGTCCTGGTGCACGCCGGCGGCGGGCGGGTGGAGGTCGAGAAGGTCTCCACCGGCCTGCGGCCGGGGCTGCGGCTGGTCTTCTCCGACGAGGGCCCCGGCATCTCCGACATCGCGCAGGCGATGACCGACGGCTTCACCACCGGAGGCGGTCTCGGGCTCGGCCTGAGCGGGTCGCGGCGGCTCGTCGACGAGTTCGACCTGGTCTCCGCCCCCGGAGAGGGCACCCGCATCACGGTGACCAAGTGGTCCCGTTGAGTGGCCCAGTGGCAGGACCGTTAGGCGAACCGGGTGAGGGCCGCGTGGCCGGCCGTCACGAGGACGTCTGGGTCCGCGCCGCCGACCCCAGCGTGATCGGCGCCGTCCGCAGGTCAGCGGTCGCGCTCGCGACCGCCGCCGGGTTCGACCAGAACCGCACGGGCCAGGTGGCCGTGGCGGTCACCGAGGCGGTCTCGAACCTGGTCAAGCACGCCGAGGACGGCGTCGTCCTGGTGCGCGCGCACGGCGAGCGGCCGGGTGTGGTCGAACTGGTGACCGTCGACCGCGGACCGGGAATCGCCGACCTCGGCCGCGCCCTGCGGGACGGCTTCTCCACCTCGGGAACCCTCGGCATCGGGCTGGGCGCCATCGCCCGGATGGCCTCGGCCTGGGACGTCCACAGCATGCCGGGCCGGGGCACCGTCCTGGTGACGCACTTCACCGCGGACGGCCCGCCCGAGCCGCCGCTGCGCGCGAGCGGGATCCGCCGCCCGATCGGCGAGGAGACGGTCTGCGGCGACTCCTACGCCGTGGTCGACACCGGCGGCGTGATCACGGCCGTCCTCTGCGACGGGCTCGGCCACGGCGCCGCCGCCGCGTACGCCTCCCGCGAGGCGGTCCGGATATTCCTGGACGACCCCCTCGCCCCGCCCGTCGCCGCGCTGGAACGCGTGCACCGCGGGCTGGGCCACACCAGAGGGGGCGCCGTGGCCGTCGTCCGGGTCGAGCACGAGACCGTGTCGTACGCCGGGCTGGGCAACATCTCCGGCTGGATCGCGCACGCCGAGGGCCGCCAGGGCATGATCTCCCTGCCGGGCATCGCCGGGCACAAGGGCAGGCGCCCGCAGCAGTACGAGTACGCGCTGCCGTCGCACTCCACGGTGGTGCTGCACTCCGACGGCCTCACCGACCGCTGGGACCCCGCGTCCTTCCCCGGCCTGTTCGCCCGCACCCCGGCCGTGATCGGCGCCACCCTGCTGCGCGACGCCGGCAGCCGAAGGGACGACGCCTGCGTCGTGGCGCTGAGGCAGCGGCCGTGACGGGCGAGGTGCTCACGCGCGCGGACATCAGCGGAGACCAGGACGTCTTCGCGGTCCGGCGGCTCGGCAGGCGGATCGCCGAGCTCGTGGGCATGGAGTCGCAGGACCAGATCCGCATGGCGACCGCGCTCAGCGAGATCGGCCGCGAGGTGCTGGCCTCGGGCGCCGAGGGGCACGTGACCTTCAGCCTGGCCGTGGACCGGGTGGTCGTCACCGTCGAGTACGGCGACGGGCACATGCGGCCCAGCGAGGGCCTGACGCTCGCCGGCCGCCTGGTCGACGAGGTCACCCTGGCCGTGGAGGAGGGCCGCGTCACGCTGGTGAAGCGGGTGCCCGGGCACCGGCGGATACCGTCGGCCGCCGAGGTACGGGCCGAGCTGGCCCCGCTGGCGCCCGCCACCGCGCTGGACGAGCTGCGCGAGCAGAACAAGGAGCTGGCCCGCACGCTGGAGGAGGTCCTGCGGCTCAACGGCGAGCTGGAGGAGACCAACCAGGGCGTGATGGCGCTGTACAACCAGCTGTCGGCGGAGCTGGAGGAGACCAACCGGGGGGTCGTGGCGCTCTACGCCGAGCTGGACGAGAAGTCGTCCCAGCTGCGCAGCGCCGCCGAGGCCAGGCAGCGGTTCTGGGCCAGCGTGAGCCACGAGCTGCGGCTGCCGCTCACCTCGATCATCGGGCTGGTCCGGCTCATGGTCGGCCATGGGGGCCAGCCGCTGAGCGAGGAGCAGGAGCACCAGGTGAACCTCATCGGCGGCAGCGCGGAGACGCTGCTCGGCCTGGTGGGGGAGCTGCTCGACCTGGCCAAGGCCGAGTCGGGCCGGCTCGACCCGGAGCCGTCGCTGGTGGACGTGGTCGCACTGGCCGAGGCGCTGCGCGGGACACTGCACACCGCCGTACGGGCGGAGGGGGTCGGCCTGGTCATCGAGGTGTCCCCCGAGGTCGGCGAGATGCTCGTCGACGAGGTCATGCTCACCCGGATCCTGCGCAACCTGCTCAGCAACGCGCTGAAGTTCACCCAGGAGGGTGAGGTGCGGCTGAGCGCCGAGGTCGACCCGGCGATGGCCGAGGTCGTCTTCACCATCTCCGACACCGGCGTCGGCATCCCCGAGGAGTTCCTGGAGCGCGTCTTCGAGGAGTTCTTCCAGGTGCCCGGGCCGCTCCAGCTCAAGGCGAAGGGGACCGGCCTCGGCCTGCCGTACGCCCGCAGGCTCGCCGAGGCGCTCGGCGGCACACTGGAGCTGTCGAGCACGCAGGGGGAGGGGACGACGGTGGAGCTGCGGGTGCCGCACCGGATGGCGAGCCCCGAGATCGGCCATGTGCTGGTGGCCGACGACGACGCGGGGTTCCGCGCGCTCGCCCGGCGCCTGCTGTTCGGCTTCGCCGCCGTCGTGGACGAGGCCGCCGACGGGTACGAAGCCCTTGAACGGATGCGTGAGCACGTCCCGGACATCGCCCTGGTCGACCTGTTCATGCCTCGCCTCGACGGCGCCGCCCTGCGGCAGCGGATGGCCGAGGACGAGATCCTCCGGGAGGTGCCCGTGGTCACGGTGTCGGGAGCGCTGGACGAGCAGGAGAGCGCGCATCTGTCGCTGAGCAAGCACGGGCTGCGCCGCGACCGGCTGCTGGAGACGGTCAGGGAGGCGGTCAGGGAGGCGGTCGCCGCGCGGCGCGGAGGTGGGGCCGGTGATTGACGCCGCGGCGACCGTGCTCGTGGTCGACGACCTCCCGACCAAGCGCTACATCCTGTCCAGCTGGCTGCGGCGGGCGGGGCACCGCGTGGTGGAGGCCGGCGGCGGCGAGGAGGCGCTGGCCCTCGTCGGGACGCTCAGGCCGGACCTGGTCGTCCTCGACGTGCGGATGCCCGACCTCGGGGGCATGGAGGTCTGCGAGAAGATCAAAGCCAACCCCGAGACCGCCTCGATCCCGGTGATCCAGGTGTCCGGCAACGCGATCACGCCGGCCGACCGCGCCGAGGGGCTGGAGCGCGGGGCCGACGCGTACCTCTCCGAGCCGATCCAGCCCGACGAGTTCGCGGCGACGGTCCGGGCGATGCTGCGCTACTACCGGGCGCGGCAGCGGGCCGAGCGGATGGCGGCCCGGCTGAGCATGCTCGCCGAGATCACGTTGCTGCTGAACGAGGCGGAGGGCTTCGAGCGGCTGCTGTCGGTGGCCGCCGAGGGCTGCTCCCGGCTGGTGGACCGGTTCGCGCGGGTGCTGGCGGTGTCGCCGGACGGGACGCTGCGCAGGTTCGCCGCCGGGCCCGGCGAGGCCGCCTCGGCCCGGCCGGTGCGGCCCGACACTCTCGACAAGCTCACCGCCATCGCCGTCGGTGACTCCACCGGGGTGTGGACATTCGACCTGGACAATTCGAGATGGGCCGCCATCGTCCCCGACAGCGAGGTGGCCGGGGGCGTGTCGGGCGTGCTGTGCCGTACGAAGTCGGGCAGGCCGCCGGTCTTCGTGGGCGTGGAGTCGGACCGGCCGCTCGACGGCGACGAGATGAGCCTGCTGCGGCAGTTCGGGCAGGCGATCGCCCTGGCCGTCGACGCGGCCCGCGCGTACGCCGAGGAGCACACGATCGCGCTGACGCTGCAGCGCAGCCTGCTGCCCGAGACGATCCCGCCCGTGCCGGGCCTGCGGATCGCCGTGCGGTATCAGCCCGCGGTGGACAACGTGGAGGTGGGCGGGGACTTCTACGAGGTCCTGCGACTGGGCGACCGGGTGCTGATCGCGCTCGGCGACGTGCAGGGCCACTCGCTGCACGCCGCCACCGTGATGGCGGAGCTCCGATACGCGCTGCGGGCGTCGGTGATCGAGGCGGTCGACCCGGCCCGGTCGATGAGCCTGCTCAACGCGGTCCTGCGGCGCTATCACCCCCGGATGACGGCGACCGTCTGCATCCTCCTGCTCGACCCGGAGACGGGTGAGATCGAACTCGTGAACGCCGGGCACATCCCGCCGCTGATGGCGGGCCGGGAGGCGGCCTATCACCGGTTCGGGAACCTGCTGCTGGGCGTGGCCGAGGAGCGGTACCGGGTGGACCGGCTTCACCTGGCCGAGGGCGCCACGATGGTGCTGTTCACCGACGGGCTGATCGAGGACCGCGACAAACTGCTCGACGAGAGCCTGGAGATCGCCCGCCAGCAGGCCGAAGACGTGGGCGAGGACCTGGAGAGCTTCTGCGACCGGCTCATCGCCACGTTCGGAGCCCGCGAGGACGACGTGGCGCTGGTCGCCATCTGCCGCGCGCCGTGCTGACGTCACCCCTGCCGCTCACCGCCCGGTTGTCCACAGCTCCGTTGTCCACAGGGGGCGAGCCGGGGCCGCGACGGGAGCGGGGGACCGAATAGCCTTGGGGCATGCGGAGCCCTTTGCTTGACACATCCGGCGCGGTGGCCGCGCAGGCGCCGGACGAGACGGTGGCGGCCCACTACGGCGACCCCTACGCCGAGCAGCGCGCGCTCGCGGCGGGGCAGGCGCTGGTCGACCGGAGCGACCGCGAGGTCGTGCGCGTCGCCGGGCCCGACCGGCTCGGCTGGCTCAACGACCTCAGCTCCCAGAAGCTGGACACGCTCCGGCCGGGCACGCCCGCCCAGACGCTGCTGCTGGATGGCCAGGGCCGCGTCGAGCACCACCTGACCCTGGTGGACGACGGCGAGGCCGTGTGGGCGCACGTGGAGCCGGGCACCGGGGCGGAGCTGGTCGCCTTCCTGGAGAAGATGCGGTTCATGCTGCGGGTCGAGATCGCCGAGGTCACCTCGGACTACGCGGTGGTCTCCGTCGCCCCGCCCGCCCCCGCGGGTGAGCCGGTGGCTCTTCTGGAGGAGGGCCGCGCGCTTCCCGAGGGGACCGTCGTCATGGGCGGTGACCTGCTCGTGCCGCGCGACCGGCTGGCCGGTCTCCCGGAGGAGCTGGGCCTGCGCCCCGCCGGGCTGTGGGCCTACGAGGCGCTGCGCATCGCGGCCCACGTGCCCAGGCTCGGGTTCGAGACCGACCACAAGACGATCCCCCACGAGGTCGGCTGGATCGGCGTGGCGGTCCACCTGAACAAGGGCTGTTACCGGGGGCAGGAGACGGTCGCCCGGGTGCACAACCTCGGCCACCCGCCCCGCCGCCTGGTCTTCCTGCACCTCGACGGCAGCGTCGACGACCTGCCGCCCCATGGCGCCCCGGTGACGCTCGGCGTGAGCACCCCGGTCGAGGCGGAGCCGGAGGCGGCCGTGGAGGGCGCCGCCGAGCCCGGCCAGCTCGGGTTCGTGGGCTCCTCGGCCCGCCACTACGAGCTGGGCCCGATCGCCCTCGCGGTCGTCAAGCGGACGGTGCCGGTGGACATCGACCTGCTGGCCGGTGGGGTGGCGGCGAGCCAGGAGGTCGTCGTGCCGCCGGACGCGGGCCGCAACGTGCACATCGACCCCGCCCTGCGCCGCCGCGTCCGCTGACGGTTCCCCCGCCGATCAGCCCTGCTGGTCATGCGCGTCAACCGGCCGGGCCCATCCCCGGCCGGTGAAGATCACGCCTCGTCCGGAACCTGTGCCCCGGAGGCCCGCGTGGAGGCTCTCGTGGGGGCTTGCGCGGGGCTCAGACGTCGAGGACGAGGGTGATCGGGCCGTCGTTGGTGAGGGTCACCTTCATGTCGGCGCCGAAGAGGCCGGTCTCGACCCGCGCGCCGAGCGTCCGCAGCTCGGCCACGACCGCCTCCACCAGCGGCTCGGCCACCGGGCCGGGAGCCGCCGACTGCCAGGTGGGCCTGCGGCCCCTGCGGGCGTCGCCGTACAGGGTGAACTGGCTGATGACCAGCAGCGGGGCGCCGACGTCGGAACACGACTTCTCGCCGTGCAGGATCCGCAGCCCCCAGAGTTTGGCGGCGAGCCGCGCCGCCTCGGTCCGGCCGTCGGTGTGGGTGACGCCCACGAGCACGAGCAGGCCGGGTTCGTCGATCGCTCCGACGACACGGCCCTCCACCACAACCGACGCGGAACTGACCCGCTGTACGACCGCACGCATGCCCCCGGATTCTGCCATGTCCGGGGCCTTCGTAGACTGCGCCCCATGTCGGAGATAGTGGTAGAGGTCGTCCGTTCGGGATTCGTCGAGTCGGTGCACCGCGCACGCGTGCACGTGATCGGGGCGGACGGTTCCCCGGCCCTCGTGCGCGGGGACACGGCGAGCCTCGCCTCGCCGCGCTCCGCGATGAAGCCGCTGCAGGCGCTCGCGATGGTCCGGGCCGGCCTGCCGCTGGAGGGGGAGCTGCTCGCGCTGGCCGCCGCCAGCCACAGCGGGGAGTCCTTCCACGTCGACGGCACCCGGAAGATCCTCGCGGGCGCGGGGCTGGACGAGTCCTTCCTGCGCTGCCCCGAGGACCTGCCGCTGGACGAGGAGGCGAGCCGCCAGGTCCTGCGGCAGTACGGCGAGGCCCGCCGGATCTACATGAACTGCTCGGGCAAGCACGCGGCGATGCTCGCCACCTGCGTGGTCAACGGCTGGCCGGTGGACGACTACCTGCATCCCGGGCACCCGTTGCAGCGCGCGATCCGCGCCACGGTGGAGGAGCTCACCGGTGAACGGGTCGCGGCGACCGGCGTGGACGGCTGCGGCGCGCCGCTGTTCTTCGTCTCGATGGCGGCGGTGGCCCGCGCCTTCCGCCGCCTCACGCTCGCCCCCGACGGCAGCCCCGAGCGGCGTGTCGCCGACGCGATGCGCGCGCACCCCGAGTGGACGAGCGGCACGACCCGGGCCGAGGCCGTGCTGATGCGGGCCGTCCCCGGGCTGTTGGTGAAGTCGGGGGCGGAGGCGTTCGACGCCTTCGCCGACGCCGAGGGCCGGGCCGGCGCGGTGAAGATCGTGGACGGCGGCGGCCGGGCCCGCGTGCCCGTCACCGTCGCCGCCCTGCGCGCGGCCGGGATCGACGCCCCCGAGCTCGCCGGGCTCGCGACCACGCCGCTCTTCGGCGGCGGCGTCCCGGTCGGGGAGGTCCGCGTCCACGCCGTCTGACCGGCCGCCGTCACTTTCCGGCCGCCGTCGCTTTCCGGCCGCCGTCGCTTTCCGGCCGCCGTCACTTCCAGACGCGGTCGAGGAAGGCGGCGATCAGGGGAGCGATCTCGGGAAGCCGGTCCTCCAGCGCGAAGTGACCGGTGTCGAGTACGTGCAGTTCGGCGTCGGGCAGGTCGCGCAGGTAGGCGTGGGCTCCGGGCTCGGGGAAGAACGGGTCGTCGCGGCCCCACGCGATGAGCGCGGGCGGCTGGTGCCGGCGCAGCCATGCCTGCCAGATCGGATACCGCTCCACATTGGTGTGGTAGTCGAAAGCCAGGGCGACCTGTGCCTCCTTGCGTCCTGGCAGGTCGAGGAAGTGCTGGTCGAGGGTCCAGCCGTCCGGCGCCACCAGGGTGGGGTCGGCCGTCCCGCCCTCGTACTGGGCACGCGTCGCCTCCTGCGTCAGCAGCGTGCGCACTCTGTCCTCGTCGCCCTCGACGTCCGGGCGCAGCGCGACGAAGGCGCGGGCGCCCGCCGACAGCCCCTCCTCGTACGCGTTGCCGTTCTGCACGACGAGGCCGGCGATCCATTCGGGGTGCCGGGCCGCCAGCCGGAAGCCCACCGGGGCGCCGAAGTCGAAGACGTACATGACGAACCGGGTCAGCCCGAGCCGCTCGGCGAAGCCCTCCGTCACGTGGGCGAGGTTGTCGAAGGTGTAGGTGAAGCCGGTGGGCGCCTCGGTGTGCCCGAAGCCGGGGTAGTCGGGCGCGATCAACCGGTAGCGGGCGCCGAGCACGTCGATCAGCCGGCGGAACTGGTGTGAGGCCGAGGGGAATCCGTGCAGCAGCAGCATCACGGGGACGTCGCCGCCGCTCTCGTCCGGGACCGACTCTCGGTAGAAGACCCGTACGCCGTCGACGTCGACGTGCCGGTGACGCGTGCGCGGAACGGTGAACATCGCCATCTCCTAATGCTCCCTTCATTGACTTAGGCATTAGGTACGACGATCGTTAGCCTAATGCCTTTTCAAGGGATCTAGCATTAGACGCATGACCGATTTCGTCCCGCTGACCGGGGAGCCGCTCGCTCTCGATCTGATCAACACCCGGCCGCGCCTGTCGGGAGCCCCGGCCGATCTGATCGCCACGATCGAGGGACTGCGGGCCTGGCTGGCCCTGGAGGCCGATCGGCTCGCCGGAGTGCTCGACGCGGACGGCGTCGCGCCGCCGCTGAACGACCGCGACCTCACCGCCGTCCATGAGGTGCGGGATCACGCGCGGGCCGCCGTCGAGCGGGCCCGCCGGAGCGGCCGTCCTCCCGAGGCGGCCCTGCGAGGCATCAACCGGGCACAGCGGGCGGCGCCCGCCATCCGAGAGCTGACGTGGGACGGCACCGCCCTCACCGTGGCACCCCGCAGGGACGGGTCACCGGGCGTCCGCCTGGCCGCGGTGCTCGCCGAGGCCGTTGCCGATCTGCTGACCGATCCGGCGGTCGCGACCGTGCGGGAGTGCGCGGCCGACGACTGCGTCATGCTGTTCCTGCCCACGCATCCGCACCGGCGCTGGTGCTCGGCGACGCGATGTGGCAACCGTGCCCGGGTCGCCCGCCACTATCGGCGCCACCGCGCCGACTGACCCGGAAAGGGGGGCGGGGGATCAGAGGGAGCGGAACTGGCGGGATGACGAGATCGCGCCCGAGGTGGTCAGCGTGAACGTCCGCATCGAGTCGGCGAACCTGGACAGGTCCCACTCCGCCGGTCCCTGGTACCAGTACAGGTGGTCGGCCTGCCGGCCGTCGCCGGTGAACGCGCCGACGATCCTCGCCCATCGGTCCACGTTGTCGAAGATCACCGCGTACGGCAGGTAGCGGGAGAACAGCTCCACCCGGCGGTCCGGGGGCACGTCGTCGACGCTCGCGTGGGCGAGGTACTCCCGGAAGCCGAGCGTGTGCGCCAGCGCCTCGGCGCCCTTGGCGGTCTTGGCCGGCATGTACTGGCCGCCGAAGGCCAGGGCCGCGCCCGCGATGATCAGAGCCGGTCCCAGCAGGCCGTACGACGTGAACCAGGCGAGCAGGACCGTGGCGACCACCCCGAGCGCGAGCACCGCCACCCCGAGGGTGGTCCAGCGTGACCGCACCGAGTCGGGCCGCCGGGCGAACCAGCCCTGGTCCACCACGTCCTGGTAGAGCGCGTCGCGCACCGCCGTGAGGCGCGCGGCGAAGGACCCGTGCAGCTGCGACAGCAGCACTCTGTCGCGGCCGTCGAAGACCGCCTCCCAGAGTGCGCGCTCGTAGGGGAGGAGGTCGCCGATCGGGGCGCCGGGCAGCTTGACCAGGCACCAGTCCGGGGCCTCGTACGTCTGCCGGGGCTGCTCGTCGATCCGCAGGAAGCCGCGCACGGCGAGGTCGACGAGGGTCGCGGTCACGTCGACCACGTCGGCCTGCTCGTCGACCAGCGTGCCGATCTGCCCGGGCCGCACCCCGTCCGGCGGGGTGAAGCGCCCGTCGCCGTGTCCGCTGACCTGTCCCATCCAATCGCTTGTGGTTCCGGCGGCCTCACCGCCGATCACCCGGGCGTCGCGCCCGCGCGTCCAGTAGAGCAGCGCCACGCCGCCCAGCAGCAGGACCAGCAGCGCCGCGAGAGACCCGCCGGTCACCGCGTTGAGCGCGAACGCGTTCGACAGCTCGAACCTGCGTTCCAGGATCGGGGCCGCACCGGTCGCGCCCTTCGGATAGCCGACGACGACGGTGAGCGTCTGGCCCTGCCGGAGGTCCTGCTGCTCGAACGTGGCGGTGGCGCCGGTCTCGTCGACCGACGCGCCGGTGCAGGCTGTGGCCGCGCCCGGCTCGCCCGCGAAGCAGGACAGGTTCTGCACCCGGCCCGGGCCGGTCACGGTCACCACCGCCTCCCGCACCGGGCCGGACACCGCGAACCAGCGCAGCTCCTCACCCCCGCCGCCCGCGCCGTCGGCGACGGGCGCGACCGCGCCGGTCACGTCGTACTCGACCGTGCCGCCGAACGTCAGGGTCTCCCCGTCGTACGAGCCGCCCTTGACGTTGGAGAGGCGGTAGACGCGGTCGTGGCCGTCGTCGAAGCGGGTGCGGGTGATCGGCGTACGCCGCACCGTCCCGCCGGCGGGGGCGACCGTCTCCTTCACGTGGAGCACACCGTCCCGGCGGAGCTCCAGAGTCACCTCGTCCTTCTCGACCGGCGCCGTCACCGCGGCCCCTGCGGGCTGTGCGTACGCGGGTTGAGCGGGTGCGGGCGAGGCGTGCGCGGGGGAGACGGCGAGGACGGCGAGGGCGGCGAGCGGTGCCGCCGGTCCGAGCCGGCGCGCGAGATCCAGCATGAGCCGAAACCTTATCGGTCCCCTCCGACACGTTTCGCGGGGTCGGTAGGGTTACCGTCCATGGGACACACCCGGTTGTACCGGAACGGCGTCCTGGAGGCCGAGGGCTTTCCGGTCGCCGACGTCTCCGAACACGTCAAGGATCCCGCGGCCGTGGTGTGGTTCGACATGTGCGACCCCACGGAGGAGGACCTCCACGCGATCAGCGAGGAGCTCGGGCTGCACGCCCTGGCGGTGGAGGACGCGCTGCAACGCCGGCAGCGGCCCAAGCTGGACGTCTACGACGGCCACATGTTCCTGAGCGTCTACGTTTCGGCCTTCGATGCGGAGTCCGGCCGGGTGCGGGTCACCCCGGCCACCGCCTTCATCACCCCGAACGCGCTGGTCACCGTGCGGCAGTCGGACGAGTTCTCGATCGAGGAGGTGATGCGGCGCTGGGACGACGGGGCGGACCTCGCCCGGCACGGCGTCGCGTTCCTGCTGCACGGCCTGCTCGACTACGTGGTGGACAGCCACTTCGAGGCCGTCGAGGCGATGGACGAACAGGTGGAGGACCTGGAGGACACGGTCTTCGGCGAGCGGCCGGTCAGCCCCGGGGAGCAGCGGCGCACGTTCGAGCTGCGCAAGAGCCTGGTCATGCTCCGCCGGGTCGTGATGCCCATGCGGGAGGCCGTGAGCACGCTCCTGCGCCGCAACGGCACGATCGGCGACGGGGAGATGGCGCCGTACTTCCAGGACGTGTACGACCAGGTCCTGCGCGCGAGTGAATGGACCGAGTCGCTGCGCGACCTGATCGGCAACATCCGTGAGACGCAGCTGACCATGCAGGACAACAGGATGAACCTGATCATGAAGCGGGTGACCAGCTGGGCCGCGATCATCGCGGTGCCAACCTTGATCACCGGATTCTACGGCCAGAACATCCCGTTCCCCGGCTTCGGGCATCACTGGGGCTTCTGGACGTCCAGCGCGCTGATCGTGGTCGTCTCCGCCGCGCTCTACCGGGTGTTCCGGGCGCGCGACTGGCTCTGAGCCGGCTCTGAGTCGGCTTCGGGGCGCCGCCCCCGTCACCAGGGTCCGTACGGGCCCTGGTTGCCGCCGCCCTTCTGCTCGTTGACCGCGGGCTTCACGTCGGCGAGGTAGATGCCCGCCGCGATGACCGCCGCGATCGTGAAGATGCTCAGCGCGCCCAGGTACTGGACCGCCGCGGCGAAGGTGAACAGCGTCGCGAAGCCCAAGATGATCAGCCAGAGCTGCTTGGTCTGCTTGCCCGCCGCCGGGAAGGCCCGGGCCGGGATGCGCACGGCGTGGACCAGCGCCACGACGCACAGCAGGAAGGCCGCCAGGGAGAGCAGCCAGAAGATGATGGAGAGGATTCCGTGCAGCCCGAACATTGGTTCTCCGCATGGTCAAGGTCGCCGACGACCCCAGACTAATGGGCGCCGCCGACAGGTGGCGTGGACGGCGGCGGCCCGCCTCCCGGAGGGGGAGACGGGCCGCGGTGTCGCTCGCGCGGGCGGGAGATCAGCCGCGGTTCGCGGTGGTGGCGCGGGAGCGGCCGGCCGTGGTCCGCTTTCCTGTGGTGGTCCCGGTGGTGGCCTGGGCGGCGATCGCCGGCTCGGCGGTCTCCGAGACCTCGGTGAGCTCCAGCGCGGCCTCACCGCTCACCCGGCTGACGACCTTGCGGCCACGGGTGGCGAGGTCGTCGTACAGCCGGTTGATCTGGGTGGCGGCGGCGTCGGCGTAGCCCTTGGCCTTCTCCGGCAGCTCACGCGCGACGGTCTCGGCCCTGTCCTGCACGGTGAAGGCGTAGGCGCGGGCCTTCTCCGGCAGCTCACGCGCGACGGTCTCGGCCCTGTCCTGCACCGTGGAGGCGTAGGCGCGGGCCTTCTCCACGGCGAAGTCGCCGGCCCCGGTCAGGGCGTAGAACGGCTTGCTCTCGGTGATCTTCTTGGCCTGGGTGACGATGGTGGTCATGGGTTATCCTTCCTGCGAATCCGGCGTCAAGCCGTCACGCGAGGGAACCGGGTCGTCCCCGAGATGCGCAGCCGATTGCGGCGGTTGCGCGGCGCCGGCCCGGTTCTCCTTGCGGAACGACTCGTAGATATCGATGAGCACCTGGCGTTGCCGCGAGGTGAGCGCCACGTCGGCCCGGATCGCGGCCAGCACGTCGCTGTGCGGCTCGCGGTCCTCGATGAGGCCGGCCTGGACGTACAGCGCCTGGGCGGAGATGTGCAGACCCTTGGCGATCTGGTTCAGTATCTCCGCGCTCGGCTTGCGCAAGCCCCGTTCGACCTGGCTCAGGTAAGGGTTCGACACGCCTGCCTGCGCGGCGAGCTGGCGGAGTGAGATCTTCGCCTGCTGCCGCTGCTGGCGGATGTACTCACCGAGCGAGCCGACCTTGGGCAGTTCCATGTCCCCAGTCTGCATCGCACTGCTTGCAATTGCAAACTCGATGGCTAACTTCAGCTAACACCCAAGCATGCGCAAGGAAACGGTCGAGCCGGGAAGCGGTCTCAGCCGGGGAGCAGCCAGAGCAGCGGCGCGCTGGTCGCGAGCACCACCGACCCGGTCAGGATCAGGAAGCGCTGCGCGGGGGGAAGGGCCACCTCGGGACGCACGAGCCGGTCGACCCTGGCCATCACGCCCGACGACGCGGACGCGCCGAGCGCGCCCTGCGGGGTGGGCAGCGCGGCCGAGGTGCCGAACCGCAGCAGGGCCGTGGCCAGCCTGCGCGGGCAGCAGCGCCGGCGGGCGCGGTCGTCGGCGGCCATCTCGATCAGCAGCTCGACCGACGCCTGCGCGTCGCGGACCAGCTTCGACCACGGCAGGGCGCGGCGCAGGGCGGCGAACGGCAGCAGCACCAGGTCGTGGCGTTCGCGCACGTGCGCGGCCTCGTGGGCGAGCACGGCCTCCAGCTCGGCGGACGACAGCAGGTGCAGAGTGCCGTCGCTGATCACGACCTGCGACTTCAGCCCGGGCAGGCAGTAGGCGGCGGCGCCGGGGAAGTCGACCACCCGCACGCCGGGCACGGCCGGTTCGTCCCTGGCCACCAGCGCGAGCAGCAGCCGGTGCCTGCGGCGGGCCCGCAGCGTCTGCGCCCCCGCCGCGAGCGGCAGGGCCACCAGCACCGTGAGCAGGGACAGGCCCGCGACCAGCGCGGCCAGCCGGATCGCGTCGTACGGGTCGCGCACGCTGGAGCCCACACTCGCCAGGAAGCCCGCCAGGAACTCGGCCAGGCCGTGCACGACCCCCTTGCCGTACGGGCCGAGGGCGAAGGCGAGCAGGGCGCCGGTGGAGGCGAGGCCCCAGGTCACCCCGAGCGACTGCCACAGCAGGATCGCCGTGCGCGGGGCACGCCAGGTCCAGCGCGCGAAGGTCAGCCGCCACGCGGCCAGCGCGCAGGTCGTCGCGAGCGCGGCTAGGACCGCCGCCGCGATCACTCTTCCCCCAGCTCCGTGAGCGCTTTCCGGAGAATCTCGGCCTCGGTCCCGGAGACGGCCCGGGCGAAGCGGGTCAGCGCCGCGTCCCGGTCGCCGGTCATGTCGAGGGCTTCGAGCATGAGCTCGGCGACGTACGCGTCGCGGCTCGCGGCGGGCTGGTAGCGCCAGGCGCGTCCGTCCCGGGTGCGGGTGAGGAACCCCTTCCGGGACAGCCGGTCGAGCACGGTCATCACGGTCGTCGGCGCGAGGTCGCGGTCCTCGATGAGACGCCCGACCTCGCGGGCGGTGAGCGGTGCGTTCTCCGCCCAGAGGATGTCCATGATGCTGCGTTCGAGCTCTCCCAGTCCCTTCACACCTCCAAGGCTACCTGGGGTAGTACTACGTCCTGTAGAGAGGTGACGCACATGGACATCGTTCTGGTCGAGGGAGACATCACCGAGCAGCGGGTCGACGCGGTCGTCAACGCGGCCAACTCGTCCCTGCTGGGCGGCGGAGGCGTGGACGGGGCCATCCACCGGCGCGGCGGCCCCGCGATTCTGGAGGAGTGCCGGGCGCTGCGCGCCTCCCGGTACGCGGGAGGACTGCCCGCCGGGCAGGCCGTCGAGACCACCGCCGGACGGCTGCCCGCCCGATGGGTGATCCACACGGTCGGGCCCGTGTACTCGCGGGGTGAGGACCGATCCCATCTGCTGGCCTCCTGCTATCGGGAGTCGCTGGCCGTCGCCGACCGGCTGGGCGCCGCCACCGTGGCCTTCCCCGCCATCTCCACGGGGGTCTACCGGTGGCCGATGGAGGACGCCGCCCGCATCGCGCTGACCACCGTACGGATGACCACAGCGCGGCAGGCCGCCTCCACCGTCCGCGAGGTGCGGTTCGTACTGTTCAGTAATGCAGCCTATGCCGCGTTCGAGACCGCTCTCGCGGAGTCGCCCTGAGCGTCGGGCCGGAGTTCACAGCCACCTGATCATGTAGATCTCGTCCCGCTCGTCGCCAGGGGCCAGCCGGATCGAGCGGGGCACCCGGCCGACCTCCTGGTAGCCCGCGCTCGCGTAGAAGGCGTCCACTCCGGTGCCGCCGCGGCAGGTGAGCTGCAGCGCCTCCAGGCCGATGGACCGCGCGGCGTCGTCGGCCGCGCGCAGCAGGGCCCGGCCGTACCCCCTGCCCTGGTGCTTGGGGTGGACCATGACCCGCAGCACCCACCGCCAGTGCGCCCGCAGGAGCGAGTCGTTGTCGGCCAGGATGAGCCAGGCGGCGACCTCGCCGTCGTCGCCGAACCCGGCGAGGAGGCGGTCCGGGGCCGCCGGGCCGCCGCCGGAGCGGGTGCGGGCGAACGCCTTCTCCGCCGTCGGCCTGATGACGTCGGGCGTCACGGGAGGCACGAAGCCCACGGCGCCGTCCGCGTTGGTCACCTCCGCCCAGCAGTGCAGGAGCTGCTCGAAAAGCTCGGGGGTCATCTCCGGGTCGAGGACGAAACGCATGGCCCGGACGTTACCAACCGCCGGAGGAGCCGACGGGGGAGACGCCGCTCCAGGGAAGGGTCAGCTCGCCGAGCCGCCACCGTCCCGGGCCTCCCGTCGGCGGCAGGGTCTCCACAGGCCAGTCCCGCGCCACCAGCTCGGCCGCTTTGATCCAGCGCTGCCGGGCGCCGTACGCGCCGAAGGGGGCGCAGGTCGCCCAGGCGCGGTCCCAGTCCGCCAGGAACGCGTGCACCGGCTGCCCGGGCACGTTGCGGTGGATCAGCGTCTTGGGCAGCCGTTCGGCCAGGTCGGACGGCCGCCCGAAGCCGGTGAAGCGAGCCGCGAAGGTCAGCGTCCGCGGCCCCTCGGCGCCGAGCGCCACCCAGGTCGCGCGGTGGCCGATCTCCGAGCAGGTGCCCTCGACGACCACTCCCGAGGGGTGCAGGCCGGCGCGGAGCAGGTCCCAGTGCGCCCACGCCTCGTCCTCGCCGTACTGCCTCAGCACGTTGAACGCGCGGACGATCAGCGGCGGGCGGGGGACCGGCAGCTCGAAACCGCCCCTGACGAACGACAGCCCCTCCCGCTCGTACGGCCTGGCCGCCGCGACCCGCCCGGGGTCGATCTCCACGCCCACCACCTCGACCACCGGGCAGACCCGGCGCAGCCGGGTGAACAGCTCGGTCGTCGTGACGTGGGACGCGCCGTAGCCGAGGTCGACCACCAGCGGCGGCGCCGTCCCCGCGCGGCCCGAGCGCAGCAGCGGGCCGTACACGGCGGCGATCCAGCGGTCGCAGCGGCGCAGCCGGTTGTGCCCGGTGGTGCCGCGGGTGACCGCCCCGACGGGCCGTCCGGGCCGGGCCGGCCTCATGACCCGGACGTGACCCGGTGCACCTTGTGCTGGGCGGCCTGGGCCCGGGGCCGCACGACCAGCCGGTCGATGTTCACGTGGGCCGGGCGGGTCACCGCGAAGGCGATCACGTCGGCGATGTCGTCCGCGGTCAGGGGATCGGGGACGCCCTCGTACAGCTTGGCCGCCCGCTCGGCGTCGCCGCCGAACCGGGTCAGGGCGAACTCGTCGGTCTTCACCATGCCCGGGGCGACCTCGACCACCCGCACCGGCTCGCCGCACAGCTCCAGGCGGAGGGTCTCGGTCATCGCGCTCTGCGCGTGCTTGGCCGCGCAGTAGCCGCCGCCTCCCTCGTACGACACGAAGGCGGCCGTCGAGGTGAGCATCACGAGCACGCCGTCACCCGACGCGACGAGCTTCGGCAGCAGCGCCCTGGTCACCCGCAGGGCGCCGAGCACGTTCACGTCGTACATCCGCTGCCAGTCGTCCACCCGTGCCTCGGCCACCGGCTCCAGCCCGAACGCGCCGCCCGCGTTGTTCACCAGGACGTCGCAGCGGTCGAGCGAGCCGGCCAGCGCGTCCACCGACGCCTGGTCGGTCACGTCGAGCGTCACCGCGCGGACGCCCGGCACCTCGGCCGCCAGCGCGTCGAGCCGGTCCCGCCGCCGCGCCGCGGCCACCACCCGGTATCCCTCCGCGGCGAGCCGCCGGGCCGTCGCCTCGCCGATGCCGCTGCTCGCGCCGGTCACCAGCGCGGTCCTGAGCCCCGGACCGGTCACCGTCGGATCGGTCATCGTCACCGCCATCCTCCCTCCACGCCGCACTTCTGAGCGTCCCCGGGCACCCGGGTCCAGCCACGGGTCCAGCCACGGGTGCAGCCGCCATCCTCTCAGGGCCCCCGGTGCTCACACCTGTCGGGGAATCCGGTGATGATTTTGGTGGTTGTAAGCCTTTCGGAGGTGGTTCGGGTGTCGGTCTTTCGGCGTCGGGTCAACCGCGTCGCGACCATAAGCGTGCACACGTCCCCGCTTGACCAGCCGGGCACGGGCGACGCGGGCGGCATGAACGTCTACATCGTCGAGGTCGCCAAGCGGCTCGCCGCGCTCGGCATCGAGGTCGAGATCTTCACGCGGCGCACCGCGCGCGATCTGCCCCCGGAGGCCGAGCTGAGCCCCGGCGTGCTGGTCCGTCACGTCACGGCGGGGCCGTACGAGGAGCTCGGCCGCGCCGACCTTCCCGGACAGCTGTGCGGCTTCCTGTCCGGCGTCCTGCGCACCGAGGCGATGTACGACCCCGGCCGCTACGACGTGATCCACTCCCACTACTGGCTGTCCGGCCAGGTGGGCTGGCTGGCCAAGGAACGCTGGGGCGTGCCGCTCGTGCACACCATGCACACGATGGCCAAGGTCAAGAACGCCCTGCTCGCGGAGGGCGACAAGCCCGAGCCGGCGATGCGGGTGCTGGGCGAGGAGCAGGTCGTGGAGGTCGCCGACCGCCTGGTCGCCAACACCGCCGCCGAGGCGGAGGAACTGATCGACCTCTACAAGGCGCCGCGTGAGCGCGTGGCCGTGGTCAACCCCGGCGTGAACCTCGCCGTCTTCCAGCCCGCGTCGAAGGGCGCCGCCCGGCGCCGCCTCGGCCTGCCGCGGGACGCGCACGTGCTGCTGTTCGTGGGCCGCATCCAGCCGCTCAAGGCCCCCGACGTGCTGCTCAGGGCCGCCGCCCGGATGCTCGTCGAGGACCCCTCGCTGCGGTCGCGGCTCGTCGTCGCCTGCGTCGGCGGACCCAGCGGCAACGGCCTCGCCCGTCCCGCGCTGCTCAGCGACCTCGCCGCCGAGCTCGGCATCTCCGACGTCGTACGGCTCGCGCCGCCCGCCCCGCAGCAGGAGCTCGCCGACTGGTACCGGGCCGCCGACGTGACCGTCGTGCCCTCGCACAACGAGTCGTTCGGGCTGGTGGCGCTGGAGTCGCAGGCGTGCGGCACCCCCGTCGTCGCGGCGGCGGTCGGCGGGCTGCGCACCGCCGTCCGGGACGGCGTGTCCGGCGTACTGGTCGACGGGCACGACCCGCACGACTGGGCGCGGGAGCTGGGCCTGCTGACCGGGCGTCCCGACCGGCTCGCCGCGCTCGCCGCCAACGCCGTGGAGCACGCGACCGCCTTCGGCTGGTCGGCGACCGCCGCCCGCCTCGCCGAGGTCTACGCCGGCGCCAAGGCCCAGCTCCACCGGACCCCCATCGCGGTCAGCTCGTAGGAGTGTTGAAAAAGGGCTGCCCGTCGCGAGCGGGGATCCAGGTGGATGCATCGCAAGGCGGAGGAGGAGCTCGTAGCCGGAGGCTACGGGCGACGACGACAACGCAGCGAGGCGCCGCCTGGGCCACGCGCAGCAGGGCATGGCTTTTGAAACACGACTTAGGGTGGCGGGATGAGAACCGAGCTCGAAGCCGTGATCGAGTCGGCGCTGGAGTCCGCCGAGCTGTCCTACGAACAGCCCAGACCGGGCGCGTTCCTGGTGAAGCTGCCGGGCCGGCACAAGCTCGCCACCATGACCTGGCTCGTCGTCGGCGACCAGGCGCTGACCGTCGAGGCGTTCTTCTGCCGGCAGCCGGACGAGAACCACGCCGAGTTCTACCGATGGCTGCTGCACAAGAACGGCTCGATGTACGGCGTCCACTTCGCCGTCGACGCCGTGGGCGACGTGCACCTGGTCGGCCGGCTGCCGCTCGGCGCGGTCACCGGCGAGGAGATCGACCGCATCCTCGGCTGCGTGCTCACCTACTCCGACGAGTCGTTCGACCGTGCTCTCGAGCTGGGCTTCGCGTCGTCCATCAGGCGCGAGTGGGAGTGGCGGGTCAAGCGCGGCGAGTCGCTGGCGAACCTCCAGGCCTTCGCCCGGGTCGTCGACTCCTGACCAACGGGCCGTCAACCGTACGCCGATAGGATTGGCCGCATGGCTACTTTGGTGCTGCTGCGGCACGGTGAGAGCGAATGGAACGTCAAGGGCCTGTTCACCGGTTGGGTGGACGTCACCCTCTCGCCGACCGGCGAGGAGGAGGCGCGGCGCGGCGGGCAGCTGCTCCTCGAGGCCGGCATCCGGCCCGACGTGGTGCACACCTCGGTGCTCACCCGGGCCATCAGGACCGCGAACATCGCCCTTGAGGCGGCCGACCTGCTGTGGCTCCCGGTGAAGCGCTCCTGGCGGCTCAACGAGCGCCACTACGGCGCGCTCCAGGGCAAGGACAAGGCGCAGACCCGCGCCGAGTTCGGCGACGAGCAGTTCATGCTGTGGCGCCGGTCGTACGACGTGCCGCCGCCGCCGATCGCCGACGACGACGAGTACTCCCAGCTCGGTGATGGCCGCTACTCGCTGCTGCCGTCGGAGCTGGTGCCGCGCACCGAGTGCCTCAAGGATGTCGTCGGCCGGATGCTGCCGTACTGGTATGACGAGATCGTCCCCGACCTGACCGGCGGCCGCACCGTGCTGGTCGTCGCGCACGGCAACTCCCTGCGCGCGCTGGTCAAGCACCTGGAGGGCATCAGCGACGAGGACATCGCGGGCCTGAACATCCCCACCGGCATCCCGCTTCGCTACGAGCTCGACGACGACTTCCGCCCGGTCGGCAAGGGCGAGTACCTCGACCCCGCCGCCGCCGCGGCCGCCATCGAGGCCGTCGCCAACCAGGGCAAGAAGTAACCCCCACATCCGTCACCACGGCCGCGCTCCTCCCGAGGGGCGCGGCCGTGTCCGTGTGTGCGACAGCGGACGTGCGCGCCCCGAGCCCGCCGTGCCGGAGGCGCGGCAAGACAGCACAGCGGCGCGGCCTACTTGTAGACGACGGTCTTCTTCGCCCTGCCGGGGAAGACCTCGACCAGGATCCGTACGGCGCCGTCGGGGGGATAGGGCACCTGGGTGACGAGCTCGCGGCCGCGCAGGTGGACCCTGACCCGGTAGGAGCCCGGTCCGCGCCTGGTGAGCCCCTTCAGTCTCTTTCCGTAGCCGTCGACGAGCTCCAGGGAGCCGGTCGGGCTCTCGTACGCCACCTCGATCACCTCCTCCCAGCCTCTGGTCTCCACGGGCGGGCGCCGGGTGTAGGACTCGACGGTCACGCAGGCGTGCCCGACCTCGTCGGCGGCCCAGATCGCGAGTGCGCCCCGGTCGCTTCCCACCAGGTTCCGCACCAGGTCCGGGGCACTGCCCTCGTAGCCGTCCTCCCAGCCGTCGATGGTCCAGAACTCGGTCCACATCGTGGCCCGGCGCTGCCGTACGGGCCTGGTCTCGGGCCGGTGCCGCGGCAGCGCCGCGCACACCTTCTCCTTCCCGGCGACGTACGCGTCCGACTCCGCCTGTTGCCGATCTTCCTCCGCCTGCCGCGCGCCGGCCACGGCCGGGCACAGGATCGCGAGCTTGCCCGCCAGGGACGCCTCGGGGGCCTCCTGGACGGCCCGCGCGCCGAGGTCGCCTCCGTGCCGGGTCGCCAGCGCGCACAGGTGCCGCCCCTGAGCCAGGACGACCTCGTCCGTGACCTCGTCCCACTCCTCGACAGGGGAGCCGTACGTGGGGTCGGTCGGGAGGCCGTGGCCGCGGACCGCGCAGAGGAAGCGCCGTTCCGCCGTGGTGAGCCCCTTGACGGTGCCGTCGCCGAATCCGGCGCAGTCGAGTTCCGAATCGGTGCTCACTCTGCCGAGGGCGGCCGACCCCGCCGGAAGCAGGACGACCGCGGCCACCGCCAGGGCGGCGGCCGCCGAACGGGCGACCGGGCCGCGCCGTGCGAACCCGCGCCGGGGAACCCGTACGGCGAGCAGCACGAGCAGCGGCGGAAGGGAGTCGTAGAGCCCCCACCCGACCTGCGAGTAGAACACTTCGGGCGGTCCCCACTGCTGCGCGCACCCGGGGCCGAGGGCGGCGTCCAGCGTGGGGAGCAGGAACCCGGGGAAGTGGAGGACGAGCAGCACGACGGCGACGCAACGGCCGATGATCCTGCCGAGCCGGAGCCGCCCCCTCCGGACGCTGAGCCACCAGCCCGCGAAGCCCAGGACGACCAGCGGGGCTCCGTCGGTCGCGAGGAGGGGGAAGCCGATGACCGGGTACGCCGGGAAATAGACAAGGTCATAGATCTCCCACCCCGGGCAGGAGCTCCCGAACGAGACCGTCGAGAAGAAGCCTTCGGTCTCGCCGCCGGTCAGGATCGACGCGACCCAGAAGTAGAGGGTGGGAGCCGTCGCGGTCAGCACCGCCGCCGCCCAGAGGACCCATGATCGTCTCGGCACGGGAGCGCAGACTACGCGACCGGTGCGACAGAACGGATGCGAGAGCCCCGGCCCCCCGAGGACCGGGGCTTTCGCGGCTTCTGTACGCCGTCCCCCGTACGCTGTGGCGCGTCAGCCGGTGAGGGCGTCCGTGTCGCGGGTGCCCGTGACGAGGTACACCACGTCGCGGGCGACGCGTACGGCGTGGTCGGCGTACCGCTCGTAGTAGCGGCCCGCCAGCGTGATGTCGATCGCGGCCTCGATGCCGTGCTCCCAGTCCTTGGAGAGCAGGACGCGGAACAGGCGGCGGTGACGGCGGTCCATGGCGTCGTCGTCCTCCTCCAGCTCCTTGGCGAGGTCGATGTCGCGGGAGGCGATGCAGCTGCCCGCCTTGGTGATCAGGTTCTCGGCGATGGCGCCCATCTCGACGAACGTCTCGCGCAGTTCGGCCGGGATGGCCGACTCGGGGTGGCGCATCCGCGCCAGCTTGGCGATGTGCTCGGCCAGGTCGCCCATCCGCTCCAGGTCGGCGGCCATCCGCAGCGCCGTGATGACGGTGCGCAGGTCGACCGCCACCGGCTGCTGGGTGGCCATCAGTTCGTAGATCGAGGTTTCCAGCTCCATGTGCAGCCGGTCGACCTCGGCGTCCTGGGCGATGACGCTCTCCGCCAGCTGCAGGTCGGAGTCGAGCAGGGCGGTCGTCCCCCTCGACATGGCCGACCGCACCAGGCGTGTCATCTCCACCAGGCGGTCGGTCAGACCGGCCAGCTCTTCGTGATAGGCGTCGCGCATGGCCGCCACGCTACGCGCGCGCCGATGAACGAATTTCGACCGCCGGATGAACTTTTCCGGAAACAGAAGAGTCGTGCCTGGTCGGACAGGTGGAGGAACACGAAATGCCGCCTAGGCTGCTGAATGTGAACGAGTTGCTGGCGAGCCTGGCGGCGATGGGCGGATTCGTCCTCGGCTCCTTCGTCATGCTCGCGATCCGACGGCAGACGTACAAGCCACCCGAGCCGGACCCGGTGGACGACACCCTGCCTCCGGGCGTGGCGTCGGTGCTGGCCGTGCTGCCCTCCTCGGCGGTCGTGCTCGACCGCGAGGACCGGGTGCTGCGCGCGAGCTCGGCGGCGCGTGCCTTCGGCCTTGTACGCGGAGAGTCGCTGATGGCCGCCGAACTGCTCGCGCTGGCCCGGAAGGTCCGCCGGGACGGTGAGATCCGCGAGAGCGAGATCGAGACCGCCGGGCGCAAGTTCGGGCAGGAGTCCACGTCGTTCGCGGTCCGGGTGGCCCCGCTGGGCTCCCACGGGCAGGTGCTCGTGCTCGCCGAGGACCAGACCGAGCGCCAGCGGGTCGAGGCCGTACGCCGGGACTTCGTGGCCAACGTCAGCCACGAGCTGAAGACGCCGGTCGGCGCGCTGAGCCTGCTCGCCGAGACCATAGAGGACGCCGCCGACGACCCCGAGGCCGTCAAGAGGTTCTCCGGCCGGATGCAGCACGAGGCCGCCCGGCTGACCTACCTGGTGCAGGACCTCATCACGCTGTCGCGGATCCAGGGCGGCGAGCCCATCCCCGCGCCGGAGCAGGTGCCGGTGGACGAGACGGTCCACGAGGCCATCGACCGGTGCAACACCAAGGCGGCGGCGAAGGACATCACGCTGGTGGCGGGCGGCACCGAGGGGCTCAAGGTCTGGGGCGACGAGGAGCTTCTCGTCACCGCCCTGCGCAACCTCATCGACAACGCCGTCGCCTACAGCCCCGAGCACACCCGGGTCGTCATCAGCGCCAGGCCGGCCGGGAACGCCGTCGAGGTGAGCGTGAGCGACCAGGGCATCGGCATCCCCGAGAGCGCCCAGGAACGCATCTTCGAGCGGTTCTTCCGCGTCGACGCGGCGCGGTCGCGGGCCACCGGCGGCACCGGGCTGGGGCTCGCGATAGTCAAACACGTGGCCGGCGCCCACGGGGGCGAGGTCACCGTGTGGAGCAAGGAAGGCTCCGGATCCACCTTCACGCTTCGCCTTCCCGCGTTCGGCGGTCAGGCGGTCCCCGTACCAAGCACGACCATCCCCCAGGAGGCCGCTAAATGACTCGGGTACTCGTCGTCGAGGACGAGGAGTCGTTCTCGGACGCCCTGTCGTACATGCTCAGGAAGGAGGGGTTCGAGGTCGCCGTGGCGGCCACCGGCCCCGAAGCCCTGGAGACGTTCGACCGCAACGGAGCCGATCTCGTCCTGCTCGACCTGATGCTGCCGGGCCTGCCCGGAACCGAGGTCTGCCGCTCGCTCCGGCAGCGGTCCAAGGTGCCCGTCATCATGCTGACGGCCAAGGACAGTGAGATCGACAAGGTCGTCGGCCTGGAGCTGGGCGCCGACGACTACGTGACCAAGCCGTTCTCGTCCCGCGAGCTGGTGGCGCGCATCCGCGCGGTGCTGCGCCGGCAGGGCGACGTCGAGGAGATGGAGTCGGCGGTGCTGACCGGCGGGCCGGTCCGCATGGACGTCGACCGGCACATCGTGGCCGTGCGCGGCCGGCAGGTGCAGCTTCCGCTCAAGGAGTTCGAGCTGCTGGAGGTCCTGCTGCGCAACGCCGGGCGGGTGCTCACCCGCGGCCAGCTCATCGACCGGGTCTGGGGCGCCGACTACGTGGGCGACACCAAGACGCTCGACGTGCACGTCAAGCGGCTGCGCGCCAAGGTCGAGGCCGACCCGTCCAACCCCCGCTGCATCCTGACCGTACGCGGCCTGGGCTACAAGTTCGACCCGGCCGAGGAGTGATCCGTACGGCATGAGCCCCTGTCCGGTCGCGGACAGGGGCTCTCGTGTTGCCGCTCAGGGGCGCCTCCGGGGGCCTCACCCGGCAGGGGCGCTCGGGGAGCCGGAGGGCGCGGCCTGGCCGGCCTCGGGCAGCGTGGCGTCCGCCGGCGCCGGGCTCTCGCCCGCCGGGGCCGAGGCCGTCGGCGTGGGCGTCGTCTGCGGAGCCGGGGACAGCGTGGCGTACTCCCGGCTGCGGGTGACGACGGGTGCGACGACCGGGATGTCGCCGGCCTTCTCGAACCGCAGCGTGAGCTGGATGGTCTCGCCGCCGCGCAGCGGCGTCTTCAGCCCCTCGACCGTGACGCCGGTGGTCTTGGCGAGCGTGCCGGGCTCCAGCGCGATGGGGCTCGGCACCTTCGCCGAGGTGGCCTTCTGCTCCTCGGGCACGATGCCGACGAGCTGGTCCGCGGCCCCCGTGCCGTTCAGGACGGTGAGGTGGATCGGCGCCGATCCGCCGGCGGCGATCTGCTCGCCGGAGTCCGGCCCGAGGATGAACGCCTGCGGGATCTTGATGCCGTTCATGCCGTAGGCCTGGCCGGAACCGCCATCGGAGATGAGGACCCCGGCCTCGCCGGGGGCGTACGGCACGTTGGTGTTGGCGTCGAAACCGGCGCCACACGCGGCCAGCGCAGGGATGGCGGCGGCGAGGAGCGCGGCAACGGCGATCGCCCTGCGACGGCTGCTGCTGGTCACGGTACGAGGTCTCCTTGGTACGCACGTGTATGGGCAGCAATCACCTTATCCGCGCCGGTCTCCGGTCCGGCGTCGGCTCCCGCCCGTGACCCGTAGCACCGCAGGTCACCCCTTGTGTCGCATAGGCCCATTCACAGAGTGGATGGCTTGTCAAGCCCCAAAACGAGGCTTTGACCTGCAGTTATGTTTCTTTCACTGTTCCGGGAGGCGGGAACCGCGTGGTACTCTGGAGTACAGCGGAAGGGGTACTCGTCACATGACTTTCCAGGTCGGCGACACTGTCGTCTACCCCCACCATGGGGCTGCTCGGATCGAGGCCATCACGACCCGAACCATCAAGGGTGAGGAAAAGACCTACCTGGTGCTCAAGGTCGACAAGGGCGACCTGACCGTACAGGTACCAGCAGAGAATGCCGAGCTCGTCGGGGTGCGCGACGTCGTCGGCCAAGAAGGACTCGAGCGGGTCTTCGACGTGCTGCGCATGCCGCACACGGAGGAGCCCACCAACTGGTCCCGCCGCTACAAGGCCAACCTTGAGAAGCTGGCGTCGGGAGACGTCAACAAGGTGGCCGAAGTCGTGCGCGACCTGTGGCGGCGCGACAAGGAGCGCGGCCTGTCCGCCGGTGAGAAGCGCATGCTCGCCAAGGCGCGCCAGATCCTCGTCAGCGAGCTCGCGCTGGCCGAGAAGACCAACGAGGACAAGGCCGAGGCCCTGCTCGACGAGGTGCTCAACTCCTGAACATGACATTGCCAAGGGTGGGCGTCGGAGTCGACGTCCACCCTTTCGCTTCGGGAAGAGATCTTCATCTCGCCGGGCTGTTCTGGCCGGGCGAGACCGGGCTGGCCGGCCACTCGGACGGTGACGCGGCGGCCCACGCGTGCTGCGACGCGCTGCTGTCGGCGGCCGGGCTCGGAGACGTCGGCGCGCTCTTCGGGACCGCCGACCCCCGCTGGGCCGGCGCCCCGGGCGTCACGCTCCTGGAGGAGGCTGCACGGCAGGTGCGGGCGGCCGGTTTCGAGATCGGCAACCTGGCGGTGCAGATCATCGGGAACCGGCCGAAGGTCGCACCCCGCCGCGCGGAGGCGGAGAAGGCCCTGGGGGCCGCCGCAGGGGCTCTGGTGAGCGTCAGCGCCACCACGACCGACGGTCTCGGGCTCACCGGCAGGGGCGAAGGCATCGCGGCCATCGCGACCGCCCTCATTGTGCCGACGTGAATGTCCCGTTCCAATCGGACATGCCAACCTGATTGAGACCCGGCGCGTCTCACTATCACGTGGGCGGCGGCACGAACCAGGCGCGGAGTCGAGCCGCCGCCCCCTTTTTTTCTTTCGTGGGATGCATATTCCCGTCCCATGGGGTAGCCCACAGTTCGAGGATGAAAGGGTCACCCTCAACGGGAGGTCGATATGACAATCGCATCCATTCTCGGCGCTATCATCGTCGGCGCGATCGTCGGCGCGGTGGGTCGCCTGCTCCTGCCCGGGCGCCAGCCGATCGGTTGGGTCCTGACGATCGTCGTCGGCATCGTCGCGGCCCTCATCGGTACCGCGATCGCCCAGGCCATGGGTGTTGCCACGACGGATGGCATCGACTGGATCGAACTGGTCATGCAGGTCGTACTGGCCGTCGTCGGTGTCGGCATCGTCGCCGGCCTGAAGCGAGGGTCGCGGGTGTAAGGCACTCGCAAGGTAGGGCGGCTCCCGCCCCAATCAACGGTGCAGGCCCGTCCGGCTCCCCAGCCGGGCGGGCCTGCACCGCGTTCGCACCTGGCCCGCACCGTGTTCGCACCTGGCCCGCACCGTGTTCGCACCTGGCCCGCACCGTGTTCGCACCTGGCCGGCCCACTCCACGCCGGCTGCGGGAACCCGCGGCCCGCCCCTGTTCGGTATGACCCGTCCGTCGCTGCCGCGGGTCCACGTGACCCCCTATGGGCCGCCTCGTCAGGCGGGCGGGCGGGGGGTGCTGCGCATCCGGCCCGACGGCGGTGCCAGGGGCACGGAATCTCCGCCGTCCTGCGCGGTCTCCTGAGAGGACTGCTCGCCGCCCTCGGCGACGTACTGGTCGTGCCGTGCGGCCTGCTCGTCCGGTTCGGCGCAGTCCGCCGCGTGCGCGGGGTCGGGGACGTCGCGGATGGTGCGGAGCGGCTGGGTGTCGATGCCCGCCTCGTCCTGTACGTCATCCACATGTGCGTCGTCTGCTTGCGGGTCGTCCGTGACGCCGTCCGGCTCGGGAGTCTCCTCCGCCGGCTTCGGCCGGGGATGCACGAGGACGTCGCCGGTGTGAGGCCGGACGAGATCACCCCAGCGCACCGGCCGGTTCCGCCGGGGCGGGGCCGTCTGCTCGGCCAGGCCGGGGTCCGCGGAGCTCTGGGGGCCCTCGGGGCCTGCGGGGGTCTCGGCGGAGCCGGTGACGGCAGGGTCGAGCTTCTCGGGAGTCTCGTCGATGACGGGCTCCGGGGCGGGCGCAGCCGCCTCGGCCGTCTCATCGGACGACGCGTTCCGAGCCGGCTCCGTCATCCCCGTGTCGATCTGCGCTGTGCTCTGCTCTACGACCTCTTCGGCGGGCTCCTCCACGGGAAGCTCCGTCACGGGGGGCGTCGGGGGCGCCGCTGTCGGGGGCACGACCGCCAGGGCCTCGGGGTCGGGGTCGTCCCGGTCCTCGGCGGCTTCGGGCACCGTTTCGCCGGGGACAGCCTCGGGAGGCAGCCGTACGCCGTCCTCGTCGGTGTCAGGAGTGACGGCGTCAGGAGTGACGGCGCCGGGCTCCGCGGCGTGGGGGCCGGTCGTCTCGTCGTCCGCCGGCGCGATGGCCGGCAGGGGCGGGGCGTACTCGGGTGGTGCGACCGTCTCGGAGACCGGGCTGACCGGCAGCGGGGGGACATAGCCGGGTGGCGCCACGGCCTCGGGTGCGGGCTGCAGCGAGGCGGCATGCTCCTCGCCGGGCGGATGCGGGGGAGCGTGCCGTTCTTCGCGGACGGCGGGATAGGGGATGGCGGGATAGGGGGCGGTCGCGGCGGGCAGGGGGGCGCGCCTGCTCATGGGCTCGCCGTCGAACGGCAGGAGGCCCTCGTCTGAGTCGCCGTCCAGGTCCAGGTCGGCCCGGTTGGTCCGCACGTGCTTCAGCAGGAGCAGCAGCAACCACAGCCCGACGGTGAGCATCACCCAGGGCAGGAGCGCGACGACGAGCGCGGCGTCCTCGGGATCGAAGGAGACGCCCATGGCGGCCGAGGCGTTCGCGGCGGCGGCGGACGCGAGGAGGACCAGCAGGACGAAGCCCGCCTGCACCCGCACCAGGAGACGCGCGCCCCGCAACACGGGCACGCTGACCAGGGCGACGACGAGCAGGATGTCGAACGCGGCGGGGTAGAGGTAGGCGAGGCGGGGCTCGGCGCGTCCGGAGACGGCCAGCGCCCGCAGATCCTCGAAGGAGAGCGCGCATGCGGCTGCGGCGAGCATCGCGAGGGCGGCGCCCGCGAGCCCGACGGCGAGGCGGCGCAGCACCAGCGGGATTCCGGAAGGGGTATTTCGGGACGGGCGGGAGGCCCTGCCTGCCGCGCCGGGGGGAGTCACGTCCATGGCGTTTCGAGCCTACAGAATCGGACCGGCGGGTTGATCGCACTGGGGTGCCGGCCCGCTTCGTGTCGTGACGGCGCGTCGCGCGGTGTGAAGGGTCGGGCCCTGCTCGGACGGCGAGTCCGGGGCGCGGCCGTCGCGGCACCGGCGCGAGGCTTTCGCGCGGCCCCGATTCGATCAATACCGGCTTTGCTGGGGCTTAAATCGGGACTTATGTGACGTATGTTTCACCGCTCCGCCAGGCGGAGGCATTCACGGCCGCCCAAGTAGCCCTGTGCTGTGGCGTCAGGCGTTAGCCTAGCCTTCGTGAGCCTGCACCTCTACGACACCAGCACGCGTACGGTCCGTGAATTCGTACCCGTCGAGCCCGGCCGGGTCTCGATGTATCTGTGTGGTGCGACCGTTCAGGCTCCGCCGCACATCGGTCACATCAGGTCCGGCGTGAACTTCGACGTCCTGCGCCGATGGCTGCTGCGGCAGGGCTTCGACGTCGTCTTCTGCCGCAACGTGACCGACCTCGACGACAAGATCATCAGGGTGGCCGCCTCGGAGGGCGTGCCCTGGTTCGTCGTCTCCGAGCGCAACCAGCGCGCCTTCACCTGGGCGTACGACCAGCTCGGCTGCCTGCCGCCGACCGTCGAGCCGCGCGCGATGGGTCACGTGCCCGAGATGGTCGAGCTGATGCGGCGTCTGATGGACAAGGGGCACGCGTACGCGTCGGGCGGCGACGTCTACTTCGACGTGGTCTCCTACGCCGACCGGTACGGCAAGCTCTCCAACCAGAAGCTGGAGAACATGCGGGCGGCGGGCGACACCGACACCGACTCGCTCAAGCGCGACCCGCGCGACTTCGCGCTGTGGAAGGGCGCCAAGCCCGGCGAGCCCACATGGCCGACACCGTGGGGCCGGGGCCGTCCGGGCTGGCACCTGGAGTGCTCGGCCATGGCGACCAAGTATCTCGGCGGCACGTTCGACATCCACGGCGGTGGCGTCGACCTGATCTTCCCGCACCACGAGAACGAGATCGCCCAGTCGCAGGCGGCGGGCGACGGCTTCGCGCGCTACTGGCTGCACAACGGCATGCTCAAGCTCGGCGGCGAGAAGATGAGCAAGTCGCTCGGCAACTCGCTGCTGATCCCCGACATGCTGCGCAAGGTGCGCCCGGTGGAGCTCCGCTACTACCTGGTCGCGGCCCACTACCGCTCCGCCATCGACTACTCCGACGAGGCGCTCCAGGAGGCGGCGGCCGGATACCGCCGGATCGAGGGGTTCGTCACCCGGGCCGCCGAGGTGATCCACGACGTGGACGCCGCCGCTCCGCTGCCGCAGGCGTTCGTGGACGCCCTGGACGACGACCTGAACGTCTCCCAGGCGCTCGCCGTGGTCCACGAGGTCGTCCGCGAGGGCAACGTCGCCCTGGCCCAGGGCAACAAGGAGCAGGTCGCCCGGCTGCTCGCCGAGACGCAGAACATGCTCGACGTGATCGGCCTCGACCCGAGGTCGGAGCAGTGGCGTACGACCGGCGACTCGGGGCTGCGGGAGGTCGTGGACGCGCTCGTGGCGGTGGCGCTGGAGCAGCGGCAGGCCGCCCGTGCCCGCAAGGACTACGCGGCGGCCGACGCGATCCGCGACCAGCTCGCCGCCGCGGGCATCGTGGTCGAGGACACCCCACAGGGCCCGCGGTGGGAGCTGGCACGGTAAACGTGGCCCTACGCTAGAGACCATGGCGGGTAGGGCTTCAGGGAAGCCGTCGAAGAAGCAAGGGCCGGCGAAGGGCTCCGGTGGCAAGGTTCGCCGCTCCCTGGAGGGCAGGGGAGCGACGCCGCCGGCGGAGATGCGGCACTGGTACAAGGACAAGGCCCGCGCCGAGCGGATCGAGCGGGAGTCGCGGGGCGGCGCCTCGTCCTCGCGTACGCCGAGCCGTACGCGCAGGGACGACGCTCCCGAGGTCATCGGCGGGCGCAACCCGGTGGTCGAGGCGCTGCGGGCCGGCGTCCCCGCGAGCACGCTGTACGTGGCGCAGCGGATCGACAGCGACGACCGGGTCCGCGAGGCCATCAAGATCGCGGCCGACCGCGGGATCGCGCTGCTGGAGATCGGCCGCGACCGGCTCGACCGGCTGACCGAGAGCACGGTCCACCAGGGTGTCGGGCTGCAGATCCCGCCGTACGAGTACGCGCATCCCGAGCAGCTCGTGGAGCGGGCCAGGGACGCGGCGGAGGTGCCGCTGATCGTCGCCCTGGACAGCGTGACCGACCCCCGCAACCTCGGCGCCATCGCGCGCTCCGCGACCGCCTTCGGCGCGCACGGGCTGCTCATCCCGTCCCGCCGCTCGGCCGGCGTCAGCGCGGGCGCCTGGAAGACCTCGGCGGGCACCCTCGCCACCCTGCCCGTCGCCCGCGCCTCGAACCTCACCCAGACGCTCCAGGCGTACCGGGAGGAGGGCCTCTTCGTGATCGGCCTCGACGGCACCGCCACCGTGGACATCGCCGACGTCGAGCTGGCCTCCGAACCGCTCGTCGTGGTCGTCGGCTCGGAGGGCAAGGGCCTGTCGCGCCTGGTCAGGGAGTCGTGCGACCAGATCGCCCGCATCCCCATGAACGCCGCCGCCGAGTCACTGAACGCCGGCGTGGCCGCCGGGATCGCCCTCTACGAGGTCGCCCGCCACCGCCGCCGGTGATTCCGTCGTGACGGTACGGCCCCCGGCCCACTAAACTCGTGTGGGTAGCAGGCCGCCTTAGCTCAATCGGCAGAGCATCTGTCTTGTAAACAGAAGGTCTGGGGTTCGATTCCCCAAGGCGGCTCTCGTACGACAAGCCCCTGACCAGGTGATTCCCGGTCAGGGGCCTTGTGCTTTCGCGGCTCATCCGGTCTCTTCGGCGTCGTTGGGAGCCACCCTGGGAGCCACCCGCTTCCGTTGCCCCAGCAGAGCGCCGGAAATGGCCTCCGTCGCCGCCCGCCGGTCGCCTTCCATGAGGTGGCCGTAGACGTCTTTGGTGATCGCGACGCTGGCGTGCCCGAGGACTTCGGAGACCACGTGCAAGGGGGTCCCCTGGGCGAGCATGATCGAGGCTCCGGAGTGGCGGAGTTCGTGCGGGTGCCAGTGGCCCAGGCCCGCGCTCTTGGTCAGGCGCGAGAAGACGTGAGAGAAGTTGTCCGGGTCGGACGGACGGCCCGATGAGGTGGGGAAGACCAGGCCGTGTTCTCGCCATGCGTCGCCGGCCTTCAACCGTGCGGCGTTGTGCTTGGCCCGGTACGCCTTGAGCGCGTCGACCAGTTCGGAGGTCAAGGCCAGTGTCCGGCGTGAATTCGGAGTCTTGACCTCGCTGATCACGATCTTCGTCCTGGTCTCGGCGTTCGCGTCCCGGTTCTTGAGCCGCTTCACGGCGTGCGTGATCCGCAGCGTCTTCGCCTCGGGATCGAACGCGTCCCACATCAACCCCAGAGCTTCCCCGCGCCGCAGCCCGAAGACGAGCGAGAGAAGGACGACCAGGCCGAGGCGATGTTCGGCGACCGCGTCGAGGAGTGTGTGCGCCTGATCGATTGTGAGCGTCCGCCCCTCCGACTGCCGAATGCGAGGAGGCAGCGAGAGCGCCGCGACGTTCCGCACGATCAGGCCCTCGCGCTCCGCCTGGCTCAGCGCCTTCCGGAGCATGGCTCGCATGTTGCGGATGAACCGCCTCGGCTTCGGTGGAGACCTCAGGGGTTGATTCCAGCGGGTCCGCTGGGGTGGTGTCGAGCGCAGCAGGAAGCCTCGTGCTTGTGCGGAAGTGCGCCGACAGGATTCTGTGATCGTCATACAGTCCGGGCATGACCCTCAATCCTGCGCAGTCGACCGTTCGTCGGGTCGGAATCCATCCCGTGCTGGTCGCCGTGCTTCTCCTGATCGCCGCGGTAGTCGGTGCTCTCACCACGCACAACCTGCCGTTCGGCTCGAAGGCGCTGACCTACTCCTATGGGACGGCCACTGTTACAGGGGAGGAAGGCTCCGGAGTCGTCACGATCGAAGAGGGAAACATACTTCTTCCCGCGGACATCCCATGGATGGATCGCGGAGGGCGCTCCATCAGCGGGGGACGGCCCGAGTGCCTCAAGGGGGATGGGGACGAACAGGTGAGTGGTGTCCGGGTTGAGGCCGGTTACCTTTGGGTTCGCCTTCCGGACGGCAAGGGCTCGTACCCCATGGTCGGGTGGCTCCGCTGCCTGTGAATACGGCACGGGTCATACAAAAGGGTGGGCCGCGGGCGGGGCGCGTGGCACCGTCCGCGGCCCGGTGGAACCATTACGTCAGCTGCGCAGGCTCCACTTCTGGTTGTTGCCGCCGTTGCAGGCCCAGAGGATGAGCTTCGTGCCGTTGGCGGTGCCGGCCGCGTTGGCGTCGAGGCACAGCCCGGACTGCACACCGGTGATGGTGCCGTTGGAGTTGACGTTCCACTGCTGGTTGGTCTGACTGTTGCAGTCCCAGATGATCACCTGGGTGCCGTTCGAGGTGCCCTGGCCGTAGGCGTCCAGGCACTTGTTGCCGAACACCTGCAGCTGCTTGCCCGACGTGTACGTCCACCGCTGGTTGGTCTGTCCGTTGCAGTCCCACAGCTGCGCCTGAGCGCCGTTGGTCGCCGTGCCGCCACTGACGTCCACACACCGGCCCGACTGAGTGCCCACGATCGTGCCGCTCTGCTGGCCGTTCCCGCCGCCGTTTCCTTGCCTGACGAGCGACTTCGACTCAGCCGATCGATTTCCCTGGGCGTCCACGACGTAGAGCCGGTATTCACCGTTCGTCGTCGGAACGGCGATGGAGGTCGCGGTTCCGTCCGCCCTGGTCATCGTGGCGCCGGCGGTGAAGGACGTCGTGCCCGAGGGAGCCAGCCAGACGGTCTTGCTCGCGTCGCCGGCGCTCCGGATGGGGATCGAGGTCACCCCGGCGGCGACGAACGTGCTGGCGGGCAGGACGTAATCCGGCAGGGAGAGATTGCTCTGCGGGACGATGTTCCGGTACGCGTCCTCGAGCCCGGAGTTCACGGCGATGCCGTAGGCCTGCGACGGCCAGACATAGTCGGAGTACACGAGGATGTCCTGGACCGTGCTGTTCGGCAGGTTCTTGTTGGAGACCTTGTTGATGGGGCCGTAGGTCTGCGTGATGCTCAGGTCGTGCTTACGCCCGAAGTCGTCGGAGTTGATGAGCCACGTGACGTTCTTGTCCACGCTCAGGACGTTGTCGCGGAACGTCATGTTCCCCGAGCCCTCGTCCGGGTGGAGTCCGTACTTGTGACCGGACGGGACGCCCTGCAGGTAGTTGTTGGTGATCGTGGTTCCCGGCTGGTTGCCCAGCGTGTAGATGGGCGCCGTGTCGCTCAGCCGCTGCACCGTGTCGATGATGTGGTTGTAGCTGATGGTGTTGTTCTTCGCCGTGGTGGTCGGCCGGTTGGGCGCGATCGAGCCTGACGACCCGTCGAAGTTCCACCACCCCCAGCCGAGCGTGATGCCGGACCACGGGGTCTTCTCGATGCGGTTGTGCTGGATGGACAGGGTGTCGGCGAAGTAGGCCGAGATCGGGCTGTGCCCGTTGAACAACACGGCGCTGTCGTAGATGTAGTTGTTCTTGATCTCGATGTTCTTGGGCGCGCCTTCGACCTGGACGGGATACTTCTCGCGGTTCGTCGAGGTGTAGTCGCCGATGTAGACATGCTGGGGATGGCCCACGGAGATGGCGGATCCGGCGATGTCGTTGGTGTAGTTCCCGATCAGCTGCGTGTTCACCACGTCGTTGGCCAGGGTGATTCCGTCGACGCCGGTGTGCTGGATCCGGTTGTTCTGCAGGACGAGCCCGTCGGCGTTCTCGAGCTGGATCATGCCGGGCGCCAGGTCGACGTTGCGGTAGTAGTAGGCGTGGAAGTTCTGCTTGGCGTACGCGATGGCGCCGAGGTTGCCCTGCTGGGCCTGCTTGAGCACCGAGCCGGCCACGTTGAACAGGTTCCAGTCGGAGTGCTGGACCGTCAGGCCGGAGAACGTGATGTTCCGGGCGCGGCTGCTCGTGGAGGTGCCGGCGACCCTGAGAAGGGTGGACACGTTGTTCGGCGCCCAGACCGACGCGGTCGTCATGTCTTCCGAGCCCGATTTGTAGTAGTACAACGTCCGGCTCGTCTTGTCGAAGTAGAACTCGCCCGGCGCGTCCAGGAACTCATAAGCGTTCATGACCTTGTGGCTGCCGCCGACCTGGGCGTTGCCGTTGAAGGCGCCCTGGGCGATGGCCGCTCCCGGCTGCTGGAACAGGGCTATACGGTTCGAGCCCTCGGTGGTGACCTGCCTGACGCCCACGATGGCCGTGGTCCAGGTCGTCGCGGTCTCTATCTCGATGTCGTCCTGATTGGCGGCGACGGCGGGAAAGTCGTTCAGGCTGTACTTCGCTCCCGCGCACTGCGAACCGGATTCCCACGCCCAGGACGCCTGTCCCGCCGTGATGGTGTAGGTGCCGTAGCATCCCGCCGAGTTCATCGTCTTCGAGGCCATGAACGCTCGCTTGTCGTTGACATAGAGCGCACGGAGCTTGTTGCTGCGATTCAGCGGGGCTTTCCAGATGTTGCCGCTGTGCTGCGTCCATCCGGTCACCTGGACGCCTCCGGTGAGGACCGGCGTCTCGTTCTGGTACGCGGCGTATGTGACCCGATAGCCATTCGTGCCGGAGTCGGCGGGCGTGAAGTCGATGGTGCTGCTGACCGAATAGGTGCCCCCACGGAGATAAACGAAGATGTCACCCGTCATGTTGGCGTTCACCGTGCGGACGACGTCCCTCGCGCGCTGCAGTGTCCTGAACGGTGACGTGATCGTTCCGGGGTTGGCGTCGTTGCCGTCGGGGGCGACGTAGTAGGTGGCCTGGGTCGCCGCCGAGGCCGGGGTACTACCTGCGAAGACCGGCAGCAGTGCAGCGGCGACGAACACCGCGAGCGCTGCTAACGCCTTCCCAGTGGTGGACAGGGCTGACTTCACGCTCTGTTCCTTTCGCTGATTCCGAGCAGATTTTCACCGCGTAATAACCCCGCCGTGAGAGAACTCCTCGGGGTGTGCCCCGCAGGTGGCTCATTGGTCGCAGTAACGTATGACGTATGCCGAGTGATGTGTGGGGGTAATGTCGCATTAACAGAGGTTTCTGGCAACAGTCGATGGAGTGCGGGGAGGCACCCCTTCACTCACCCGGCGGCGCGATGCCGGGTGATCTTTCCGCGGTGCGGTGGGCCTCCCGTGGGTCGCGGTGGGACGCCGCCGGTCGGGCGTACGGCGGGATCTGGTCGCTCGTGGGTCCGTTCTTCCAGGTCAGGTGCCGGTTCCTCCGCCGTCGTGCCGGTCGCCTTTCGCCTGTCGCGGTCCTGCAGGCGGTGTCAGTGGCGCGCCAGACCCCCTGTCCGGACCGGTCCGCGATTTGGGCGGGCAGAGGGAGGAGCGACTCGCATCACCGGTGGTGAATCGCACATGCTGGTGAAACTTTCATCAACAAAAGCGATCACATTCGATCGGTGGTCCACAGCTGGTTGAGGCTGGAGCGGGCGAGCAGCCGGTCGACGATGCGGTGGCGGTCGGTGCCTGCGGACCGGGCGCCGGTGGCGGTCTCCGGGCGCCCCATGACGCCCGTGTGGTGCGGGGACATCAGCACGACGGTCGTGTCGTACGGCGTCAACTAATTCGGCGCGCGGAATTGTCGGTCGGCGTGGCTAGTGTCTGCTCGTCCTTGTCCTCATCGACAGATGGGAAAACTGTGGGATTACTCAGTAGGGCCGGGCGTCGGATCGCAGGGCTGGCGGGCATCGCGGTCCTCGTGTTCGGTGCTTTCGTTCCCTCTGCGCAAGCCGCACCCCCGCGATCCTTTTCCGGGACGGCTTCCGCCCCACTCGCATCGGCCGGCAATACGGTGCGGAAACTCACTCTCTCATTCGAGCGAACCACTGCGACGAAGTGCCCGGTCACCTTCAATGTCTACGGGACCTTCGAAGGACTCCCTCCGGGTCTGCAGCTCATCCAATACCGCGTCGTCGGCACCGAGCAATGGAAGAACCTGAAATCCCCCACCAGGCACAACGGCAGCTTCACCGCCCTGCTCGCGACTATCGACTGGGAATGGGACTACGAGACGGATCCATCGGGTCATACGTCGGTCCAGATCGAGCTCAGGCAGCCCGACGGTCTGATGTCCGACAAGCTCTACTACTTCGAGTGCGGTATGCCCGGCGCGGACGAGACCTTCGGTGAGACCTCCGAGCCCATCGTCCGGACGCCCAGTGGCGGCCCGCTGGCCGAACTGGTCGCCGATGCCAACCTCGCCGCGGTTCAGGCCCGGTCGGGCGCGGAGGCGGCCCTGGTCAGCAGGTACGGATTCCACCTGGACCTCGACGCGGGCCCGGTCACCTACGAGGAGGTGTTCGCGACGCTTCCGGCCGGGTTCGCGGTGGACGTGTGGGAGGTCACCGGCGCCGCGCTGAAGTCCGTCCTCGCCTACCCGAACGCGCAGGGCTGGGTGCTCACGCCGTCGTCCTCGCTCCGCTACACGCTGGAGGGCGGCGCGGTCACCGAGATGACGTTGAACGGCGTTCCGGTGGCCGACGACCAGGTCATCAGAGTCGCGGCCAACTACGTCCTGGTGGGCGGCTACGAAGGTTTCCCCCGATGGCCCGGAGTCACCAGCGTCTATCGCGGCGGCCCGGACGACAGGGGGGCCCTGGCCACCTATCTGGTGAAGAACTCGCCGGTCAGCGCACCGGCCGGCGACCGGGTCACCATTCGATGAGCATGGTCTGAACAAGCTGATCGCCGGGCGGAATCCGTTCCGCCCGGCGATCAGTGAACCTCGGATCCGGTCACGGCGCTGGAGGACCTTTTACGGGACGCTCCAGAGGAACCAGAAGTTGTACTGGTAATCGCAGTGGTACCAGGTCCACATGTGGTTCTGGACGCCGTAGTCCCCGTACCGGTAGCAGTCGGAGGAGGAGTAGTAGACGTTGCGAAGTGTGTCGGCGTGCGCGGGGGCGGCGTTCGCGACGACCGTCAGCCCACTGATCAATGCGCCGGCGACGGCCAATGATTTGATTTTCCGCACTTACCCTCCTTGGAGCGAATCTCGTGCCGGACTTCCACTGCGAAGCATCACAGCGCGGGCGATATCCGTACAGTTCATCTTCTCCTTCGCTGTTTCCCTAAGAGGCGACCTGCGGCGATGCCGGACAGGCCCTGAAACTTTCCCCGCCAATCTCTGGTCTGCACGGGTTAGGTTGGCCGGGTGGGGATCTATACGGATCTACCGGCCGAGCTGGTGACCGAGCGGCTGCGGTTGCGGCGGTGGGCGCCGTCGGATGCCGAGGACTACCGCGGGTTGTGGCTTGAGCGGGGTCCCACAGCGCTACGGCGGATCGACGCCGAGGGACGCCCGACGCTCGAGGAGATGCGCGGCCGGCTCCTCGGCAATCCGCTGATGGCGGATCCGGGGCTCGGGTTGCTGCCGATCGAGCTGCGGGACACCGGTGAGTTCATCGGGTACTGCGGACTGACCGTCGGCCAGGCGACCTTCGACGAACCCGAGATCGCGTACGAGCTGGCACGACGAGCTCACGGCCATGGCTATGCGACGGAAGCCGCCCGTGCGGTCATGGAAGCCGTGGCGCGAACAGGACGCGGACGGCTCTGGGCGACTGTGCGGGAGTGGAACGCACCCTCGTTCCGCGTCCTCGAGAAGCTCGGTTTCCACCGAAGCGACCGCGTCACCGAGGACGCCGAACGCGGCAACACGATCTGGATGACACGCGTACTCGATCAGAGATAGAGCCGTGAACACCGGCCGCGATCTGTCGAGCCCAGCGCTTCGGTGGTGTGGAGGGCGGGCCTGGGGAAGTATGGCGCTGGAGGGTGTCGATCACCACTGAACGACCGGACGCAGGATGGGCTGGGCATGGCACAGCGTGGCTATTGGCGCGTATCCGACGGCGGTTCCGTGACGGCGGCGGAGGCGCGGGAGTTGTGGGCGGCTGCGGCCTACCCCGTGCTCGTCGAAGTGGCGCGCACGTATCACGCGCTCATCACCTACAAGGAGCTCGCCGAGAAGATCCAGGAGAGCACCGGAATCCGCACGACGACTCTGCTGCACAACTGGATCGGAACCGTCCTCAGCAAGGTGGTTCGGGAAGCTCAACGCCGCGGAGACCCGCCGCTCACCGCTCTCGTGGTGCACACCGATGACGGCATGGTGGGGGAGGGCTACAAGGAAGTTCTTGAGATAGCCGGAGAGCCGCCGGTGGACGATGTCATAGAACGCGAGAAACACGCCGCACGCTCCCGGTTAGCCTGCTATCAGCGCTTCTGCGCGACGCTTCCTCCTGACGGTGGCGTTCCCGCGCTCGCCCCACGACTCCAGGCAGCCGTCGATCGCCGACGCCCTGAGAGACCTCCGCGGATCTGTCTCCGCTGCTCCATGCAGCTTCCGTCAACCGGCGTCTGCGACTCGTGCGACACCTGACCGGATGACAGGAGACCGAGTCCTGCCCGAGATGCGTGGGCACGCTCGTGACGGGGGGCTCGTCCGTAAGCTGAAGGTGTGTCCCCTGAACTTGTCCTGCTCGACGGCGTCCGCTGGCGGGGTGCGCGCGTGGTCGGCTTCCGTGCGCAGACCCTGCTGGCCGTGCTCGCCATGCACGGACGCGCGGGGGTCGGCGACGAGCGCCTGATCGAGGAGCTGTGGCCTGAGGAGGCGCCGGCCAATCCGGCGAAGGCGCTGCAGGTGGTCGTGTCGCGGACCAGGGCGGCGACCCACGCCGATGTGGTGGTCCGGGTCCCGCGCGGTTACCGGCTCGGGCTCGCCGTCGACGAGGTGGACGCGCTGCTGCTCGCCGCGCTGGTGGAGCAGGCACGCGTCGCGCTGGGAGAGGACGACGTGGCGCTCGCGCGCCGCCGCGCCGAGGAGGCGATCGATCTCGGGAAGATCGGTTCGGACGGCGCGACGGGCCCGCTCGCGGAGCTCAGGGGCGTCGCGGCGGGGTGGGCGGCCGAGGCGCGGCGGGTGGCGGCGATCGCCCGTGGCCGGAGCGGCGCCCACGAGGGCGCGCTGCCGCTGCTGGAGGAGGCCGCCGCCGACCGGCCGCACGACGAGGAACTGCTCGCCTGCCTGCTGCGCAGCGAGGCCGCCGTACGGGGCGCCGCCGCCGCGCTGGAGCGCTACGAGCGGTATCGCGCGGCCGTGGTGGAGCGGCTCGGCGCGGAGCCCGGGCCCGAGCTGACCCGCGTGTACGCCGAACTCCTGGCCGCCGACCGGCCGGTGCGTGAGGGCATCCTGTTCGACGGTTCCTCGCTGCTGGGCCGGGACGGCGACATCCGCGCGGTGCACGCCCTGCTCCGGACCAACCGGGTGGTCTCCATCATCGGCCCCGGAGGGCTGGGCAAGACGCGGCTGGCCCACGTCGTCGGCCGGAACGCCGCGCAGCCCGTCGCGCACTTCGTCGAGCTCGTCGGCGTCTCCTCGCCCGAGGGTGTGGTGGGCGAGGTCGGCTCGGCGCTCGGGGTCCGCGACTCGGTCAGCGGGCGACGTGCCCTGACCGCCGAGCAGCGCTCCGACATCCGTGCCCGGATCGCCCGGCATCTCGACCAGGCCCCGGCGCTGCTCATCCTGGACAACTGCGAGCACGTGATCGAGGCCGTCGCCGACCTGGTGGGCTTCCTGACCGTGACGACCCGCGACCTGCGGGTGCTCACCACCTCGCGCGCCGCCCTGTCGATCCCGGCCGAACGCGCCTATCCGCTCGGCGCGCTGCCCGCGCCCGAGGCGGTCGCGTTGTTCCGCCAGCGCGCCACCGCCGCCCGCCCCGGCGTACGGATCGACGACGGCGTGGCCGAGGAGATCGTCGCCCGCCTCGACGGGCTGCCGCTCGCGATCGAGCTCGCCGCGGCCAGGGTGCGGGTGATGTCGGTGGAGGAGATCGCGCGGCGGCTGGCGGACCGGTTCGCCCTGCTGCGCGGCGGGAACCGTACGGCTCCGGACCGGCACCAGACGCTGCTCGCGGTGATCGACTGGTCGTGGAACCTGCTCGACGAGCCGGAACGGCGGGCGCTGCGGAGGTTGTCGCTGTTCGGCGACGGCTTCACGCTGGCCACGGCCGAAGAGGTGCTCGGCCCGGACGCCCTGCACGTCCTCGCCGCGCTGACCGAGCAGTCGATGCTGAGCCTCACCGAGACGCCGCACGGCCTGCGCTACCGGATGCTGGAGACCGTCAGGGAGTTCGGGCGGATGCGGCTGCGGGAGGCCGGTGAGGAGGCGGACGCTCGGGAGGCGCAACGGGCCTGGGCGACGGCGTACGCCGTGGAACACGGCCGCGTGATGTTCGCCGCGGCCCAGTTCACGGCGGTCGACGCGATGCGGGCGGAGGAGGGCAACCTCGCCGATCTGTTCCGGCAGGCCCTCGCCGAGGCCGACCCGGCCGCGGCGATCCAGTTGCTGGCCGGCCTCGGGGCGCTGTGGTCGATCCGCGGCGACCACTCCCGGCTTCTCGTCCACCTGGACGCGATCTGTGAGGTGGTCACCGCCTGGACGCCGCCCCCCCACCTCGTCGAGGTGACCAGGGGCGCCATGCTGCTCACCCTCATGAACAGCATGGTCACCGATCGCCGGGCCGAGCCGGTGCGCGACCTCCTCCAGAGGCTGCCCGTCAGCGCCACGACGGACCCCCGGCTGGTGGCGATGGTCACGGTGCTGTTCGCGTGTCACCTGGGCGACGGGCCCGAGATACACCGCCGGCTGGTGGAGCTGCGCCGGAGCCCCGACCCGCACGTCGCCTCCATGGCGACGCAGATGAGCGTTTACATCCTGGAGAACGCGGGAGACGTGGCCGGGGCGATCGAGGCCGCCGAGCGGACCCTGGCGATGCTGCCCGAGGACGACGGGCCGTGGCTCGCCGCGATCCTGCACACCGCGCTCGCCCACCTGGTGATGCGGCGCGGCGACCACCGGGGGGCGGTCGGGCACGCGCTGACCGCCCTTCCGGTGTTGCACCGGCTCGCGGCGACCGAGGACGAGAGCCAGCTCCGTACGGTGCTGCTGGTCGCCGCCCTCGCCGACGGCGATCTCGCCACCGCCGAGGCCCAGCTCGCCGAGATCACCCGGATCAACGCCGGTGAGGCGGTGCTCGGAGTGTCGGCGATCGCCTCGATGTGCTCGGCCGAGCTCGCCCTCACCCGCGGCGAGACGGCCGCGGCTCTCCGGGAGTATCGCCTGGCCGTCGAGCGGGCGCGTGATCTGCGCCTGCCGAAGAGCAGCCAGCCGGCGGAGACGCCGTGGGTGGTCGTCGCGGTGTCGGTCGCCCTCACGGCGTACGCGTACCACGCCTCGCCGGAGGACGCCGGGTACGGTGAGACGCTGTTCTCCGTCGCCCGGAGCCACAACCCGCTGGCCCCGGGGGGTTCGTTCTCCGACACCTGGGGCCCCGCCCTGTGGTCCGTGGACGACCCCGCCTTCGACTTCCCGCTGTGCGGCACGGTGCTCTTCTCGCTCGGCGCCTGGGGGCTGCTGCGGGGAGCGATGACTCCCCGCGAGGCGATCGGGCTGCTGGTGCTGGCCGAGCGGTTCACGTACCACAACAGCATGCCCAGCATGTCCTTCGAACGGATCGAGCCGTACGCCGAACGGGCCGCGCCCGGGACGCTCGCCGCCGTCAGGGCCGCGTACGGCGACCGGCGCGGCGCGGACCTGCTCCCCGAGGCGCGGCGCCTCGTGGAGCAGGTCTTCGGCCAGGACGGACGGGCGTCACATGTGCCGCTTGTAGCTCCGCACCGACAACGGCGCGAAGATCGCGATGACGACGGCGCACGCGAGGAGCGTCCAGCCCACCTCTCCGCTGACGACTGCGTGGTTGGCGAGGTCGCGGGTGGCCGTGACCAGGTGTGAGACCGGGTTGACCCGGACGAACGCGGCCAGCCAGCCGGGCAGCGTCTCGACCGGGACGAACGCGTTCGACAGGAACGTCAGCGGGAACAGGATCATCATCGAGATGCCCTGCACGGCCTGGGCGCTCCGGGCGATCGTGCCGACCCAGGTGAAGGCCCACGCGAGCGACCAGCCCGTGACGACCGCCAGCAGGATCGCGGCGAGCACTCCGGCCGGCCCGCCCTCCGGGCGGTAGCCCATCACCAGCCCCATGGCGAAGGTCAGCGTGGCCGCGATCGTGTAGCGCAGCAGGTCGGCCACCATCGGGCCGGCGAGCGGCGCGATCCGGGCGATCGGCAGCGACTTGAACCGGTCGAAGACTCCCTTCTCCATGTCCTCGCGGAGCTGGGTGCCCGTGGCCATGCACGTCGTCAGCACCGTCTGGGCGACGATGCCGGGGATCATCAGAGGGAGATAGCTCGCCACGTCGCCGGCGATGGCGCCGCCGAAGATGAAGGCGAACATCGCGGTGAACAGGAGCGGCTGGAGCGCCACGTCGAAGAACTGCTCCGGGTTGCGGCGCATCTTCTTGAGCGCCCGCCACGCCATCATCAGGGTCTGGCCGAGCGTCTCCCTGATGGAGACGCGCGTCCGGGCGGACGCCACGCGCTCGGCGGCCCGGACCACCTCGCGGGAGGGTGCGATCACGGTGCTCATCGGTTCTCCTTCGTGCGCTTCTCGTCGTCCCCGTCCGTCTCGTGGCCGGTGAGGGCCAGGAACACCTCGTCCAGGCTGGGCTTGTCCACGCTCACCGAGGTGATCGACACCCCGGCGGAGCGCAGCGCGATCAGTACGTCCGCGGCGAGGTCGGCCTGGTCGAGGGGGACGTTGAGACGGCCCTTCTCCGGGCTGAGGACCGGCTCGGAGCCGAGGACGCGCCGTACGACCTCCACGGCCGTGGGCACCTCGCCCGGATCGGCGAGCAGCAACTGGAGGGTGGAGTCGCCGACGGCGGTCTTCAGTTCGTCGGGGGTGCCCTCGGCCACCTTGCGGCCGTGGTCGATGACGGCGACGCGGTCGGCGAGCTGGTCGGCCTCGTCCAGATACTGCGTGGTCAGCAGCACCGTGCAGCCGTCCGCGACCAGACCGCGGATGGTGTCCCACATCTGGCCGCGCGTACGCGGGTCGAGACCGGTGGTCGGCTCGTCGAGGAAGATCAGCGGTGGCCTGGTGATCAGGCTGGCCGCCAGGTCGAGACGCCGGCGCATGCCGCCGGAGAACTGCGAGATCGGTTTGTCGGCGGCGTCCTCCAGGCCGAACTGACCCAGCAGCTCGGTGGAGATGCTCCGCGCGCGCGGCCCGGCGACGCCCTGCAGGCGGCTGAAGAGCCAGAGGTTCTCGCGGGCGGTCAGGTTCTCGTCGACCGACGCGTACTGCCCCGTGACGCCGACCAGCTGCCGGATCACGTGCGGGTTGCCGGCCACGTCGACCCCGAAGATCTCGGCGCGGCCCTCGTCGATCTTCAGCAGGGTGGCCAGCATGCGCAGTGTTGTGGTCTTCCCGGCGCCGTTCGGGCCGAGGACGCCGAAGATCTCGCCCGAACGCACGTCGAGGTCGATGCCGTCGACGGCGCGGTGCTCGCCGAACGTCTTCACGAGCCCTCGCACCCGTACGGCCAGATCGGTGCCCCCGGCCGGGGCCGGGCCGCCTCCGGAGGGTCGGAATTCTGTGATGCTCATGCCATCACTGTCGGCGGCCCGGGTTTCACGGTGCCCTCGGCCAGGTTTCACCGGTTGCCGCGACTCGGCCAGAGCCGAGATCGAGCCCGGCCCCGGAGCGCCGGCCGGGTAGTCGTCGGGCTCACGTCCAATCGACGTCAAAAGGATCGGGCAGACCCTGTTCCTCCGCCAGGGATCGGGTGCGCGTCACGAAGCCGGGGGCGGCGGTCTGCAACACGTCGAACTGGCGCCGGCTGAGAGCGATCGGCCGGAAATTCCCGCCCAGGAGACCGCGCTCCACACAGTTGGTCCAGATCGCCAGGCCCAGCAGGGCGTCGACATCCGGAACGTCCCTCCTCCACAGGGAGAAGCGACCGTCGAGCTTCAGCACGTCGAGCAGCCTGTCGATGAGGTCCGCGGCGGATTCGTCGCTGACCGGAGGCACGAGGATGTAGCCGCTCGCCCGAAGGTCGAGGAGGTCGAAGAGGCCGAGCGTCGTGAACAGACCACTAGCGAACGGCGTACCGGCGGACTCAAGCTCCCCAGAGTAGGACGTCCGCAGTTTCGCGTGCACGTCCAGGAAGGCGGTCATGTTCGCCCACCGGTATACCCTCATCCGGCCGCACAGGTCTCTCAGCATCTGTGTGGGAATGCGGTCGGCATGAGTGCGTAGCAGCGCGAGAACGAGGCGGGCGTGCTCGACGGAGACGCTGACGTCTGGTGCCACATCGTGGTGCGTCAAGACGGCGAACAGATAGCCGTACGTTTGGGCGCGGATTTTCCCGGGTGGCGTGAGCAGCAGTTTCATCATCGCCGCCGACCTGCGCCCCAGCAGCACGTCGTCGTCGCTGAAGGGAAGGAGGGCGGCGTACGGTAGCAGGGTCGAGCAGGCGTCCCGGTAGCGACGGGAGTCGAGCATCGTCGCCTCCCGGGTTGCCTGGACGATCGCGTTTCCTCTGGGGATCCTGATGTCCTGCGCCGACAGGAACAGTTCCGTCGCAAGGGGCAGCGACCGGTCCCTGTCGTCGGCGGCGTCGTCCTCGTCGTCCCAGAGACCGATCAGCACTTCCTGGGCGTCCGCGCCCGGCAGGTCGACGCGGATCACCCGCACGATGCTGTCCCACTCGTTGCCAGTGAGCTGCGAGTGCCACAGACGCGTGGTCGATCGCCATGCCGCACGGCGATCCTCGGCCGAGCGTGGAGGGGCGGAGGCGTACAGCTCGCTCAGCGGCAGGGCGGCGGCACCGTCTCCGGTCTGTGCCGCCTGTGCCGCCGAGACGAGCAGGAGCAGGAGCACCAGATTGGCGCTGTAGACCGCGTACTCCGCCGGGGCGCTCAGCTCCACGGGCCGGTATTCGTCGTAGCCGCCCCGTCCCCTCGTCCGCAGGCACCGCCGGAACAGGACGCAGAGGACGGCACGCAGCTCGGCCGGCTCCTCGCCGTCCAGACCGCCGAGCAGGTCGTGGACGAAACCCAGGATCCGCTGCTCGCGCGTGCTGATCACCGCCTTCGACAGGAGCGCGTTCAGCAGCGCGTCGTCAGGGGGAGGCGGACAGGGGTCGTCGGCGGCCTCTCTGGCCCGGCGCGCGAGGCGGCGGACCTCGCCGACGACCCAGCGCGCGACCAGGAACTCCCCGAAGGAGGCGTGGAGGAACTCGTACGTCTTACGCGTGCTCTCCTGCCCGTAGACCGCCTGGGCCTGCTGGACGAACAGGCGGAAGAAGAAACGGCCGGCGAGGCGCTGCGCGACGTCCAGCGCGGCGGCCCTCCGTAGCTCACCGGATGGTGTGCCGATCGACCCCGAGGCGTACGATGATCCGCCTCCGATGGGCAGGACGGCGAAGTCCGCGACGAGTTCCTTGTCCGTGACGGTCTGCCGGCCCCGGTTGAACATGGAGAAGGCGACCGCGGACAACCGGTCCAGTTCCCGCGCGACCGCTCGTCGTCGTTCGTGGTCCGGCAGGGAGTCGTCGAGCTTGCCGACGTCCCGTTCGGCGAACCGGGTGAAGAGGCGCTCGTACAGCTGCGCCTGGCCGATCCCCGGCGTGAGGGCGCCTCCGCCCGAGTGGAACAACGCGAGCATGAAGAGCAGCAGGGGCTGCCGGCACAGTTCTCCCTGTGCCAGTGCCGCTCCCGGGGTGAGGGGAGTCGCCGGGTTCGCGTCGTTCCAGGTGGCCAGCCAGCGCCCGACCTGGTCGTCGTCGAAGTTCTCCAGCCGGACGACGACTGTGCCTTCGGGATAGCGCACCTGGTCGGCGACGGCGGTCCGGCTGGTGACGATCACCGCGACCGGGCGGTCGAGCTCCGCCTCACGCCGCTGGAAGGCCTGCACCCGCTCCAGGAAGTCGTAGTGGCTCACCCCGCTCGCCTGGAGAAGCTCGTCGAACCCGTCGAGCAGGATCACCGGCTGCGCGGTGCCCGATTCGGCGGTGAACTCCGGCCAGGACAAGGTGGTGCCCGTCAGGCTGTTCATCGCCACCTCGATCTGCCGCTGGATCTCGGCGTCGGAGGGGACCGCCCGGAGCTCCACGCGTACGACCAGGAAGTCGGCGGGATCCAGCTCCGCGGCCAGCACCTGCGTGAACAGCGACTTCCCGGCACCGGGCTGGCCGAGCACGACCAGCGGAGTGTCGGCGGCCGGAGTGGACATGAGGTGGTCCATGAGGAACGCCCACAGGTCGTCGCGGCGTTCCTCCTCCTGCCACGAGCCCTCGCTGATCCACCTGTCGGGGGCGGCGGACCTGCCTCTCGTCGGCAGGCTGCGATACGACGGATTGATGTAGATCTGACGCAGCGTCGGTAGGGTCACCGCCTCCGGAACCGTCTCCGCCCTCGCCACCGGCGCGTCCAATTGGCGCCGATAACGCCTGACCAGATCTTCCCGGACACGGCTGGGATCGCGTCCCTGCCCGATCCTGCCGATGATGCTCGTGAGAGCGTGCAGAGTGGCGGTCTGCTCCCTGCTGTCTCGGTGCGCTTTGTGTAGCTCGTCCAGGATGGACCGCATGCCCAGGCGGTGGGCCCAGAACGCCACCTCGGGAAACTCGCTCGCGAGCTTACGCAGATGCTCCTCGTACCATCCGAGAGCGGTCGACGGCAGGTTCCGGCTGAGGACGTCGGTCCAGCGAGCGCGCTGTGTCTCATCCCTCGCGTCCCAGACCGCGGTGCCGGACGCGAAGTGGAGGAGGCGGTCCGTCAGTTCCTCGTAGAAGGCCACGAGCCGGCTCTCCTCGCCGGTCGGCTCGATCACCAGGCCGGGTTTTCCGTTCGCCGTCGTCAGCCTCAGGGCGAGATTCGCCAAACCCTTGCGCCCCGCCGCGAGGCCGCCCCCACCGGCGAGTGCCACCTGTTCGTCCCGGGTCAACTCCAGGGACGCCGTGTTCAGCGCGGTGAGGATCTCGTCGTCCAGGTCGTCCAGTGCGCTGAAGAAGGCGGCCGCCACGACCACGGCGTGCGCGGCCTCGATGAGTTCCGTGCGCCGGAACCTGCTCAGCCCGCGGACCCGGTCGCGCAGGGTGGCGAACAGGCTCTGGCTCAGCTGGTCCACCTCGCCCTTGAGGTCGAACAGGCTCAGCGCCACGTCGCTCCCACCGGCGGAGGCGACCGTCAGGGTGCCCCCCGCGAGCCGGCTCAGCGCGGTGATCACCCGGCTGCTCCCGCCCAGCAGCTTCACCGCGTCGGTGTACGAGAGGGGCTTGTTTCCCATACGGCTCCAGACGTGGCGGTTCGGCTACCGCCCGAAGCTAACACCGGGCGTTGTGATTGTCTGGATATCCGCGGGCCCCCGGCGGCAGGGGCCCGCGGGCCGAGCGGGTCAGGCGTTGACCTCCAGGGCCACGCGTACGGCGGACTCCAGGGCGCCCTCGATCCAGGAGTGCTTGAGCGAGGTGTGCTCCCCGGCGAAGTGCAGCGGGCCTTCGGGGACGGCGATAGCGGGGTGGATCTCGGTCATCTGGCCGGGGGTGAAGACCGCGGCCTCGCCGAAGGCGTAGCGGTTGCGCATCCAGCTCTGGGTCTGGCCGTGGCCGGTGTAGAACTCCGCGATGCGGTCGCCGTGCACCTCCTGCAGCCCGCGCAGCGCGTAGCCGTACCGCTCCTCGTCGTCCATGGAGTCCCAGCGGGTCGCGTCGTCGGCCCACGAATAGCTGGCCAGCACGACCCCGCCCTCGCTGCCGGGCACCGGATGCGAGGGGAAGTACATGAACCGGTTGGCGTTGTCGCAGACCGATCCGCCGCCCGTCACATGCGTCAGCGGCCCGGGGCGGTAACGGCCGCCGAGTTCGCGCTTCCAGTCCTCCTCGGTGAACTCCCACCAGCGCCTGCCGAACTCCAGCAGCACCTTCGTCGCGGAGTCGTAGTGCAACTCCATGATCGAGCGGCGCTTGGCGTAGGACAGGGCCGGTGCGATCTCGACGTGGCGTAACGCGGAGAACGGCACCGTGATGATCGCGACGTCGCCCTCGAACGTCTCGCGCCGCCCCTGCCGGGTGAACTCGTCCTCCGTGCTGCCCGCCTCGCTGACGGTCGAGATTCGCACGCCCCGGCCGGAGGTGTCGATCCGCATGGCCCTGCGGTCCATGCGGATCTCGTCGCGCAGCCCGGGCTCCAGCGCGTACGGCAGCGATCCGCTGCCGCCGGTCATCTCCCAGTAGGTCACGTCGGGGTTGACGAGGCTGCGGGTGAGGAACGTGTGCATGAACGACAGCGGCAGGCGGGAGGTGAGGTTCTCCAGCGTGCCGATGGCGTCGATCGCCTCGTCGCCCAGCTTCGCGTGCTCCTTCAGGTAGGCGTACATCGAGTAGCCGTCGAAGTCGTTCAGCAGCCGGGCCCAGCCGTCCACCAGTTCCGGCAGCGGCTTGTCGGCCCGCTTGCCGCCCCGGACCACGGAGAAGTAGTCCCTCGCCGGGTCGAGCGCCTCGTCGAGGATCCGGGCCGCGGTCCGGCCGTCCTTGAGCCCGAACGTGGCGTTGACCCTGCGCGGGTCCGCGGCGTACTCGTCCCTCCGCTGGGTGACGCCGTTCACGTGGATGAACGTGTGGTTCATCCGCGGCGGGGCGGTGAAGTCGCCCTTCGGCGGGCCGGAGCGCCACACCTGTCCCTGCCGCGAGGTGTAGACGACCGGCGGCACCGGTCCCTTGGGCAGGACGCCGGGCGTCACGTCGACGTTGTAGAAGGGGCGGCGGGTGATCCCCAGCTTGTCGATCAGCGCCAGCGTCAGCGGATGGAAGTCGGGGATGCGCATCGCCCCCGCCTCGGCGTACTGGCGCCGGTCGCGGAACCCCGAGCGGAAGGTCTTGATCCGGCCGCCGATCCGGTTGCCGTTGGCCTCGATGACGGTGACCCGGTGCCCCGCCTGCTTGAGCAGCGTGGCGGCCACGAGCCCGGAGATGCCGGCGCCCACAACCAGGACCCTCTTGGGCGTACGGGCCCGGGGGAGACCCTTGTCGATCAGCACCTGGAGATACCGGTGCTTGAGGTCGGTGCCGTCCTCCCCGACGAGCAGGAGATCACGCGCCACCCGAAGACAGGTCTGCCGGCGCTCTCCCGCGTACGGCGCGCGGGCCGCCGAGGCGGGGGCCGCGCCCAGGGACGGGCCGGCGACGGACGCCACCGCCCCCAGCCCGGCCAGCTTGGCGAATCCTCGCCGGTCGATTGTGACCACGAACTCCTCCTCCACGAGATGGTTGCGGAGAGTGAGTTTCGAGACCGTGGCCGTACGGCGGCACGCGACGCGCCGGGGACGGGTAACTGGTGCCCCAGGAAATGGCCAAGCGCGGGTCAAGCGACGGGCGGCTCCTCGTCGAGCAGCCGTTCCCAGAAGATCTCGTCCCGCCATGCGCCGTCCACGAGGATGTGCGCGTGGGCGATCCCCCAGGGCCGGAAACCGTTGGCGCGCAGCACGTGCTGCGAGGCCAGGTTCTCCAGTCTCGTGTGCGCCTCCGCGCGGCGCAGGCCGAGGTTCCGGCGCATCACCGTGAGGGTCTGTGCCACGGCTCGCGTCGCATGCCCCTCGCCCTGGCGGGTCGTCGCGACCCAGTAGCCGAGGAAGCCCTTGCCGAAGGGGCCGCGCAGGATCGTGCTCACGGTCACCTGGCCGACGACCTCGCCGCCGGCCGTGATGACGGCGGGCCACCGGTCACCCCGGCGGTGGTCGTCGAGCAACCCCTCGATGCGGGCCTGCTGCCCGGCCGTGGTGTAGAAGCCGTCGGGCTGCGCGGGCTCCCACGGCGCGTGCTCCCGCCGGTCGCGGGCCTTGTGCGCGGCGATGACCTCGGCGTCGTCCACCCGGATGAGCCGGATCGAGGTGGTCTGATCCGCCATGTGGCCTTCTCTCTTCGTAGCCGTCAGGGGCGAGCCTCGCCGGGCGAATCCGCATCGGGTCTGGCCCGTCACGACAAATGACGATATCGACGCTCCGCACCTCTACCAGCGGTATGCGGATCGCCGGTGTGACGCCGGGAGCGCCCGGCGAGGTGGAGCCGGCGCTGGAGACGCGGGTGTGATCGGACCGCGTTGACAGGAGGAGATCGCGCCGGTTCTAATGATCGGCGTGCCGCGTGGCGCCGATCACACGGACGCTGCCCCAGGGAGGCAGCGATAGGCCGATCGGCAGCCGGGCCGCACCTTCGTGAAGGGACCTCCGCCGTGAGTACACACTCCGCGTCTCCCGCCTGACGCCGCGCTCCGCGCTCGCGCGTCGCGGCTGAGCCGCCGCGTTCCTGTGCCTCCGGTGCGGTTCTCGCCGTCCGGCCGCGTACGGAAATCTCCGCCTGCCGGTCTTTCCGTGTGTCGATGTGCCCCGAGCGGCATGCCGGTACGCGCCGTCACCGCACCTCACCCCGGCCTGCCCGGGCCCGCTCGCTGCCGCCTGTCGCGACGACCGGCCGGCGGCCCGGCGGTGCACCGTGCCCGCCCTTGTATTCGTTCGTCCCACGCTCTTGGAGTTCATCAGTGTCCGAATCGTTCAACCAGTCCGTCATCGACGAGTTCCGCGCCAACGGCGGCAAGGTCGGCGGCCCCTTCGAGGGCGGAGACCTGCTCCTGCTGACCACCGTCGGCGCGAAGTCGGGAAAGGAGCACACCGTTCCGCTCGCTTACGTCCGTGACGGCGACCTGCTGCTGGTCGTCGCGTCCGCGGCCGGCGCCCCCCGCCATCCCGCCTGGTATCACAACCTGCTCGCGCGTCCGGCCGTACGGGTCGAACTCGGGGAGGAGGTCTTCGACGCCGTCGCGGTGCCGGCCGAGGGCGCGGCGCGCGAGCGGTTGTTCGAGCACGTCGTGCGGGTAGCGCCCGGCTACGGCGACTACCAGGCCCGTACGGCCCGCACCCTGCCGGTCGTCTTGCTGGAGCGCCCGGAGGTGCCCGCCGAGGTGCCCGAGGACGTCACCACCATGGCGGGCAAGCTGCTGGAGATCCATGCCTGGCTGCGCGCCCAGCTCGGGCACGTACGGGAGGAGGCCGGGGCCCACTTCGCCGAGCGGGCACATCACGAGGAGACGCGCGGCGCGGGGGAGGCGGGGACCGCGAGGCCGGGCGGGGCGGAGCGCGGCGATCTAAGGCTCGGGTTGCGGCTCCGGCAGCACTGCCTGGCGTTCTGCCAGGGCCTGGAGCTCCATCATCGGGGCGAGGACGCCGCGGTCTTCCCGGCGCTCGCGGACATGCACCCGCACCTGCGCGACGCCCTCGACCGCCTCGGCGAGCAGCACCGGGTGATCGCACGCGTCCAGGGCGAGCTGGTCGCCCTGCTCGACGGGATCGGCACGGCCGAGCCTCGGCGGTTCATGGCGGAACTCGACCGCATGTCGGAGGAGCTGCGGGCGCATCTCGACGACGAGGAGGAGTGGCTGCTCCCGGTCCTGGCGCAGATCCCGTTCCCGCCGGTGCCCGGTCCGCCGCCGTCCGATCAGCCGGGAAAGTGATGGCTCGCGGCTTACGGCGCGGCTGGACCGTTTCAAGGCGGGTCCCTACCATTGGCCCGTGCGGCTGAACGTCCTCGGTCCCATGGAACTCGTCGTGGCCGGGCAGGCCGTACCGCTGGGGCCGCCCAAGCAGCGGGCGCTCCTGGCCCTCCTCGTGATGCAGGCCGACCGGGTGCTCCCGGCCGACCTGCTGGCCGACCGGCTGTGGTCCGGCAGCCCGCCCGGCAGCGCCCAGGGCAGCATCCAGGTGTACGTCTCCAACCTGCGCCGTTGTCTGGAGCCCGGCCGGAAGGCGCGGACGCCGTCCGCGGTCCTCGTGAGCGCCGTGGACGGGTACGGCCTGATGACCGGCGGGCTCGACCTCGACACGCGGGACTTCGACGCGCTCGTGTCCACGGGGTCGGGCCACCTCGGCGAGGGACGGAACGAGGAGGCCGTCGCCGTCCTCGCCGAGGCGCTCGCCCTGTGGCGGGGAGACGCGTACGCCGACGTGCGCGCCGAGGACTGGGCGCGGCCGGAGATCGCCCGGCTGGAGCAGCTCAGGCTCGACGCGGTCGAGGGGCTGGCGGAGGCCCTGCTCGACCTGGGCCGCCACACCGACGTCGTCGCGCGGCTGGAACCGTTCGTCCACGACCACCCGCTGCGGGAACGGGCGTGGGAGATGCTGGTGCTGGCCCACTACCGGTCGGGCCGCCAGGCGGCGGCGCTGGAGTGCCTGCGCAGGGTGCGCGAGGTGCTCGCCGGCGAGCTGGGCATCGACCCCGGGCCGCGGCTGCGCGAACTGGAGACCGCCGTCCTGCGCCAGGACGCCGCGCTGACTCCGGCGCGGAGGCCCGCCCCGCCACCGACGCAGCGGCCCGTGACGCGGCCCGCGCCCGGCCGGCACGCGGATGACGGGCCGTTCGTCGGCCGCGAGAGCGCGCTGGAGTTCCTGGCCGGCGCGGCGAAGGCGGCGTCCGCGGGCCGGCAGATCGTGCTCCTGGACGGCGAACCGGGGGTCGGCAAGACGAGCCTGCTCAGGAGGTTCCGCGCGACGGCCGGCGTCCCCGTGGGGTGGGGGTCGAGCCCCGACCACGAGACGGCGCCCGCCCTGTGGCCGTGGGAGCAGGTGCTGCGCGATCTCGCGGACGCCGTGCCCGGGGCCGCGCTGCCCGAGGAGGTCCGCACGTTCCTGTCGGGCGGGGTGGAGGCGATCCCGGCGTACGACGCGCAGGGGGCGCGGCTGCGCTTCTTCGAGGCGGTCGGCGCGTTCCTGGCCGATCTCGGCGCGGTGGTCGTCGTCCTCGAGGACATCCACGCGGCCGACGACGCGACGCTGCGCCTGCTGGTCCACGTGGCCTCCACCGCGCGGCCGGGCCTGCTGGTCGTGGCGAGCTTCCGGCGGCACGAGGCGTCGGCGCTGACCGCCACGCTCTCGGCGCTGTCCCGGCTCGGCGCCCGCAGGCTGGAACTCGACGGTCTCGCGACGGAGGAGGTCCGCGCGCTCGTACGGGAGCTGTCCGGCCGCGACCCCGGCAGCCGCAAGGCCGGGGAGCTGCGCGGACGCACCGCCGGGAACCCGTTCTTCCTCACCGAGCTGGCCCGGGCGGGCGAGGAGCTGCCGCAGGGCGTGCTCGACGTCGTGCTGCACCGGGTGGCCGGGCTGGGAGAGGAGGCGGCCGGCCTGCTGGAGCTGGCCGCGGTCGCCGGCGACGAGTTCGACGCGGCGGTCATGGCCGAGGTCGCCGGACGCGGCCTGGGAGACCTGGTGCCCTCGCTGGACGCCGCGCTGGCGGCGGGCCTGATCCGGGAGTCGGGCGACAGGCTGGGCGGATACGCGTTCGCGCACGCCCTGGTGACCGACGCGCTGCTGTCGCGCCGCTCCCGCCTGTGGCAGGCGGGGGTGCACGCGCGGCTGGCGGGCGTGCTCACCCGCGCGTACGGGGACCGGGACGACCAGGCCGCGACCATCGCGCGGCACTGGCTGGCGGCGGCGGAGCTCGGGCCTGAGCCGGCCCGCATGGCGACGAGCTACGCCGCCCGCACGGCGCGGGCGGCCATGCGCAGGCACGCCCTCGACGACGCGGCCACCTCCTGGCAGGAGGCGCTCGCCGTGTCCGAGCTCGCCGGGGCGGGCGCGGGCGAGCGGTTCGAGCTCGCCGTGGGCCTGGCCGAGAGCCGCTACGCCGCCGGGCGGTTCGACGAGGGCTACGAGGCGATCGAGCAGGCGCTGGCGCTGGCCGGCGACGACCTGGACAAGGCGGTGCGGGCCGCCGACATCGCCATGGGGCACGGCGTCTGGGTCCCGTTCCGCTACGGCCTGGACGTGGCCGTCCTGCAGGAGTCGATCGAGCGCGCCGTGAGCGCGCTGCCTCCCGCCTCGGCCTCGTGGGCGACGGCGCAGGCCGTACGGGCCGTCCTGCTCGCCCAGACCGGCCGTGAGGACGAGGTGGATCCGGTCTCGTCCGAGGCCGTCACGGCGGCCGAGCGCCTGGAGGACCAGAATCTGCTGCGGCGGGTGCTCCACCTGCGGCTCGTCGCCATGCAGGGGCAGGACTTCATCGTCCAGCGAGCCGAGACCGCGCATCGCCTGCTCGCCGAACCCGACCTGTCGCCGCAGCTGGAGGCCATCGCGCGGCTCCATGTCGCCGCCCACCTGGCCGAGCAGGGCCGGGTGGCGGACGCCCGCGCGGCGCTCGCGGAGACCGACGGGCTGCTGCGCGAGCTGCACAGTCCCACGCTGGCGATGCAGGCGGCGGTCGCGCACGCGGGGCTCGACCTGTTCCTGGACATGCCGGACCCGTCCCGCCACTACGGGCCGGTCAGGGCGACGCTGTCGTTCTCCGACCTCGCCTACTTCGAGGTCGCCATGCTCGCCCAGCGCTACGAGACGCTCATCAGGGAGGACGCGCTCGCCCCGGAGGCGGAACGGCTGGAGGAGATCGTCCGGCGCACCGGCGTGCCCGGGTTCGTCTACCTCCTGGCGTACGCGCTGTCGGGACGGGGGGAGGTCGAGCGGGACCGCGCCCGGCGGCTGCTGCGGGAGACCCCTCCGCCGCCGCGCGACTACACCTGGATGATGGCCATGATGGTGCGGCTGCACACGGCGATCCGGCTCGGAGAAACGGACATCGTGCGGGAGGTGCACGACCTGTTCCTGCCGTTCTCCGGCGGCCTGCTCGTGAACGGCATCTGCACCACGGTCACCGGAGCGTACGACGGCCATCTGGGCGAGGCGCTGCTGGCGCTCGGCGACCGGGCGGCGGCGCGCGAGCGGCTGCGGGACGCGGTGCGCCTCCTCGAACAGGCCGGGGCCGGCTACTGGCTGTCTAGGGCCCGCCAAGCCCTCGACAAGTGCTCATAAGGGCAGGAAACGCACGCTGTTCCCCACAGGCGAGAGGGAACAGAGAGATGATCACACAAGACGACCTGGCCGGTTTCCTGCTGATGCACGCCGGATTCCGCGCGGAGTTCGGCCGCCTCGCCGAGGCGTGCCGCGACCCCCGCGACGGCGAGCACCGGGAACTCCTGGAGGAGCAGCTCACGCTCGTGCTGGAGATGCTCCACGCCCACCACACGCACGAGGACACCACCCTGTGGCCGAAGCTCGCCGGCCGCGACCCCGAAGCGGGGGCCGCGCTGGCCGAGCTGGAGGCCGAGCACGCCGTGCTCGACCCGCTCGTGGCGGCCGCCGCCGACCGCGCGGTCCCGATCCCGGAGCGCGTGCCCGTCCTGCGGCGGCTGCACGAGCTGGTCGGCGAGCACCTCGACCACGAGGAGCGGACGGCCGTGCCGCTGATGCTCCGGCACCTCACCGCCGACGACATCGAGGCGGACAAGCGCCAGGCGATGGCCGACTTCGGCCGCCGCCGGGTGCCCGTCATCTTCGGCTGGCTCGCCTCCAGCGCGGACGCCGGTCTGCTCGCGACCGCGTTCGCGGACCTGCCCGGGCCGGCCCGGCTGATGTTCCGCCTGTTCTGGTGGCCCGCCTACCGGCGCCGGTTCACCCGGCTGTACGGCACCGCCGCCGCCCTGCCCGCCGTTCTGCCCGCCGTTCCGGAGGCGTGATGGGCGCGCTCGTCACCACCTGGCCGCGCGAGGCGGCCGAGCTGTTCGGACGTGCCGTGGTGTGCGAGTACGCCTCGCTCACCCGCGACGGGCGGCCCGTCACCTGGCCCATGGCGCCCTACGCCGGGGCGGGTGGCACGCTCGACGTCAGCACCGGCCTCACCTACCCGGACAAGGCGGAGCGGGCCCGTAGGAACCCGCGCGTCGCCCTGCTGTACTCCTCCGCCGAGGGCCCCGGCCGGGCGCCCGTGGTCCTCGTCCAGGGCCGGGCGACCGTGCGCGACGCGGATCTGCAGGCCGGCACCGACCGGTATGTCCGCGAGTCGCTGGCCGCGAACGCGGGCGGCATGGCCGGGATGCCGTGGTTCCTCCTGAAGCGGCTGGGGTGGTACTTCGCCCGCATCTGGGTGGAGGTCACCCCCGAGCGGATCGTCTGGTGGCCTGAGGGCGACCTGTCCGGGCCGCCGGAGGAGTGGGCCCATCCCGGTGAGCCGGTCGCGCCTCCCTCCGACCCCGCCCCGAAGGGCCCGCGCTTGCCGAGCCGCTCGGCTCCGCCCGCGGACTGGCGGCCGTTCGCCGAGCGCGCCGCGCGGCTGGGCGAGCCGGTCGTCACCATGGTCGCCGGCGGCCGGCCGCTGCCCGTGCGCGCCCGCGCGGCCGTATGCACCGGGACGGGTTTCAACCTGCGGCTTCCCGCCGGCATCGAGGCGGCCGACGGGCCGGTGTGCCTCACCTTCCACCGGCACGGGCCGGCCCTGGCCTGGCAGGAGAACGTGGTGCTCGTCGGGACCGCGACAGGGGATGGCGACCGGCTGAGCGTACGGGTCGAGCGGGCGCTGAACGACTGGAGTCTGCCCCGGGGCGGCGCGCGGTTCCGGTCGTTCCTCGGCGAGGGCAGGAAGCTCAGGAGCCGCCTTCGTTCCGAGGCCGCGCGCCGCGGCCAGCCCGTCCCCGTCGTCCGCCGCCCGCGCGCCTGATCCCACGTCCGTACGGCAGCATGTCGGGGGTGGAAGGGAAAGGATCACCGCTGTGGCGTGACCGGAACTTCATGGTCTTCTGGGGCTCGCAGACCCTGTCGGTCGCGGGGGACTCGTTCGCCCTGATCGCCGTCCCGCTGCTCGTGCTGCACGTGACCGGGTCGGTGGCGCAGATGGGCCTGCTGACCGGCCTCGCGAGCGCGGCCTCGGTGGCGGCGGGGGTCTTCGCCGGGGTCCTCGCCGACCGGCTCGACCGCAGGCGCCTGCTGATCTGGTGCGACCTCGCCAGGATGGCGTTGTACGGGATCGTGCCCGTCGCCTGGGCCTTCGGGCCGAAGATCTGGCTGCTCTACGTGGTCCTGCCGGCCGCCGAGGCGATCGGCATGGTCTTCCAGGTCACGTACGTCACGGTGGTGCGCAACCTGGTCGAGCCGAGCCGGATCACCGAGGCGAACGGGCGGCTCGGCGCCACCTCCGCCGCGGCGGGGATCGGCGGGCCGCTGCTGGCCGGGGTGGTCGCGGGCTGGGCCGGGCCGACGGCCGCGATCGCGGTCAACGCGGCCAGTTTCGGGATCTCCGCGCTCGGCGTCGTGATGATCAGATTCGGGCAGCCGTCGGCGGCGCGGGGGGTCTGGCAGGCAGGGGAGGCTCCCGAGGGCCAGGAGGACCAGGAGGCCCGCGGGCCCTGGCGGGAGATGCTCGCCGGGGCCCGCTTCCTCTGGCGGCAGCCGGTGCTGCGCGCCCTCACCGTGCTGCTGTCGTTCTTCATCTTCCTGACCCTCGGGCTGACCGACGTGCTGATCTACCACCTGAAGCACGACCTCGGCCAGCCGGACGGGGCCGTCGGAGCCGTGCTCGCGGTCGCCGGGCTCGGCACCGTCGCCGGTTCGCTCCTGGTCGGTCCCGTACGCCGCAGGCTGGGGTTCGGCGCGTCCTGGATCGGGGCGATCGCCGTCGCCGGGCTCGCCGTCGTGGGGCTCGGCACGTCGGGCGGCGTACCCGCGGTCGCGGCGGCGGCCGCGGTCTACCTCGGCTGTGTCAGCGTGGCCGGGATCGCCTCGATGTCGCTGCGCCAGCAGGTCACCCCCGACCACCTGCTCGGCAGGGTCACCTCCGCCTTCTGGACCATCCACTTCTCGCTCGGGCCGGCGGGGGCGGCCGTGCTGACCTGGGGCGCGCAGCGTCACGGGGTGGCGGCGGTCTGCCTGCTGGCCGGGGTGGCCTGCCTGCTGATCGCGCTCGCCGCGTTCTTCACCCCGATCCGGCAGCCGAACCCCGAGCTGTCCGGCGCCGCGGGCTGACACTCACTCCGCTCAGGCCCCGCCGCCGGAGGGGGCGCCGAAGGCGGCGGTCAGGGCCGCGCGCAGAGCGTCACGCTCCTTGTCGTCGGGGCGGGGCGAGTCGGAGGCCCAGGCCACGTAGCAGTCCGGCCGGACGAGCAGCGCGGCGGGGGCGTTCCCGCCCGCCTTGCCGGTGACGAGGTCGACGCGGTCACGCCGGCCCTCCAGCGCCCCGGCCAGTGCCGCGTCGGGGGTCAGATCCAGGAGCAGCGGGCGGGCCGTCCTGGTCAGCTCGGCCAGCCGTACGGGGCCGGTCTCCGTCTCCAGCGTGAGGTCGGGGGCGAGCCGGCCGGTGAGGGGATGGCCCCCGCCGAGGTCATACCTGATGTCGGCGCCGGACATCAGGTCGGCGATGTGCTTGGTGGTCCGCTCGTCCCGCAGCAACTCGGTGAACAGCGCGCGCAGCGCGGTGACCTCCGGCCCGGGTGCGATCAGGGCCGACTGGGCCTGCGTGTGCATGACGACGCGCTCGGCGGCCGGCCGCCGCTCGGTCTCGTACGTGTCGAGCAGGCCGGGCGGCGCCCAGCCGCGGATCTCGGCGGCGAGTTTCCACCCCAGGTTGATCGTGTCCTGGAGACCCAGGTTGAGGCCGGGGCCGCCGATCGCGCTGTGCACGTGGGCGGCGTCGCCGACCAGCAGCACGCGGCGGTCCCGGAACCGCTCGGCCAGGCGGGTGTTGCCGCCGCTCAGCCGGCGCAGCAGGTGCGGGCCGTCCCCGGCCGGCGGGCCGAGCGGCAGGTCGGCGCCGAGCACCCGGCGCACGCTCTCCCGCAGGTCGTCCAGCGTCGGCGGCTCGTCGCCGCCGCCGTCCCGGTCCCACTCCGTGGTGTTCACGAGCGTCCCGGTGGGGAACGGCGCGTACACGAACAGGCCGTGATCGGTGCGGTGGTGCATGAACGGGGGGATCAGCCCGTAACCGGGGACGTTCAGCCCGCCGGTGGCCGCGTCGACCAGTTCCGCCGGCACGGTGACGTGCGCACCGATGGAGACCGAGTCGTCCCTGGTCACTCCGGGGAAGCCGATGCCGCACAGCTTGCGGACGCGGCTGCGTCCGCCGTCCGCGCCGACGAGGAACCGGGTACGCAGCGTGTAGGGGCCCTCCGGGCCGGTGATCTCCACGGTGACCCCGTCCTCGTCCTGGGCGAGCCCCGTCAGGTCGTGCCCCCGGCGGATCCGCACGCCGAGTTCCCGGGCACGCTCCTCCAGGACCTGCTCCACCCGGCGCTGCGGCACCGCCAGCCCGTACATCGGGTTGTCGTCGAGCCTGCCCAGATCCAGGGGCATCGCGCCGAAGACGAAGGCCGGGCTCGGCCGGGGCGGCTCGGTGCCGCCGGTGAGGCGCTCGTACAGGCCGCGCCGGTCGAGGGCCCGCACGACCTGGCCCACCAGCCCGTTGGCCCGGTTCTCCTTGGTGTCGTCCGGCAGGCGCTCCAGCACGATCGGCCGTACGCCGCCCAGGCTCAGCTCGCAGGCGAGCATCAGCCCGTTCGGCCCGGCTCCGGCGATCACGACGTCGACGGTCATGGTGGTCCTCCTTGGTTTCCGGGCGTGCCCGGAGATTCCGGGCACGACGAATCAACCGGCGGCACCGGCAGACGCCGGTGCCCGGTCGGGCGGATCAGGGGATGAACGGCCGCGTGCCGAAGACATGGCACGTCAGTCACACGGAGAACGGCCGTTCCTCAGGAACTGAATCGGTGAGGTCCGGCGGCCCGCGGGCCGCCGGTGACGACTACGACGATCGGGGTTCGGGCAGGCCGGCGGCGAGCCGGCCGAGCGCGTCCTCGATCAGCGGCCGGACCGGCACCGGCGGGGAGGCACGCAGCCACTGGTCCATCGCCACCCTGATCGCGGCCCCCGCCGCGCCCGCCACCAGGCGTGGGTAGAGGTCGTGGTCGACGTCGGTGCCAGTCCGCTCGGCGATCGCGGCGGCCAGCTCGTTCTCGGCGATGGCACTCGCCCTGAGCATCTCGCCCTGCAGCGAGGGCTCGCTGATCATGAGCCGGATGCCGGCCTGCCACTGCTGGTCCGGCCGCCGGTCGTCGTAGTCCGCACCCATCGCGAGCTGGGTGATCACGGCACTCGTGATGGCCTCCCACAGGGGCTCCGACGCCGGGCGGCGGCGCAGCTCCTGCGCGATCATGCGGGTGCGTTCGAGGTGCCGGGCGGCGATCGCCTCGCCCTTGCTGGAGAAGTAGTTGTTGAACGTGCGCGGAGCCACGCCGGCCTCCGCGGCGATGTCCTCCACCCGGACGTTCTCCAGCCCGCGCTCCACGACGAGCCGGATCGCCGCCCAGCTCAGCGCGATGCGCGTCTCCTGCTTCTTGCGCTCGCGCAGCCCCGGGCGCCCGTCATCCCCGCTCACAGGACCACCATACAACTACTTGCGCGTCCCGCAAAGATGCGCAAAAGGCAAAGTTGCGGAACGCGCAATTTCCTGATGTCGGCGTCTCAGTCGCGGGCGCCGGCCAGGCGGACGAACTCCTCCAGCGAGAACCGGCCGTCGGCGTCCACGTCGGCGACCCGGTCCAGTGCGGCGATCGCCTCCGGCGGCAGGCCGGGGAAGTAGGAGAGCAACTCCGCCTCGGTGATGAAGCCGTCGCCGTCGCGGTCGATCGCGTCGAATTCACGCTTGAGGGTCTCGAACCGCTCGTGACTGAGCTCGTGAGTCACAGTGACCTGCCTTTGCCGTCAGTTGGCTGGAACTCCAGACAACCTATGCCGCGACCGGCGGCGGATCGACGGCCGGTTCCCCTCCTGGATCCTGCGATTCCGTCCCCGCCGAGGCGTGACGCGCCGGTCGAACGGTTCAGGCGCTGTTCGCGAGAGCCGGAGGCACATAATGAAAGGCGATGGACACGGAGAGTGACCGGCGTGTCGGCCGGGGGGCCCACGGGCGGATCGACGTCAGCGTCGTCGTCCCGGCGTACAACTGCCGGGCGTCCGTCGACCGCTGCCTCACCTCGCTGCTGGTCCAGCGGGTCGCGAAGGAGATCGTGGTGGTGGACGGCGGGTCCCGCGACGGGACCCGCGAGCTGCTCGACCTCTACGCCGCCTGCCATCCGCGGTTGATCACCGTGATCCACGACCCCCACCCCTGCACCCCGGGCGGCGCCCGCAACAGAGGGCTCGCCCGCGCGACCGGGCGGTACGTCTTCTTCTGCGACGCCGGGGACCGTCTCGCGCCGGACGCGCTGGCGCCCCTGGTCGCCGCGGCCGACCGGAACGGCTCGGACGTCGTCGTGGGACGGGTCTCCGGCGCTCGCGACGGGCTGCGGGACAGCGCCGACCGGGCCTCCTTAGCCGCCGTCTACGACGACCTGACCTGCTTCAAGCTCTTCCGCCGGGCCTTCCTGGAACGGCACGCCCTCCGCTTCGACGAGACCCAGCGGACCGGCGAGGACATGACCTTCACCGTGCACGCCTACTGCCACGCCCGGGTCGTCTCCGTGGTGGCCGACCACGACTGCTACCAGGCCGAAGCCGTGGGGGAGGCCCCGGGAGCGGAGAGCGTTGTACCCGGATGCGCGGCCGACCCGCTGACCCGGCTGCGCCTGGTCCGCACGCCGATCGAGGTGATGGCGCGGCACGTGCCGCCCGGCGCGCTGCGCGACCGGCTGCTCCTGCGGCATCTGCGCCGTGACGTGCTGGCCCGGCTGGGGGCGCCGTTCCTGGCCGCGGACGAGGCGGACCGCGAGAAGATCGCCGTCGAGGTGGCCGACATCTGCGGCCAGTGGCTGACGCCCGGCGTCCGCGCCGCCCTCGACGACATGGACGCCGCCAGGCTCGCCGCGCTCGACGACACCGCCCGTCTCGTACGGCTCGCGCGGGTCGAGGCCGCGCCGCTGCGCCACCGGCTGACCGCCGTCACATGGCACGGCGATCACCTGCTGGTCGGCGGGCACGCCTGCCTGGCCGAACCGGCCGCCCCCGCGGTGAGCGGCACCGCACCCCCGGCCCCCGCGCTGATCGCCCCCTCGCCGGGCGGGTTGGGCGGGGTTGTGGGGCTGGTGCTGCGTGAGCGTCTCTCAGGGGAGGAACGGGCGCTTCCCGCGCGCCACGCCGCCGGCTCCTTCACCATCGTGGTCGACGTGACCGCGTTGCCGCCGGGCGTGTGGGACGTCCACGTCTTCGTCGAGTGCGAGGGCGTGCGCAGACCGGCCCGGTTCGGCTCCAGCCGCGACCCGGGCGTGGGCGTCCCGGGCCCGCGCCTGGTGAACGGCGTCGCCGTGGCGCCCTTCCTCACCCGGTCGCAGGGCACCTTGTCGCACGGCGCCTTGTCGCTCGGACACCTGTCGATCGACGCCGGAGGACACGCGGTCAGGGTCCCGGCCGCCGCGCGGCTGACCCGGGCCCGCCGGCGTGCCGGACGGCTGCTGATCGAGGGGCGGGTGCGGGTCGGCGAGGAGCCCGCGGCCCCGGCCGTACGGCACCTGGTGTGGCGCGAGCGGGGATCGGGACGGGAGCACCGGGAGCGCGCAGCGGCCGTCTCGCCCGAGGGATTCGCGGCCGAGACGGATGTCCCGCGGCCCGGCACCTGGGACGCCTACCTCGAACTCGACCTCGGCGGGCCGCCGGTGCGCCTCCCGGTCAAGGTGGCCGCCATGGACGCGCCCGCCCGGACGATGCGGTGGTGGCAGGGTCCGCTGCGGTGGACGGCCAGGCCGTACGCGACGGCGGTCAACCGGCGGCTCAGCCTGTCGGTGCGCGTGGACACCCCGCTGACCACGGTCAGGCGGGTGCTCCGGGCCTTGCACCGGCGCTAATTGCGAATTAGTTGCAACTACAACCCCGTGCTCTAAAGTGGGACCGAGATTCGCCCGTTTCGGAGGGGTTTGATCGTGCACGTACCCGATGGGTTTTTCGACGTTCCCGTGTCCGTCGGCGCCGGTGTCTTCGCGGCGGCCGGCGTGGCTGTGTGCCTGCGGGGCGCCCGGCGGGAGCTCGACGACCGCACCGCTCCCATGGCGGGCCTGGTGGCCGCGTTCGTCTTCGCGGCGCAGATGCTCAACTTCCCGGTCGCCGCGGGCACCAGTGGCCACCTGCTCGGCGGGGCACTGGCCGCGATACTCGTCGGGCCGTACACCGCCGTGCTGTGCGTCGCGGTCGTGCTGCTCGTCCAGGGGTTCTTCTTCGCCGACGGCGGGCTGACCGCCCTCGGGGTCAACATCACGCTCATGGCGATCGTCACCTCGGTCGTCGGCTGGGCGGTGTTCCGGCTGATCACGCGGACCGGCCCGCGCGGGCGGGGCACGCTGGTGGCCGCGTCGTTCCTGGCCGCGCTGGTCTCGGTGCCCGCCGCGGCGCTCGTCTTCACGGTCCTGTTCTGGCTCGGCGGCACCGCGCCGATCGACCTGGGGGCGGTGGCCGCCGCGATGGGCGGCGTCCACGTGCTCATCGGCCTGGGGGAGGGCCTCATCACCGCGCTCACCGTGAGCAGCGTGCTGGCCGTACGGCCCGACCTCGTCTACGGCGCGCGCGGGACGGCCGCGCCGCTGGTGCTGCGTACGGCCGAGGGGGAGGTCGAGGTCGGCGGGCGGCCCGCCGAGGCGCCCTCGGCGGGGATCGGCCTGCGTCCGGTCCTGGCGGGTGGCGCGATCGTGGCCGTGCTGCTGGCCGGCGTCGTGTCGTTCTATGCCTCCAGCGCCCCCGACGGGCTGGAGAAGGTGGCGTCCGACAAGGGGCTGAGCGCGCAGGAGAAGCCGCACGCGGCGGAGGACGCCCCGCTGGCCGGATACTCCGTGAAGGGCCTGGGCGACCAGCGGCTCTCCGGCGGGCTGGCCGGGGTCGCGGGCGTCGCGCTGACGGTCGCGGCCGGCGGCGGGGTGTTCTACACGGTCCGGCGGCGCCGGCGGCTGACCGGCGGCGTGACGCCCGCCGGGGCCCCGTGAGCCCTGCTTCAGCGTCCGGTGAGCCCTCTCGCGAGCATCCTGTGAGCTCCCGCGTGAGCTCCTCCATGAGCCCTACCGCCCCTCGCGCGCGGAGGGCGGCAGGTCGGCCATGATGGCGGGGTGAGCACGAAGTGATGAGCGCCGGGCACCATCATCCGATCTACCGGCCCGCCGACACGCCCGTCCACCGGCTGCCGCCCCAGTGCAAGCTGGTGGCGGTCGTCGCGTTCGCGGTGTGCGTGGTCGCCACGCCGCGCGAGCGTTTCTGGGCGTTCGCCGTCCACGCGCTGCTGCTGGCCGCGGTCGCGGTTGCCGCGCGGGTGCCCGCGGGCACGATCGCGCGGCGGATGGTGATCGAGGTGCCGTTCGTGCTGTTCGCCCTCGCGATCCCGGTCATCGGCACCGGTGAGCGGGTGCAGGTGCTCGGGATGTCGCTCAGCCTCCCCGGCCTGTGGGCCGCCTGGAACATCCTCGCCAAGGCGACGCTGGGGGTGGCCGCCTCGATCCTGCTCGCGGCCACGACCGAGCCCCGCATGATGCTGCTCGGCGCCGAACGGCTGCGGCTGCCCCGGCTGCTCGTGCAGATCGCGACGTTCATGCTGCGCTACCTCGACGTGATCCTCGACCAGATGCGGCGTATGCGGGTCGCCCGGGAGTCGCGCGGATTCGTCGCCCGTGACCTGCGGCAGGCCCCGGTGCTGGCGAAGTCGGCGGGCGCCCTGTTCATCCGGGCGTACGAGCGGGGGGAGCGGGTCCACCTCGCCATGCTGAGCCGGGGCTACACCGGCGAGATGCCGACGATTAGGGATATATCGGCATCTGGGCGAGACTGGGGGACGGCGGCTATCCTTCCCTGCCTCGCCGCGGCGACGGCCCTACTGGCGTGGAGCACCACATGACCCCCGGCAGCCCCTCGCTCGTGGTGAGCAGGCTCGCGTACGCCTATCCCGACGGGACGCAGGCGCTGTACGGCGTGGACCTGACGATCCGGCGGGGGGAGCGGGTGGCCCTCCTCGGCCCGAACGGCGCGGGCAAGACCACGCTGGTCATGCACCTCAACGGCATCCTCACCGCCGGGCACGGCACGGTGGAGGTGGGCGGCCTTCCGGTGCGCGCCGGCACGCTGCCGGAGATCCGCCGCCGGGTCGGGCTGGTGTTCCAGGATCCCGACGACCAGCTCTTCATGCCGACCGTCCGCGAGGACGTCGCCTTCGGGCCGGCCAACCTCGGCCTGCGCGGCGCCGAACTCGACCGCCGCGTCCGCGACGCGCTGGAGCGGGTCGGCATGCTCGACGCCCTCGACCGGCCGCCGCACCACCTGTCCTTCGGCCAGCGGCGCAGGGTGGCCGTGGCGACCGTGCTGGCGATGGAGCCGGAGATCCTCGTGCTCGACGAGCCCTCGTCCAACCTCGACCCCGCCTCGCGCCGCGAGCTGGCCGAGATCCTCAGAAGCCTGGACGTGACCGTGCTCATGGTCACCCACGACCTGCCGTACGCGCTGGAGTTGTGCGAGCGGTCGCTCGTCATGTCCGAGGGGGTGATCGCCGCGGACGGGCCCACGCGCACGCTGCTCGCCGACGAGCGGTTACTCGCCGAACACCGGCTCGAACTGCCGTACGGCTTCGCCGTGCCGGCTCACCCCGGGTGATGGATAAGTAAAGTGGGCGCAGCGGAGGAGGTCTCACGATGAAGCTGCGGCTCGCGCGCCAATCGCGCCCCAACGCCGTCGTGGTGGCCGTCGAGGGCGAGCTCGACCTGTTCACGGCGCCGTTCCTGCGCGACGAGGTGCGCGATGCCATAACCAACGACAGCCCGACTCTCGTGCTCGACCTCCGCGAGCTGTCGTTCATGGACTCCAGCGGCCTGAGCGTGCTGATCGAGGCCTGGCGCCTCGCCACGAGCGAGGGCGGCGGGGTCAGCCTCGCCTCGCCGCAACCGCCGGTCGCCCGCATCCTGCGCACGACCGGGCTGGACCGGCGGATCAAGGTCTATCCGGACGTCGATACCGCGATTTTGCGTCACCCCGAGTAGAACTTCATTCGGTTGTCGCGTTAGGGTCCGGCTATGGATCTGAACGGAGCAGCAGCAATCATCTCGGGCGGCGCCAGCGGCCTCGGCGAGGCGACGGCCCGCGAGCTGGCCCGTGTCGGCGCGACCGTGGTCGTGGCCGACCTGAACGCGGAGCGCGGCAAGGCGCTGGCCGACGAGATCGGCGGCGTGTTCGCCCACACCGACGTGTCCGACGAGGCGTCGGTGCAGGCCGCGGTGGAGACGGCGGTCGCCACCGGAAAGCCGCTGCGCGCCGTGGTCAGCAGCGCGGGCATCGGCTGGGCCCAGCGCACCGTCGGGCGGGACGGCTCTCCGCACGACCTGGCGTCCTACCGCAAGGTGATCGACGTCAACCTGATCGGCACGTTCAACCTCATGCGCGTCGGCGCGGCGGCCATGGCCAGGACCGAGCCGGTGGACGAGGACGGCGCCCGCGGGGTCGTGATCAACACCGCGTCGGTGGCCGGCATCGAGGGCCAGACGGGCCAGGTGGCCTACTCCGCGTCCAAGGGCGGGATCATCGGCATGACCCTGCCCGCCGCCCGCGACCTCGCCGTGGTCGGCGTCCGCGTGCTGACGATCGCGCCGGGCATCATCGACACCCCCATCTACGGCAAGATCGGCGACCAGGACGCCGAGGCGTTCAAGGCCAAGCTGATCGGGCCGGTGGCGTTCCCGAAGCGGCTGGGCAAGGCGTCCGAGTTCGCCCACCTGGTCCGCACGCTGATCGAGAACGACTACATGAACGGCGAGGTCATCCGCTTCGACGGCGGCATCCGCTTCCAGCCCAAGTGAGGTCAGGTTGTCCGAGGTTGACTCCGGGGCGGCCGGCCCGCCGGACGAGGTGCTCGCCGAGATCGTCGACGGCGGGGTCGCCGTTGTCACCATCAACCGGCCGAGGGCCAGGAACGCCGTCAACGGCGCGGTGGCGCGCGGCATCGCGTCCGCCCTCGACGAGTTCGACGACAGTCCCGAGGTGTCGGTGATCGTCCTGACCGGGGCGGGCGGCACGTTCTCGGCGGGCATGGACCTGAAGGGTTTCCTCACCGGCGACATGCCCACGGTCGAGGGCCGGGGCTTCGGCGGGATCACCGAGGCGCCGCCGAAGAAGCCGATCATCGCGGCCGTCGAGGGATACGCGCTGGCCGGCGGGTTCGAGCTGGCGCTGGCCTGCGACCTCGTCGTCGCGTCCGAGGACGCCAAGTTCGGCCTGCCGGAGCCCAAGCGGGGGCTCGTGGCCGCCGCGGGCGGGATCATGCGGCTGCCGCGCAGGATTCCGTACCACGTCGCGATGGAGATCGCGCTGACCGGCGAGCACTACCCGGCCGCCCGGCTGTACGAGCTGGGGCTGGTCAACCGGGTCACGTACCCGGGCGAGGCCCTGCACGGCGCGCTCGAACTGGCTCGCACGATCGCCGCGAACGCGCCGCTGGCCCTCGCCGCGACCAAGCGGGTCGTCGTCGAGTCGGCCGACTGGTCGAGTGAGGAGATGTTCCGCAGGCAGGGCGACATCATCGGCCCGGTCTTCACCTCCGCCGACGCGATGGAGGGCGCCGCGGCCTTCGCGGAGAAGCGCCCTCCCGTCTGGAAGGGCGAGTGACTCTCAGCTTCTGAGGTCGGCAAGGCCGCCGGGGCGCTTCCACGGGGAGGCGCCCCGAGCCGTGTCCGGGCCGAGGACGGGCTCGTCCGGACTCGGGACGGTTTTCGGGACCAGTGTCCCAGGCGTGTCCCGGGCGGGTCCGGGACATCGCGGCCGCGCCGTAGCCCGAGCGGCGGACCCGGCGTCGCCCGCCAAGATGACGCGTCCCTCCGGCCGGCCCGTCTAGCTTCCTCGTGTTGATCAATCGAGGAACGAGGAAGGGTGATGCACGTGCGAGTTGGTCGTAGTGCCTGGCTCGCGGCCGGGGCTGTCGCGGGGCTGCTCGTGGGCGGCGGGGGAGTCGCCGTGGCCACGACGACGGCGGTGACCTCGCCGATCGTGGCCTGTGTGGGAGCCGACGGCGTGATGCGAATGCCCCCGGAACTGGAGTCGGCGAATTTTTCGGCCACGCAGATCGCCGCACCGACGGCTACCCCCACGCTGCCTGCGGAGGGATGCTTCGACGGCGAGCGGACCGTCGTCTGGAACGTCACCGGCCCCCAGGGTCCGCGGGGGCTGACCGGCCTCCAGGGCCCGCGAGGGCTGGTCGGCCCCCAGGGCCCGGAGGGGCCGCAGGGCCCGCAGGGTGAGAAGGGCGATCCCGGGGCCGCGTACGGGCAGACCTACATCGCCTACGACAACCACGCCTACGACGACGGGACGGTGCGGGAACTCGTCCGGATCCCGCAGGTGCCCGCGGGAGACTACGCCGTTCAGGTCGGTGTGAGCGCCGACCTCCTTCGGGACACCGATCGACTCCTCGTCGAGTGTGACGTCAGCACGCCCACGGGCGTCACTTCCGCCAGGCCGCAGCAGTCCGCCAACAGTGGGCCGGGCTCGACCCTCACGCTCGCCTATTTCGTCACCGCGAAGCTGAACGCGCCCGGTCCGGTGGTTCTCAGGTGCCATGCCCTCACCGATAACGGTCCCATCGTGGTCAACGCCGAGGGCAGGCTGATGGCGACCAGGGTGCCCGAGGTCGTCGCCTGGCCGTCCGCCACGCAGCCCCCGACTCCGACGCCGTCGGTCACGCCGACGCCGTCCGCCACGCAACCTGCGACTCCGACGCCGTCCATCACGTCGCCGGTCACGCCGACGCCGTCCGCCACGCGGCCCGCGACTCCGACGCCATCCGCCACGCAGCCTGTGACTCCGACACCCTCTGCCACGCGGCCCGCGACGCCGACGCCGTGACCCGGCCGGAGGACGGCGGCGCGTGATGCCGGTGCCCCATCGGCCGGGGTGACCCGCGCGGCGGTCTTCTCGATAGTCTCGGGGGTCCGGGTGGTCGCAACGGCATGATCCTCGCGGATCGGGGCAGTCCGCTCGTCCATGGGCGTGACTGCGTACGGTGAATCCATGAGTGTATCCGGGCCCGGGCTGCCCCCGTCCGGCCGGTCGATGCGGGAGCGCACGTCCGAGCTGCTCACCGGCGCCCTCGGCAGCGCGATCCTGATGATCGTGCTCGTGTCGGCGATGTGGGCGATCGAGATCCTCGACTACGTCGAGAACAACAGGCTCGACCGGTACGGCATCGTCGCGCACGAGCCGGACGGCCTGCCCGGGATCCTGTTCGCCCCGTTCCTGCACGCGGGCTTCGCCCACCTGATGGCCAACTCGGTGCCGCTGCTGATCCTGGGGTTCGTGGCCGCCATCCGGGGCATCGGCCGCTTCCTCGCCGCGAGCCTGATCGTCATCCTGGTCAGCGGCATGGGCGTGTGGCTCACCAGCCCGCCCGACACGCTCACGATCGGCGCGAGCGGCCTCGTCTTCGGCTACTTCGGCTACGTCGTGGCCCGGGGCCTGTTCGACCGCCGGGCCCTCGACATCGTGCTCGGCGTCGTGGTCGCCGTGCTGTACTACTCGATCCTGTGGGGAGCCCTGCCCACCCAGCCGGGCGTCTCCTGGCAGGGCCACCTGTTCGGCCTCATCGGCGGCGTGATCGCCGCCTGGCTGCTCCGCCGCCGCCGGGCCTACTGACGCACGGACTCACGACCCGGGCGGCGGCCCGGCGGTCCCCATGTCGAACGCTCCGGGATCGTCGACCACCCGGCAGGGCGTGACCGGGCCGTCCGTCAGGCGCCCGCTGAACTGCCAGGCCACTCCGGGGTGGGCGGTGTCCGGCGGCACCGGGTTCTCGTTGATCTCGATCAGGACGATCTGCCCCGGCCCGATGAACCGGGGACGGATCGTGATGCCGTGCTCCGACCGGATGGCCCGGGCCGAGGCCAGCTTCTCCGCCTTCTTATGGATCCGCGCCTGTACGGCCGGATCCTTGCTCGTTACCTCCTCCTTCGAGAGGGGCAGGTCGTCGCCCGCGACGAAAGGAGCGCGTCCGTCGGCGCATCTCTTTCCGAGCGGCAGATAGGTGACATCGGCCCGCACGCCCATCTTCGCCAGGTCCCGCTCGACCTGGTCGGGGTCCCTGAACTCGTTGATCTGAAGGCTGATGGAGCCGTCCGGGTGTTTCGTCAACGCGTACGCCGGGGTCTGCTGCCCGGCCACGAGCGGCACCGCGACAGCCGTGGCGGCGGCGACGGTGATCGCGGCCCCGGCCACGTAGCGGAGCCGGGGGATCCGGCGCACGCCCGGCGCACGCGCCTGGGCCTTTCGTGCCACGATCTCCGCCTTGAGCTCCGCGAGCAGCCTGTCCTCGAACGTGTCGTTCACTTCGTTCCTCCGATCAGTTCCATGACTCCGGGGACGCGCTGGATTCGCCGCCGGGCGCGGTGCAGCCTGACCCGGGCGGCGCCCTGCCCGATGCCGAGCGCGGCGGCGGCCTCGGCGGGGCTGAGCCCGTCCACCGCCACGAGTTCGAGCAGCGCGCGGTCGCCGTCCGGCAGATCGGCCATCGCCTCCAGCGCCAGCCGGGCCGGCGACTCGGCGTCGACGCGTTCCTCCAGGCGGGCGATGTCGTCGGCGTCGAGCAGGCGGCGGCCGGCGATCCGGCCGGTGGCCCGCAACTCCCTCGCCGTACGGCGGCGCTGCGCGAGCACGGTGTTGCGCGCCACGCCGTACAGCCAGGCGATCTCGGTGCCCCGGTCCGGCCGGTAGGTGTGCGCCGAGTCGAGCACGGCGAGGAACACCTCGGCGGTGAGATCGGCCACCAGGTGCGGATCGGCCGCCCGCCTGGCCAGGAAGCGCGTCACGGCGTCGACATGCCGCCGGTAGAAGGTCTCGAACGCGTCGGGATCTCGGGCGAAGTCCGGCGGACCGGTCTGTTCACGGCGCACCGGCGCTCCCCTCGGTCGTGTGGTTCGGCACACCCCTGCTTGGACGGAGCACCCCGTACCGTTACAGATCCGAGGAAAAAGAAAAAGCCGACGGCCTGAGGCCGTCGGCGAGAACGGCGGCCGCCGGAGAGGCGGCCGCCGTGAAGAAGCGTCAGAGGCGCTCGACCACGTAGTCGACGCAGACGGTCAGCGCCTCGACGTCGGCCGGGTCGACGGCGGGGAACATCGCGATCCGCAGCTGGTTGCGGCCGAGCTTGCGGTACGGCTCGGTGTCCACGATGCCGTTGGCCCGCAGCACCTTCGCCACCGCCGCCGCGTCCACGGAGTCGTCGAAGTCGATGGTGCCGACGACGTTGGAGCGCTGCGCCGGGTCGGCCACGAACGGCGAGGTGTACGACGTCTTGTCGGCCCAGGTGTACAGGCGCGAGGCGGAGTCGGCCGAGCGGGCGGTCGTCCACCCGAGGCCGCCCTGCCCGTTCATCCAGTCGAGCTGGTCGGCCAGCAGGAACAGCGTGGCGACCGCCGGCGTGTTGTAGGTCTGGTCCTTGACCGAGTTGTCGATCGCGGTCGGCAGGCTGAAGAACTCGGGGACGAACCGGCCGCTCTCGGCGATCTCCGTCACCCGGGCCAGCGCCTTCGGCGAGAACAGCGCGATCCACAGGCCGCCGTCGGAGGCGAAGCTCTTCTGCGGCGCGAAGTAGTAGACGTCGAAGTCCTCGGCGGAGACCGGCAGGCCGCCCGCGCCGCTGGTGGCGTCGACGAGGACGAGAGAGTCGTCGCCACCCACGCGCTTGATGGGCATGGCGACGCCGGTGGAGGTCTCGTTGTGGGTGAGCGCGTAGACGTCCACGCCCTCCTCCGTGACCGGCAGCGGGTGGGTGCCCGGCTCAGACTTGATCACCGAGGGGTCGGCGAGCCAGGGGGCCTTCTTCGCGACCGTCGCGAACTTCGAGGAGAACTCCCCGAAGTTGAGGTGCTGCGACTTCTCCCGGATCAGCCCGAAGGAGGCGATGTCCCAGAACGCCGTGGTGCCGCCGTTGCCGAGCACGACCTCGTACCCCTCGGGGAGGGAGAACAGGTCGGTGAGCCCGGCGCGGACACGGGCGACGAGGTTCTTGACGGGCTTCTGCCGGTGGGACGTGCCCATCACCTTCGCGCCCTCGCCGGCGAGGGCGGCGAGCTGCTCGGGGCGTACCTTCGAGGGCCCGCAGCCGAAACGGCCGTCGGCGGGCTTGATGTCAGCGGGAATCACGATGTCAGCCACGGTTCAAGCGTAGTGAGACCTGCGAATGCTCTAGACCATGGTCCGGATTATGAGACACCATGGTCGGGTTTCAAGCGCGCGCACCACCCCGAAAACGGACTCCGCCTCCCGGGAGACATCCACGTGGCCGACGTGCACGGCGTCATCGAGAAACTCGTCCGCAGGCCGTTCTTCTGGCTGCCAGACCAGCCGCTGCCCCTTGTGCTCGTCGTCGAGCGGGACGGCGACGCGTTCGAGGCCGCGCGCCGACTCGCCGCGCCGTTCGAGGACTGCCTCCCGCACGCGACGGTGGCGGCCGGCCGGTACGGCACGCTGCACGACCTCGTGGACGCCCTGGCGGGGGAGCAGGGGCAGCTCGGCAGGCCGGTGGGCGGCTCGTTCCTGCCGCCGCCGCGCTTCTCGCTGGTGCAGTTCGTGCTGTGGGCGCGCAGGCAGCGCGACCTGCCGCCGGAGCCGGACCGCGGCGGGCCGCCGCCCCCGCGCTGGCCCGACCCGCAGTCGCGCGGGAGCCTGGAGGAGTTCAAGGAACGGCTCAAGCTCTGGCGGGGCGGCAGGCACGGCGGGCACCAGGGCCGCAGGACGGCGGCCGACTTCTTCGGGCGCGCGGCGACGACCTGGCTGCCGGTCGGCACCCTGGCCGCGGTGCTGCTGAGCACCCGGGTGTCCGGCGACCACGCCCCCTGGTGGCTCGACAGCGCGCCGGATCTGGTCGGCGTGCTCCCGTGGGCGCTCGGCCTGCTCGTCTTCGCGGCCGGCACGGTCGTCCAGGGGCTGCTGTCGGTCCGGGGCTCGTTCTTCAACGGCTGGTTCCGGCGCCAGCCGTACCTGACCAGGAAGCCGTACGAGCGGCTGGCGCAGTACGCCCTGCGGGTGGCGAGCGCGAGCGACGAGGACGCCGAGCGGCTGCTGGTGCACGCGATGTGCCAGGACCTCCGCCAGGCGTACCAGAAGTGGATCATCCCCTGGCCGAGCTGGGGCCGCGGCCTCTACGGCCTGCTGGTCCTGGACGCCACGCTGCCGGGCTGCGCCAACGAGCGGTTCCTGCGCCTCCTGGAGGAGACCACCGAGGAGACCGGCCTCCTGCCGCCGATGCTGGTGCTGGCGGCGGTGCCGGAGCCGAAGGCCGCGGAGGCGAGGGCGGTCACGGGGGGCCGCCTGACGGAGCTGCCGGCGCTGGCCGACGCCTGGCGGGCCCGGGTGCGGCGGCGGGTGCCGCCGCTGCGCCTGCTGGCCGCCACATCCGGGCCCGCCCTCGACGACGACTACCGGCCGCGGCTGCTGCCCAGCCGGATGCGGGCGCTCGGATACTGGTGCGTGATCGCGCTGCTCGTCGTCGGTCCGGTCACCCTGGCCTGGCGCATCTACCAGGACCAGAGGGCGCGCTGCGGCGGCCTGTCCTGGGCCGAGCTCGTCGGCGACGAGTGTGTGGGCGTCGTCAACGCGGACGGCCCGGCCCCCGACAACCTGTTCGGCAGGAACATCGGCGCCGTCGTGAAGAAGATCGACGACAACAACGCCGCCGCCCGGAACGTCGGCGCGTACGTGAACGTGGTCCTGTTCGGGGAGTACTCGATCCGGAGTCCGCGGCCGGACGGCGAGCCCGCCGAGCCCGGCGAGAACGCGCCGGAGGACGACAGCCGGGTGGCCGGGGCGCTGGCGGAGCTGAAAGCCGTGGAGCAGTACCAGCGCGCGGTCCGGAACGTTCCGCGCCTCCAGGTCTTGATCGCCAACGCCGGGGCGGACTTCCGCCAGGGCCGCCGGGCCGCCCGGCTGGTCAGCAGGCTGGCGGCCGAGGACCCGCACACGCTCGGCGTCATCGGCTTCCCGCGCAGCGTCAGGGGCGTCGAAGAGGCGATCAGCGTGCTGCACCAGGCCAAGATCCCGATGCTCTCCACGACCGCGACCGCGGACGACCTCGGGTACGTGCCCGACACCGCCGACGTCGCCGGCACGTCCGATGCGGCGTCCAAGCGGCCGTCCCCCTACTACTTCCGCATGGGCCCGACGAACTGGCGCGAGGCGGAGCTCGTCGCGCGGTTCGTCCGCCAGACGCTGCTGCCCGGGAAGGCGTCGCCCACCGCGGTGATCGTCCAGGACCGGTCGCCGGGAGACAGCTACACCAACAACCTCGCCCGCGACTACAAGGAGGCGGCCGGCGACCAGGGGATCAAGATCTCCGAGCGCGACGAGGTCTACTACACCGTGGACGGCGGCGGGATCGCCGAGGCGACGTCGGTCGCCTGCGGGCGCGATCCCGACGTGATCCTCTACGCGGGCCGGGCCACCGAGTTCCTCGGCTTCGTCGACGCCGTCGAGAAGTGCAGCGACGGCCAGGTCAAGGTGATCGCGGGGGACGACGTGATCAAGGTGGTGACCGATCACGGCAAGGAGATCGGCGACTACAGGCGCGTGCAGGTGTACTACGCCGCGCTCGCGAGCCGGGAGCTGTGGCGGGACCCGGCGCGCGACCACGGCACGCAGCCCACCGGATACATCCAGTCGCTCTTCGGCCGGGACTCGACCGAGTCGGAGGACAACCTCATCCTGAGCTACGACGCGGTCGAACTGTTCTACGACTCGGCCAACCGGGCCTACCAGGGCAGGAGGCTGCCCAGCAGGGGAGACCTCCTCTACCGGCTCGCACTCGTCTCCGGGCGGCTCGCCCGGAACGGTTCGAGCGGCGTGATCGACTTCGGCGGCCGGGAGGCACACGACCCCGTCGACAAGACCATCGCCATCATGCGGGTGAAGGCCGGCGGCGTGAGCGTGGCGGTCCGCTGCGGGCGTCTCAGCCTGCGGGAGTCCGCGCCGCCCGGCGGCGTCTGCGACCACCTCGCCGACGTGTACGGCGAGGAGGCCGGATCCCGGCGCTGAGGGCCCGCGTACGTCGAGCGAAGCGGGCGCGGGGGACGGCCGGGGGTCCGCGGCCCTCTCGGAAAGCCGCGGGCCCTCGGCGGTCCCTCGGGCGGGCTCAGACCCTGCCGACGACCTCGCCGGCGCCGGGCACGTCGTTGATCGAGCGCTGCTTCGGGCCCACGTAGTTCGCGCTGGGGCGGACCAGCCTGCCCGTGCGCTTCTGCTCCAGGACGTGGGCGGCCCAACCGGCGGTGCGGGCGCAGGTGAACATCGAGGTGAACATGTGCGACGGCACCTCGGCGAAGTCGAGGACGACCGCGGCCCAGTACTCCACGTTCGTGGCGAGCACCCGGTCGGGCTTGCGGGCGTGCAGCTCCTCCAGCGCGGCGGTCTCCAGCGCGGCGGCGACCTCGTAGCGCGGCGCGCCCAGTTCCTTCGCCGTACGGCGGAGCACGCGGGCCCGCGGGTCCTCGGCACGGTAGACCCGGTGGCCGAAGCCCATCAGGCGGTTGCCCTTGTCCAGCTCGCTCTGGACGTACTTGCGGGCGTCGCCCATCTGCTCGACACCCTCGATCATGTGCAGCACCCGCGCCGGCGCGCCGCCGTGCAGCGGGCCGGACATCGCGCCGACCGCGCCCGACAGGGCGGCGGCGACGTCGGCGCCGGTGGAGGCGATCACGCGGGCGGTGAACGTCGAGGCGTTCATGCCGTGCTCCGCGGCGGACGTCCAGTACGCGTCGATGGCCTTCACGTGCTTGGGGTCGGGCTCACCGCGCCAGCGGACCATGAAACGTTCAACGATGCTCTCGGCCTCGTCCACGCGCTTCTGCGGGACCATCGGCAGGCCCAGGCCGCGGGCCGACTGCGCGACGAACGACAGGGCCGTGACCGAGGCGCGTGCGAGATCGTCGCGGGCCTGGTCGTCGTCGATGTCGAGCAGCGGGCGGAAGCCGTACGCGGGCGCCAGCATGGCCAGCGCGCTCTGTACGTCTACTCGGATGTCGCCGGAATGGACGGGAACGGGGTACGGCTCCGCCGGGGGCAGCCCCGGCTGGAACCTGTCGTCGACGAGCAGGCCCCAGACGTTCCCGAAGGAGACGTTGCCCACGAGTTCTTCGATGTCGACGCCCCGGTATCGCAGGGCGCCCCCTTCTTTGTCCGGTTCCGCGATCTCGGTCTCGAACGCCACCACGCCTTCGAGCCCGGGTTTGAAGTCGGACATTCTCGGCCGCCTCCCTCTCTTGTGAAGTCCAGAGCCTTGATGTCGAGATACCGGCGGGTCAATTTAACCCGCAGTGTGACACTGTCGTGTCGCCGCCCCTCCCCCACGCCGTTCCCCCTGTTGGGGGCCACCGGGTGAGAAGTGCGCCGGGCGCGCGACAATACCTTTCCGTGGACAGCGCTTCGCACCTGCCCGGGCTCCGGCACAGCTACGAGGGTGAGCCCCTGCTCGAATCCGGCATGGCCGACGACCCGGTGACGCAGTTCGCGCTCTGGTTCGCCGACGCCGTCGCCGCGGGCCTGCCCGAACCGAACGCCGTGGTCGTCGCCACCAGCTCCGCCGGTGGCCGCCCCTCCGCCCGCACCGTCCTCCTCAAGGGGTTCGACGAACGCGGGTTCGTCTTCTTCACCAACTACGAGTCTCGCAAGGGCCGCGACCTCGCCGAGAACCCGCGGGCCTGTCTGTTGTTCCCCTGGCATCCCATCCGGCGGCAGGTCCGCGTGGAGGGCTCGGTCACCCGGATCTCCCGCGAGGACAGCGCGGCCTACTTCCACTCCCGGCCGTACGGCTCGCGGATCGGCGCGTGGGCCTCCCGCCAGTCCGCCGTGGTGGAGTCGCGTGAGCGGCTCGACGCCCGCTACCGGGAACTGGCCGAGCGCTGGCCGGAGGACCCGCCGATGCCGGACTTCTGGGGCGGCTTCCGGGTGGCGCCCGCGGAGGTCGAGTTCTGGCAGGGCCAGACGGACCGCATGCACGACCGGCTCCGCTACCGGCTCGCGCGCGGCTCCTGGGTCATGGAGCGCCTGGCCCCATGACCCCGGAGGCGGCGGTCCGGGCCGCGACCGTGAGGTCGGCGAGAAAGCCCGCGTACGCCTCGTCCCGGTCGGGCGCGCGCAGGATGGCCGAGGGGTGGATCGTCGCGACGTAGTAGGCGCCCTCCCGCCGGGGGACCGGCTCGCCCCGGCGGCGGGTCACCCGGAAGTCCGGGCCCAGCAGGGCCCGGGCGGCGGTGGCGCCCAGCACCACGGTCACCTCCGGGTCCACCAGGAGCATCTCGGCCTCCAGCCACGGCCGGCAGGCGTTGATCTCGCCGACGGTCGGTTTCTGGTGGATCCGGCGTTTGCCGCCTGGCGTGAACTTGAAATGCTTGACCGCGTTGGTGACGTACACCGCCTCGCGGTCGATGCCCGCCTCCTCCAGCGCCCGGTCCAGCACGCGGCCCGCGGGCCCCACGAACGGCGCGCCCTCCTGGTCCTCCTGGTCGCCCGGCTGCTCTCCGACCAGCATGAACCGTGCATCGGGGACGCCCTCGCCGAAAACCGTCTGGGTGGCGTCGCGGTAGAGATCGCAGCCTTCGCAGCGGCGCGCGGCCTCGCGAAGCGCGGGCAGGCTGACCTCGGTAGGAAGGAATCGCTGGGCTCCGATGTTTCCCATCCTGGGTCGCTTCCCCAATAGGGTCGGCTGCGAACGCGGGGGAGGTCGTAGCATCGTTGTAGTAGTGGAGGAGCCTTGACCGCACACGGCCTGATCGACACGACGGAGATGTATCTCCGTACGATCTTCGAACTCGAAGAAGAAGGCATCGTGCCGCTCCGTGCCCGGATCGCCGAACGCCTGCAGCAGAGCGGCCCGACCGTGAGCCAGACGGTGGCGCGGATGGAACGCGACGGCCTGGTCAAGGTGCAGGGGGACAGACACCTCAGCATGACCGACCTGGGCCGCACGCTCGCGATCCGGGTGATGCGCAAGCACCGGCTGGCGGAGTGCCTGCTGACCCAGGTGATCGGCATGCCCTGGGAGGAGGTCCACATCGAGGCGTGCCGGTGGGAGCACGTGATGTCGGAGTCGGTGGAGACCCGGCTCGTCGGCCTGCTGCAGAACCCCCGGTTCTGCCCGCACGGCAACCCGATCCCCGGTCTCGACGAGCTGGGGGTGCCGCAGCCCGGTTCTGCCGGAGATGAGATGGTGTCTCCCATGGTGACCCTCGCGGGTCCGACCGCCGTGCCCGTCGTCGTGCGGCGAATCAGCGAACAAGTGCAAAGCGACCCGGCTGTGATGCTTAAACTCAAGCAAGTTGGGATACAACCCGGACGCGAGGTCACGCTCGCGGCGAGCGACAACGGTGTACGGGTGACAGGTGATGGTGAGGTGGGCAGCACGACCGCGGACCTTCCGCGCGATGTGGCCTCTCACGTTTTCGTCACCAGACGATGACGGAAAGAGTTGTGCCTGGTTGAATCCCGTAGGGAGTCCCTTCATTTCTCGCGACCCAGCCTTCGCAGGAGCGCCCGTGCCCGGCATAGCGAACCCGCCCCGTCAAGGGAAGGTCGTGGCATGAGGCGCTGGGGAGACTTGTCACAGGACGCGGACGACCGCCTCACGGCGGGTTCCGTCCTGGACCACGCGGAGATGGCCGTGGTCGTGACCGACCGGTTCAGCAACGTCCTCTACTGGAACCCCTTCGCCGAGCGTTTGTTCGGCCGGGTGGGCGCCAATCCGGGCCGGGAGTCGCTGCGTACGCTCGGCATCTCCGAGCACGACCACCCGCTCGCGGCCGACCTCGCCAAGCAGGTGCTGCGCGGCGGCGTGTGGGAGGGCACCTTCGACGTGGTCCGCGGCGACGGCACGCTGATCTACGTACGGGCCCAGGCGGTGCCGCTGCGGCATCCGTCCGGCTCGATCACCGGCATCGTGATCACCGCGCGCGAGGCGATGCGCAGCAACGAGCGCGAGAAGGACCGCTTCGGCCTGCTGGAGCGGATCGGCGAACGGCTGGCCGGCTCCCTCTACGTCGAGGAGACGCTCAACCGGGTCGCGGAGTCGCTCGTCCCGCAGTTCGCCGACCACTGCTTCATCGAACTGGCCGAGGGCGACCGCCTGGTCCGCAAGGTCTCGACCCACGTGAACGGCTGGACGCCGCCGCCGGGCTCCTGGCCGCCGGTGGGCGCGGAGATCTCCTACCCCCTCGGGCACTTCGCCGACACCGCGCTGCGCCGCCAAGAGACGATCATGGTTGAGGACTTCTCCCAGGTCAGCTATCCGGCGCCGAGTGAGGGCGAGGCTCGCCTGTGGGGCGAGATCGGGGTGACCTCCGCCATCGTCGCCCCCCTGTGCGTGCGCGGCGAGACGCTCGGGCTGATGTACCTGATCCTGTCCAACCTCACGAACCGGCACTCGCCCCACTACGACACCTTCGACCGCGACTTCGTCGGCGCCATCGCCACCCGCGTCGCGCTCGCCGTCGACAACGCGCTGCTGTTCGAGGAGGAGCGGCACACCGCCGAGTCGTTCCAGAAGCACCTGCTCCCGCGTGTGCTGCCGTCGTTCGACGGGCTGGAGATCGCCCACCGCTACTTCCCCGCCGCCCCGCTCGCCACCCACGGCCAGGGCATCCAGACCCAGGTGGGCGGCGACTGGTACGACGTGATCCCGCTGTCGGCGGGCCGGGTCGGCATCGTGATCGGCGACGTCGAGGGCCGGGGGGCCAAGGCCGCGGCGGTCATGGGCCAGCTCAGGGCCGCGTTGCGGGCCTTCGCCCAGGACGACAAGCCGCCCGCCGACATCCTCGCCCGGCTGGACGAGTGGACCCGTGTGGTCGCGTCGCCGGAGCACGACGACTTCGGCGCCGACATCACCAACCCGCCGATCGTCACCTGCCAGTACATGGTGTACGACGCCTGGTCGAGGCAGCTGTGGTTCGCCAACGCCGGGCACGCGCCGCCGCTGCTGCTCGTGGACGGCGAGGTCAGGGACCTGGAGATCACCGAGGTCGGCCAGCCGCTCGGGGTGCGGGCCAAGGGCATGCACGCCGACCTGGTCTACAAGGAGGAGACCAGGATCCTGCCGGCCGGGGCGACCCTGCTGCTCTACACCGACGGCCTGGTCGACCGCAGGCCGCCGCGCGACGCGGCCGCGGGTTCGTACGACGACGACGAGACGATGACGGTGCTCCGCGAGAAACTGGCCAAGTCCTCGGCGGAGTCCGTCGAGCGCATCGCCGACCTCGCCACCGGGGCCGTCCCCGGCGAGATCGACGACGACATGGCCATCCTCGTCGTCCGCGCGGCCGGCACCGAACTGCAGTCGCAGGAGCGGACTTTCCCGGCACAGCCGATCATGGTGAGCGAGGCCCGGCGGATGGCGTCCGAGGCGTTCGAGGCGTGGCAGGTGCCCGAGGAGCGCGCGGAGCTGGCCTGCCTGCTGGTCTCCGAGGTCGTGACCAACGTGGTCCTGCACGCCGCCAGCGCCGGCGTACCGCGCCGCGAGCTGGTGCTCGACGGCCCGCCGCTGCCGTTCGACGAGTCGTGGGACGTGCCGGGCTTCGAGGAGGAGATGGCGGGCGACAAGGAGTTCACCCTCCGGCTGCGCCGGGGCGGGGAGTCCGTCTGGGTGGAGGTCTTCGACCAGGACCTGCGCCTGCCGCGCATCCGCAGCGCGGGGGAGAACGACGAGGGGGGCCGGGGCCTCTACCTCGTCGACCAACTCGCCCGGCGCTGGGGTTCCCGTCCGACCCGTGAAGGCAAGGCGGTCTGGTTCGAGATCCCCATCGGCGGCCGGTAGCTCGCCGCGCGCGGGCGGAGAAAGACGCGCATACTGATCGTCATGGACCCCGGACTCATCCTTCTGGTCTTCCTGGCGTTCCTGTTCGCGTGGCTGCTGAACAAGGTGCGCCGGTTCTTCCGGCTGGGCACGATGGCCTACGCGGGGGTGATGATCGTGTTCGTGCTGGTCATGCTGCTCCTGTGGGGCCAGCAGCACCGCTGACGCACGTCGCGGCGACTCCCTCAAGCAGGCAGGCCAGCCCGAACTCGAACCGCTCGCCGTGGGTCTGGTCCCGGGCCTCGACGACCCGGCGGGCGAACTGCGGGTAGGCGCCGCTCTCGATCACCTCGCGGATGTACGGGCCGACCCCCGCCCGCCACTGCTCCTCCGTCAGGCCGGTCCGGCGCTGCGCCTCCTGCTCGGCCACCTCGCGGGAGACGGCTCCCGCCAAATAGTCGCCGACGAGGGCGACGACGCCGGCCGCCAGCGTGATGTCGGAGGTCAGCTGCCCGGCGGCGGCGAGCGCGTGATCCATGTGGCGCAGGGAGTTCGGGCCGAGCGCGGGCCGGGTCGCCATCACCGCGCCGAGCCAGGGATGGCGCAGGAGCGTCTCCCGGTGCCCGCGCGCCATCGCCGCGAGGTCGGCCCGCCAGTCCCCGGTCAGCGGGGCGGGCTCCGTCTCGCCCGCGATCGCGTCGACCATCAGCTCCAGCAGTTCGTCGCGCCCGGTCACGTACCGGTAGAGCGAGGTCGTGCCCGAGCCGAGATCGGCGGCGACGCGCCGCATGGAGAGCGCGTCGAGCCCCTCGGCGTCGGCCAGCGCGATCGACGCCTCGACGATCCGCCCGACCGTCGGCGCCTGCCGCCGGGGCGTGGGCCGCTCCCGGCCCCACACCCGGCCCGGAAGTGAGCTCTCCGCACCCATGGCGCCCATCGTACCGGTGTGGGTACAGTGTTCCCGAAAAGGGAACACCGTGCCCACAGATGGAGGGAGAGTCATGCGGACGACAGAAGTGCTGGTCGTGGGAGGCGGCTCGGTCGGGCTGGCCACGGCGGTCTTCCTGAGTCACCACGGAGTGGGGACGCTGCTGGTGGAGCGCAACGAGGGGCCACAGGCACACCCGCGCGCCACGGGGATCGGCGTCCGGACGGCAGAGATGCTCCGGGAGGTCGGCCTGGCCGGCGCGGTGGACGCGGTCGCCCTCGACTGGTCGGCGGGAGCCCTGGGCAGGGTCAGGGCGCGGACCCTGGCCGACCTGGCGGAGACCGCCCCGCCCGCGCCCGCCGTCCCCCGGCAGGCGCCCTACAGCCCCGCCGCGTTACGCGGCCCCTGCCCGCAGAACCGGCTCGACCCCGTGCTGCTGGCCGCCGCCCGCGAGCGCGGCGCGACCGTGGCGTACGGCGCCGGGCTGGTCTCGTTCGCCCAGGACGAGGAGGGCGTCACGGCCGTGCTGTCCACGGGAGAGCGGGTGCGGGCCCGCTACCTGGTGGCGGCCGACGGCGTGCGCAGCGGGGTCCGGGCCGCGCTGGGCGTCGGCCTGACCGGTCCGGGTGCGCTCACGGAACCGGGGCAGAACATCCTGTTCCGGGCCGACCTGCGGGAGCTGGTCCGTGGACGGCACTTCGTGGCCTGCGAGATCACCGATCCGGCCGCGCCGGGCATGCTCGTCACGATCGACGGCGAGAAGGAGTGGGTGTTCCTCACCGGACTCGACCGGGAGCCTGCCCCCGCGCTGATCCGCGCCGCGACCGGAGTGCCGGACCTGGAGGTGGAGATCCTCAGCACGCTGGTCTGGCGGGCGCGGGCCCAGGTCGCGGAGCGGTTCGCGCAGGGGCGGGTGTTCCTGGCCGGCGACGCCGCGCACGCCGTGCCGCCGCTCGGCGCCTTCGGCCTCAACACGGGTGTCGCCGACGGGCACAACCTGGCCTGGAAGCTGGCCCTCGTGCTCCGCGGCGAGGCCGGTCCCGCGCTGCTCGGCACCTACGACGCCGAACGCCGGCCGGTCGCCTCGCTCACCATGGAGCAGGCGCTGGTGCGGATGTCCGACCCCGCCCTGCACTGGGGCCAGGGCCCGGCCGCCGCCGAGGCCAGGGCGCGGGCGGGTGCTATCAACGCCCCGGTCGTCCACCTCGGCCAGCGGTACGTCTCCGCGGCCGTGATCGATCCGCGGCCCGGACCGCCCTCGGCCGAGGACGTCGTGGCCTGCCTCGACGGCTCCCCCGGCTCCCGGATGCCGCACGCCTGGGTGTCCGAGGGCGTGTCCACCCTCGACCTCGTACGGTCGCGGTTCACGGTCTTCACCAGGCGGTCCGGCGGCGCTGTCTGGACGGCCGAGGCGGCCCGGCTCGGCCTGGACGCCCACGCCGTCGATCTGGCCGAGATCCCGCCGGGCGGCGCCCTGCTGGTGCGCCCCGACGGGTACGTCGCCTGGCGGGCCGAAGGCGCCCCCGAACGGCTCGGCGGCGTGCTCGGCCGCCTGCTGGCCCGGGGGCAGGACGGCTAGAAGCGGAACGACCTGCCGATGATCTCCTTCATGATCTCGGTGGTGCCGCCGTAGATCGTCTGGACGCGGCTGTCCAGCCACGCCTTCGCGACCGGATACTCCAGCATGTAGCCGTAGCCGCCGTGCAGCTGGACGCACCGGTCGACGACCCTGTTCTGCAGCTCGGTCGTCCACCACTTGGCCTTGGCCGCGTCCACCGCCGTCAGTTCCCCGGCGTTGAGCGCGCGTACGCACTTGTCCACGTAGTGGCGGGCGATCTCGACCTCGGTGGCGAGCTCGGCCAGCAGGAACCGGGTGTTCTGGAACTTGCCGAGGTTCCGGCCGAAGGCCGTGCGGTCGCGGCAGTACGCGATCGTCTCCTCCAGGACGGTCTCCGCCGCCGCCACGGCCGCGACCGCGATCGACAGCCGCTCCTGCGGCAGGTTGTTCATCAGCTGGAAGAACCCCTGGCCCTCCTCGTCGCCGAGGAGGTTGGCCACCGGCACCCGGACGTTCTGGAAGAACAACTCGGCCGTGTCCTGGGCGTGCATGCCGACCTTCTCCAGGTTGCGGCCGCGGGTGAAGCCCTCCATGCCGCGCTCCAGCATCAGCAGCGACGTGCCGCGGGCGCCCGCCGAGGGGTCGGTCTTGACGACGACCACGACGAGATCGGAGTTGATGCCGTTGGTGATGAAGGTCTTCTGGCCGTTCACCACGTAGTGGTCGCCCTCGCGTACGGCGGTGGTGCGGATGCCCTGCAGGTCGCTCCCGGCTCCCGGCTCGGTCATCCCGATCGCCGTGATCAGCTCGCCGGACGCGAAGCCCGGCAGCCACCGCTGCTTCTGCTCGTCGTTCGTGAGATCGACCAGGTACGGCGCCATGATGTCGTTGTGCAGGCCGAAGCCCAGGCCCGTCGCGCCGACGCGGATGATCTCCTCGACGATCACCGTGTTGTAGCGGAAGTCGGAGATGCCCGAGCCGCCGTACTCCTCTGGTACCGAGAAGCCGAACATGCCCAGCTCGCCGGCCTTCTTCCACACCTCGCGGGGAACGATGCCGTCCTTCTCCCACTGCGCGTGGTGAGGGACGACCTCGCGGGCCAGGAACTCACGGACGGTCTCACGGAAGAGGTCGTGCTCCTCGTCGAAGAGGTCTCGCCGCATCAGGTACGCCTCCGAAGCAGGAACGGTCAGCGGCACCAGAATACGATTCTGGTAGGGCCCCGGTCGATCGGCTCCTCCTTTAACGGCGGGTCACAACTCCGACACCATCGCCATAACGACCCCTTTGACCACTTCCGTGCCTCTAAGATCTAGCTCGCGTTTGCTGTAGGCCCGCCAGGGCGCGGACCTTTGATCGGAGTATGTGGTGAAACGGTGGAGAGCGGGCCTCCCTAGGACCATGGCCGCCTTGGCCCTCGGCCTGGCCGGAACGGCGGCGATCGTCATACCGTCGATGTCGGCGCAGGCGGAGACCGTCCAGGTCGACATGAACTACCACTGCACCGGTGGGGTGGCCGGGGCGGCCGGGGTGGACCTGAAGGTGACGCTCACCCTGCAGACGGCCCTGGCCGTCGGCCAGCCCCTGGACGTCAGGTGGTCCCTGGCCTACCGGAACAACACACGCTTCCTGTCGCCGGGCCTGTTCCAGCCCGGCGCCCGACTCACCGCCACCGGGGTGGTCGGCGTCACCGACGAACTGTGGACCGGCGAACTCAACTCGGTCGGGTCCAAGGACCAGATCCTTCTGCAGAACGGCGGGCCGCTTGAGCTTCCCGACCTCGTGTCCGGCTCGGTCAGCACGACAGAGGCGGGAGTCTTCGAGGTCGTGCCTCGCCGGCTCCTGATCGACTTCACCCCGCCCGCGGCCGAGACCGTGGTGAACGACGACGATCCGGCGGTGACCTACGTCGGCACGGACTGGACCGACTACAACGACCGCCCGGCCCAGAACAAGGACATTCACGAGGATGTGCACGCATCCGAGGTGAACGGCGCCGAGGCCAGCTTCACGTTCACCGGCACCGGCGTCGACTTCATCACGGAGCAGGACTACCGGGCCGGCCAGGTGCGGTTCACCGTGGACGGCAAGCCGGGCATCCCGGCGACCGCCGACGCGTCCAAGGACACCGAGGGCCGGCCGGTCGTGGTGGCCAACCAGGGCAACTACACCCTCTGGGGCATGCGCAAGCTGCCTTATGGCGAGCACACGCTGGTCGTCAAGAAGACCGACGCCAAGTGGGCGATGGTGGACGGCTTCCGCGTGGTCACCGAGGCGCTGCTCGACCCGCCGAAGCAGTTCCGCGCGCGGTGCGAGCCGGTGAAGAAGCCGACGGCCATCCGCGTCAACATCGGCGGTGGTGACACGCCGACCAGTCCGTCCCCCGACAGTTCGCCGTCCGTTTCGCCGGACACCTCGCCGTCGGGGTCGCCGAGCGCTTCGCCGAGCAGCACGCCCGGTGGCAACAGCCCGTCACCGTCGGGCACGCCGAGCACGACGCCGAGTTCGTCTCCGTCGGCGGCGGCGACGCAGAGCTATCTGACGAGTGTGGTCGTGAAGGGCACTCCGTCGCCGACGGCGACACGGACCGTGACGCTGACCGCGACACCGACGGTGGCCCAGGTGGCGGTCACCCCGCAGGGCGGCGCGCAGACCGGTGAGGCCCCGGAGCGGATGGCGGCCTCGGGCCCGCTGCTGCTCGGCTCGGGTGGCGCGCTACTCACGATCGGCGTGCTCAGTGGTGTGGCACTTCTGCGGCGCAGGGCGGCGCACGCGGGCGAGCGGGGCTGAGGAGGATGACGATGAACCCGACTCCCGAGGGCGGCACCCCCGCCAAGGACGCACAAAGCGGCGAAGCCGCACAGAAGGCGCAGGGCGGCCAGAACGTGCAGGGCGGCCAGGGCGCGCAGAACGCTCAGAGTGCCCAGGGCGTGCCGAACGCGACCGTGCCGAACGCGCAGGGCATGCCGAACGCGCAGAGTCCGCAGAGCGGCCAGGGGGACGCGGCGGGGAAGCGGAAGGGCCTTCCGCAGCCGGTTCTCGCGACGTTGCTCGTGGCCGGGTCGTTCGGCGGCATCGCCGCCGTGATGGCGGGCATGCTCGCCGTGCTGTCGCCCGGTGACTCCCAGAACACCGCTCAGCAGGTGCCGGGCGTCCAGTTGAACGTGCAGGACGTCGGCAGCGAGGCGTACCTGCCTCCGACCGTCGGCCCGGGCGGGCCGGGCGTGCCACTGACGGCGGCGAACCCCACCGCGCCGCCGCCGCTGCCCGCCATCCAGCCGATCGGCCCGCTGGCCCTCACCACCACCACGGCCTCGTCGTCCTCCTCGCCGGTCTCCTCGTCCTCGAACAAGGCGACCTCGAACAAGGCGAAGACGAGCACGGCGGCGGCGAAGAAGGTGACCGGCAGGCCGGTGAAGATCAGCATCCCGTCGATCGGGGTGAAGGCCAGCGTCGGCTCCGTGGGGGTGCAGAAGTCCGGCGTCATCCAGGCGCCGCCGCTGAGCAGGCCGAGCCTCACCGGCTGGTACCGCTTCGGGCCCGCCCCCGGCGACCAGGGGCCGGCGATCATCCTCGGCCACGTCAACACCCGCAAGGGCGCGGCCGTGTTCAGCCGCCTGCGCGAGCTCAAGCGCGGCAACAAGATCGCCGTACTGCGCGCGGACGGCAAGACGGCGATCTTCACGGTGGACGGGATCGAGCAGGTCAGCAAGTCGGCGTTCCCGACCAAGCGGGTCTACGGCAACACGATCACGTCGTCGCTGCGGCTGATCACCTGTGGCGGCGTCTTCAACGCCAAGCGGCACAGCTACACCGACAACATCGTCGTCTACGCCACGCTGACGTCGACCAAGGGCAAGTGATCCGGCCCGACCGCCGGTGAGGGGCGCCGTCGCGCCCCTCACCCCGCGCGGGTGGTCAGCCCAGGCCGATCACCTCCTCGCCCTCCCGCGCCTCGCGCTCGGGCGGGTCGTACGGCTCGCGGCTTCTGGCCGCGCGAGCGGCCCGGACCGCGCGCTGCACCAGCAGCGTTCCGGCCACCGCCGCGAGCGCCACCACGATCAGCGCGTACGGCTGCCGCCAGGGTGAGGAGTCGCCGGCGCTCGCGGCCGTGGCTCCGCTCGCCCGCATCGCCGCGGGCTGCGAGGACGGCGGTGCGAGCCCTGCCTGCCCAGCAGCCTGCGCGGTCGCCTGACCGGCCTTCTGCTCCGACGCGGAGCCCGACGGGGTGGCGAACGGCGCGCGGGCGGGGATCACGGTCGCCGCCTTCCAGGGGAACCCCGGCGGCTTCACCTGACCCCAGTAGTCCGTGATCTCAGATCCGGCCTGCACCGCGTACTGCGGCGGGGCCGGCTTCAGCGTTCCCGGCACGGTGAGCGTCCCGACCTCGTACGGCGCGAACTTGCCCTGCACGCCCTGCACCCGCCACCGCCCGGCCGGCACCGTGATCGTCGTCGCGTAGTGGGCGGGATCCGGCAACGGCGTCCCACCGAAACTCAGGGTCGTGCCGTCCTCTCCCGTCAGCAGCAGGCCGGTCGGCCCGAGCGCGCCGTTGTCGTCGTACGGATGCGTGCCGTGTTGCAGCACCCAGTAGCCGACCGTGTAGGACACATCGGGCCGCAGCGTCGCGGGAAGCGGGTCGAGTTCGGTGACGGCCCAGAACCCCGCCCGGGCGTGTGCGGGCGGCGCCGTCACCAGGACCGCCGCCAGTGCGGCGAGGACCAGGATCAGTCGTCTCATCTTCAGTCACCTCCGTCCTGCTTACCGCCGGAAGTCCATGAGGGTTCCCTGAGAATTTCCTGACTTCTCGGTGCATGTGGTTATGGCGATGGTCAACTCCTGGGAGACTGATGGCCAATCTGTACGCGACTGAGGTGGCGGGAGAGACGTCGTGGCCGACCCCAGCGCCCGGCAGCGGAATGCCCGGCGACGAATCGCGGTGCGGGTGGCGGCCGGAGCGACGGCGGCGTTCGCGCTGATGACGTGGCCGGTGCTCGCCGCGAGCCAGACCACGACCGTCGTCTACTCCTGCGACGCGCTGGGCGGCGGCCAGGGGACCTACCCGGTGAGCGTGACCCTGCTCGGGCCCGACAACCCCGCGGTGGGCGGCAACGTCCCGATCACCTGGCGCATGGCCCCCGCCACGACCGCTGAGGGCCAGAAGCCGATGCTCGCGCCGACGGCGATCGCGGTGGACGACGTCGTGGTCGCCGAGGGCGTGATGGAGGTGACCGGCACGCCCGTGGTGAGCGGGTCCCCCTCGCCGTCCCCGAGCGCCAGCGCGACACCCACCCCGACTCCGACTCCGACTCCGACACCTACACCGACTCCGAGCCCGTCTGACGAGGACACGGATCCGCCGGGCGGCTCCGACTCGACCCCGTCCCCGGACGAGTCGGAGCCGCCGAAGGGATCCCTCGCCGCGGCGGGCGGCCGCACGCTGAGCCCCTCGGCGACGGTGACGGCCGGGACGCCCGTGGCGGCGCAGGCCACCCTGTCGCCGATTCCCGAACTGGTCGTCACCCTGGCCCCGACGGCCACCGGGGTCATAGGCGTGACGGCGGGAGACTTCACGCTGCGGTTGCTGCCGTCCGGGACGGGCACGGGAGCGGCGCTCTACACGTGCACCCTGCCGGCCACCGCGTCCGGGGCCACGCTCGCGCTCACCGTCGCCGCCTCGGCGTCCCCATCGTCATCCGCCTCGCCGAGCCCGTCGGACACCGGTGACGCGGACGACACGACACCGACGCCCAGCCCGACCGAGACCACGACCACAACGGCGACCGCGACGGCCAGAGTCACCCACACTGCCACGGCCAAGGCGACCACGACCGTCTCCCACACGGTGACCGCGCAGGTCAGCAGGACCCCGATCGGCGGCGCGCAGACGGGCGCGGGCGGCGACGCGGGCCCGGACGCCCGGGTCGTCGTGCTGACCGGTCTGCTACTGATGGCCGCCTCCGCGGCCGGAGGGCTGCTGCTCCGCAGGTTCGGCCCGAACCCCCGCCCGTACGGCGGACGGTAGCGTGGCGTGACGTGAAGATAACGAAAACATGACCAGATTTGGGGAATCGGCGGCAATGTTGGGGCTTTTGTCCGTAAACTCTCTACCCTGTCGTGACCGTACTCTGGAATGCTGGTACGCCTGTTCATCCTGAGCACAAGTAGGGGAGAGAAGTCAGTGCTGAAGTTCAAGGCGCGGGGCCGGGTCGCCGGGAGAGCCGCCGCGGCCGGCGTAGTCAGCGCGGGCGTCCTCCTCGGCCTGACCGCGCTCGGCGCGCAGGCCGACTCGAAGACGGTGAGCTACACCTGTTCGCCAGCGGCCACCACGGCCACCGCCGTCACCCATGACTTCACCGTGTCGCTCACGGAGAACCCACGGGCGGCGGGGACCGGCACGCAGTACACCGCGACTCTGACCATCGTGCCGGTCACCACGGCGGGGTCGCCGTTCCCGGCGCCGGTGGCGATCGAGAGCGGCGCGTCGCTCCAGCTGCTGCCCAGCGTGGCGGCCACGGTGCTGCCCGCCACCGCGACCGCGGGCGTCTCCACGCCCTCGCCGACCAACACGGTGACCGCGAACGTGACCGCCCAGGGGACGATGCCCGCCCTGCCGGTGGCGACGCTGACCATCACGCCCTCCGCCGGGGCGACGTCCGTCGCTCTCACGGCGAAGGACTTCAAGATCAATATGTACGCGCCCGCCGGGACGGGCACCGTCACGACGACGCCCACCCTGCTCTACACGTGTGTGATCGCGTCGTCGGGCACCAACACGACGCCCGCCTCGGCGACGATCGCGGTCACGGCCTCCGCCAGCACGACCCCCACTCCCAGCCCCTCCGCCACGCCGAGCGCGACGCCCACGCCGCGCGGCACGCGCACCGTGTACGAGACGGTCACCGCGAAGCCCGCGACCGACAAGGCGACGACCAGGCAGGAGCAGGTTCCCCACACGCCCGCGGGCGGCGCCGCCACCGGCGGCGGAGGGGACGCCGGCCCCGACGCGCGCCTGTTCGTGCTCACCGGCACCGCGCTGATGCTGGCGGCGGGGGGCGGCGGGCTCGTGCTCCGGACCCGGCGCAGGCCGGCGAGGCAGTAGGACGGCGCCATGACGACCCCGCCACCTGGACAGTTCCCGCCGGGCCAGCCGTACGGCATGCCTCCCGGGCCGGGCGGTCAGGGGTACCCGCAGCCGGTCTACGGCCAGCCCGTCTTCCAGCCGGTCATGCTGCCCCCTCAGATGCAGCCCGCGCAGCAGCCGCAGCCGCAGCCGGAGCCGCCTCCGGGCGGCGTCGCGCAGACGGCCCGCCGCGTGCTGATCACGGCGGCGATCGTGGGGCTGGTCACTGTGCTCGTGGGTGTAGTGATCATGGTGAACCACCCTGACGAGTACGCTCCGTCGAGCCGTACGTCGCTGAACAAGATGGTGGCGCCGCCGAACGGCCTGGCTCCGTCGGTGGGTCCGGGCGGCGCGGGGCAGCCGCTGACGCAGGCGGTCGCGAACGCCCCGGCGCCGTTGCCGAAGCTCCCGGCCGCTCCGGCGCTGCAGCCGTCCACGCCCAAGCGCCTGATCATCCGGAAGATCGGCGTGAACGCGCCGATCACCTCGGTCGGTCTCGACCGCGCCGGCGCGATCCAGACCCCGCCGATCAACAACCACAACCTCGTCGGCTGGTATCGGGGCGGCCCGACCGCGGGAGAGGCCGGTCCGGCCGTCATGCTCGGCCACAAGGACACCGTCTCGCGCAGCGCCGTCTTCAGCCGCCTGCACGAGCTCGCGTACGGCGACACGATCGAGGTCACCCGCATGGACGGGACAGTCGCGGTCTTCACCGTGGGCGGCATCGAGCAGGCGGACAAGCAGACGTTCCCCACCAGCCGGGTGTACGGCCAGGCCGCGGACGCCGAGCTCAGGCTGATCACCTGCGGCGGCACCTACAACCACACGACCGGTCACTACACCGACAACGTCATCGTCTACGCCCTGATGACCGGCACCCGCCTGGCGAAGACGAAGTCCTGAACCGGGCGGCCCGCCCGAAAGGGTCGTGGAGAACGCCCCGGTAGGGCTATCGTCTCTTCGACCGATCATGAGGAGGGCCTTGTGGGCTGGTTGTCGAATCTTCTGCTCCCCGGCCGGTTGCGCACGGGCCCCACGGCGTTGCTGCCCGCCCGGCCGGACCCGAAGACGCTGCTGGCGATAGCGCAGCTCGCCGATCCCGAGGCGAGACCGGACGGGGACGACGTCCTCGTGGGCGGCTCGCGCGTCCAGCCACCGATCGAGCTCGGCCCGGACCTCCTGGCCAAGCTCGGCGTCCCCGGCGATGAGCCGCTCTGGGCATGCCGCATCGCCGCCGACGGCCCGCTGCCGGTGGACTTCTTCGACAAGAGCCTGGCCGAGGGCATCGCGTACCGGCTGGGCGGCTGGTCGGTGTGCCAGGGCGAGCCGGTCGACCCCGCCGAGGAGGCGGGTGGCGATCCGGTGGTCTACCTGCCGGCCGTACCGGAACCCGAGGAGGTCCTGCCGATCCTGGCGGGGCTGCTCCACACGGACGCCGTGGACGCCGGTAGGTGGCCGGAGGGCGAGCTCGTCGACGGCGTCGTCCACGTCCCCGTGCGCCGGGGCCGGGTGGCCGACGTGTACGCGGACGACGAACTGGTGGTCACGATCGAGGAGGGCCACCGCGTCCCGCCCGTCGCCCAGGCGCGCTGGCCGTACCTCACGGAGATCGCCGTCGTGAGAGTCTCGCCGGCCGGCCGTACGGAGGAGACGCGGACCACCGCCGAGGCGGCCGGAGGCACAGTAGACGCCGAGGGCGCCGAGGACGAGGCCGCTGCCGCACCGGGCGAGGAGGTTCCCGTCGCGCCGGGCGAGGAGGCCGCGCGTTCCGAGAACCTGGGTGATCCGGACGCCCTGGACGTCGGCGCCACGGACACCGGTGTGGTCGAGACCGCTGCTGTGGACACTGGTGCTGCGGAGACCGGCGCCGCGGACACCGGGGAGGCGGAAGGCGGTGCCGTGTCCGACCGCGACGCATCCGACGGTGACGCGGTCGCCGTCGCGCGGGACGCGCTGGTGCGTCGGGCGGCGGTGGCGCTGGAGATCGCGCAGCGCCTGCAGGGGATCGCCGCCGACAGCCGTGGCTTCCAGCTCGCCGAGCCCGCCGACGCGCTTCCCGGGGGATACGCCGGACCTGCGCTCGCCTGAACCCGCTCGCCTGAACCCGCTCAGCTGAACCCGGCCCTTACCGCGCCCGCCCTGACGAAAGCTCTGGTGTAACCTCTCACTAACCGAACATTGCTCGGTTTTGCTCGGGAGGCACTGTGGCAGAGGCGTACATCGTCGGGGCGGTCCGCACGCCGGTCGGCAGGAAGAAGGGCGGGCTCTCCACCGTCCATCCGGTCGACCTGGCCGCGCACACGCTCTCCGCGCTGGTCGAGCGCACCGGGATCGATCCCGCCGCCGTGGACGACGTGATCATGGGTTGCGTGATGCAGTTCGGCCCGCAGTCCATGGACATCGCGCGCAACGCCTGGCTGAGCGCGGGTCTCCCGGAGACCGTGGCCGGCGTCACGATCGACCGGCAGTGCGGGTCGTCGCAGCAGGCCGTCCACTTCGCCGCGCAGGGGGTGCTGTCGGGCACCCAGGACCTGGTCGTGGCGGCCGGCGTGGAGTCGATGTCGATCGTCCCGATGGGGTCGAGCATCACGGCCGCCCTGGAGAAGGGCATGCCGTTCCCGTTCGGTGACAAGTGGGTCGAGCGGTACGGCACGCAGGAGATCTCCCAGTTCCGCGGGGCCGAGCTGATGTGCGAGAAGTGGGGCTTCACCCGGGAGGACCTGGAGGTCTACGCCTACGAGAGCCACCAGCGGGCGGCCAAGGCGATCGCGGGCGGCCACTTCAGGGAGCAGATCGTCCCGGTCGGCGACGTGACCGACGACGAGGGGCCGCGGCCCGACACGACGCTGGAGAAGATGGCCGGGCTCAAGACGCTGCGCGAGGGCGGCCGGATCACCGCGGCCACCTCCTCGCAGATCTCCGACGGCTCCGGCGCGCTGCTCATCGCGTCCGAGCGGGCGGTGCGCGAGCACGGACTCGTCCCGCGCGCCCGGATCGTCACGCTGGCGCTGGTCGGGGACGACCCCGTCTACATGCTGACGGCCCCGATCCCGGCCACCCGCAAGGCACTGGACAGGACCGGGCTCTCGATCGGGGACATGGACGTCATCGAGATCAACGAGGCCTTCGCCCCGGTGCCGCTGGCCTGGCTCAAGGAGATCGGCGCCGACCCGGCCAGGACCAACCCCAACGGCGGCGCGATCGCCCTGGGGCACCCGCTCGGCGGCACCGGCGCGATCCTCATGACCAAGCTTCTGCACGAACTGGAGCGCACCGGCGGCCGGTACGGCCTGCAGACCATGTGCGAGGGCGGCGGCCAGGCCAACGTCACCATCATCGAGCGGCTCTGACCCATCCCCCCGGCCCGCCAACCCGAGCGACGGTCCTCCCGGCTTCCCCTGGGTTACGCGTCGATCTGTGCTGGTGGGACTCCGGGTGAAGGAGGCGGGTGAGCGCCGGTTACGACGACTCCAGGCGCTCTCGTCGCAACGATAAGAGGGGCACTCCAGGCTGGCCGGAGTGCCCCTTTTGGCGTGGGTGGAACGGCCTACTTGGCCTTAGGGAGCCGCCTGGGCTGCCGTACGGGCCGCATGGGCGGCGCCGGGATCTGACGCGGCGGTGGTGGGAAGGAACGCCGGGGCTGCGGGGTGCGCGGGCTCTGCTTGCCGCCGTCGCCGCTTCTGCCGGACACGCGAGTACGCATAAGGGATCTCCTGGTACGTCGAGACGCGGCACCGAGGTGCCGTCACTCAGCCGCCGCGTCGGATGGACAGGGCCGGAAAGCTGAGCGGATCAGCGTGGGCTGATCAGCGGTCGCCGTAGAGAATCCACATGCCGGTGACCCTAACAAGGCGCCACAACCGGGCACAAAGGCTTTTCGGGCTCCTGGGGGCATCCAACTAAGCGACCGCCCGAGCACAAGCGGAGTCCAAGTCGACTCCCAGATCGTCCCAAGTGGCGTCGTGTCTACTCATATGCGTCAGAGAGACACACGTACCAGGAGTGATACCAGTGAAGTCCATCAAGCGCGCCGCCGCCGTCCTCGCCACCACGGCCGTCGCCGTCACCACCTTCGGCGTCCTGTCCGCCCCGGCGAACGCGATGCAGCCGGAAGGCTGGTACCGCTGCTACGTGTCGGGTTACGGCTGGATGTACTGCTACGACGTGTGAGCCCACCCGGCTCATCCCCGCTCCACGGGCCCGGCCCCGTCCCGCAGTGTCGCGGGGCGGGGCCCGTCCCGTTTCCGGGCACAGTCCGGGTCCGAACAGGGGCGGCTCAGCCGATGCGGCGGTGGACGTCGTCGAACGTGGCCGGTCCGGTGCGCTGCGAGGCGATCCACGGCCCGTCCAGCGACGGGTCCACGATTCCCTCCTCCATGAACGTGTACCGCCCGTCGAGCACCCGCCGGGCCAGCCGTACATCCTGGGCGTCGGTGTTCTCCCACAGCCGGTCGAACAGCGCCTCGGCCCGCGCCCGGGCCTGGTGGCAGAAGGTGTCGGCCAGTTCGTACGGCTTGAGCCCGAACTCGGCGGAGTCCTCCTGCGCGCGCACGCAGACGGCGGTGATCGCGAGCAGTTCCGCGCCGATGTCGACGATCCGCGCCAGGAACCCCTGCCGGTGCTCCAGCCGTCCCTGCCACCGGGACATCCCGTAGAACGTGGACCTCGCCAGCTTGCGGCTGGTCCGCTCGACGTACCGCAGGTGCCGGGCCAGCGGGCCGAACTCCGCGTACGACGTGGGCATCTGGCCCGGACCGGTCACGAGGCCCGGCAGCCACTTGGCGTAGAAGGCGCCGGCCCGGGTGGCCGCACGGCCCTTGGCCCGCAGGTCGGCCTTCGGGTCGATGAGCTCGCCCGCGACCGACAGGTGGGCGTCCACCGCCTCCCGGGCGATGAGCAGATGCATGATCTCGGTCGAGCCCTCGAAGATGCGGTTGATGCGCAGGTCGCGCAGCATCTGCTCGACCGGCACGCCGCGCTCGCCGCGGGCGTGCAGCGACTCGGCGGTCTCGTAGCCGCGGCCGCCCCGCATCTGCACCAGTTCGTCCATGACCTGCCAGCCCATCTCCGAGCCGTACAGCTTGGCCAGGGCGGCCTCGATGCGGATGTCGTTGTGCTCGTCGTCGGCCAGCCGGCCGACCAGGTCCACCACCGCTTCCATCGCGTACGCGGTGGCGGAGATGAAGGCGACCTTCCGGGCGACGGCCTCGTGCTCGCCGACCGGGCGCCCCCACTGGACCCGCGCGCGGCCCCACTCCCGGGCGATCTTGGTGGCCCACTTCGCCGCGCCGACGCAGGTGGCGGGCAGGGACAGCCGCCCGGTGTTCAGCGTGGTGAGGGCGATCTTCAGGCCCTGCCCCTCGCGGCCGATCAGATTCTCGGCCGGCACCCGCACCTGGTGGAGGCGGGTCACGCCGTTCTCGATGCCGCGCAGGCCCATGAACGCGTTGCGGTGCTCGACGGTGATGCCGGGGGCGTCGGCCTCGACGACGAAGGCGGAGATCCTGGCGCCGGTGCGCGCCATCACGACCAGCAGGTCGGCCACGACGCCGTTGGTCGTCCACAGTTTGACGCCGTTGATGACGTAGTCGTCGCCGTCCCGTACGGCGGTCGTCGACAGGCGGGCGGGGTCGGAGCCGACGTCCGGCTCGGTCAGCAGGAACGCCGAGATCTCCCCGCGCGCGCACCTCGGCAGGAAGCGCCGCTTCTGCTCCTCGGTGCCGAACAGCCGCACCGGCTGCGGCACCCCGATGGACTGGTGCGCCGACAGCAGCGCGCTCAGCGCGGGGGAGCACGAGGTCACGAGGGCGAGGGCCCGGCAGTAGTACAGGTGGCTCAGCCCTAGCCCGCCGTACTCCTCCTCGATGGTCATGCCGAACGCGCCGATGGCCGCGAGGCCCTTGATCACCTCGTCCGGGATCACGGCGGTGCGCTCGATCAGCGCGGGTTCGACCTTCTCCTGCAGGAACGTCCGCAGGACGCGCAGGAACTGGTCTCCCTTCTTGACCTCCTCCTCGCTCAGGCGGGGAGCCGGGTGCACCAGGTCCAGCCGGAAGTCTCCGAGAAAGAGTTGCCTGCCGAAACTCGGGCGGGTCCACTCCGTCTCGCGCGCCTGCTCGGCCACCTCTCGGGCCTTGGCGTAATCGGTCGTCATGGTCGGCCTCCTCGGCGGTGAAGCGAGCTGTGCTCGTTACCTACCCGCCAGTAGCCTTTTGCACCACCGGGAGCCCGATATGTACGGCCATGCCTCCGCCGGGGGAGGAGATGATCCGGCACCGGCCGCCGTGCGCCTCCACGATGGCTTTCACGATCGACAGGCCGAGCCCGGCACCGCCCGACAGATGGTCCTCTCCCCGCTGGAACCGGTCGAAGGCGCGCTCGGCCTGCTCCGGGCTCATGCCGGGGCCGGTGTCCGACACCTGGATCGTCACCGCGCCGGGGGCGCGCAGGATCCGTACGGTGGCCTTGGTCTCCTCGGGGGTGTGCGCCCGCACGTTGCCGAGCAGGTTGACCAGCACCTGGCGGATCCTGGCCTCGTCCACCACCGCGACCAGCGAGGACGGGGCGTCCACGGTCACCGGGTACGCCGGGTCGAGGGCCGCCGAGTCGGCCGCGACCTCCCGGGCCAGCTCCGCCAGGTCGGTCTCGGCGAGCGCCAGGGCCGCGCCCCGGTCGAGCCGCGCGAGCTCCAGCATCTCGCCCACCAGGCGGCCCATGCGGTTGGCCTCGGCCTCGATCCTCCCCATGATCTTCGGAAGGTCCTCGGACGGGATCGCGCCCGCCCGGTACAGCTCGGCGTACCCCGAGATGGTCGAGAGCGGGGTGCGCAGCTCGTGGGAGGCGTCGGTGGCGAAGCGGCGCACCCGGTCCTCCGACGCCTGGCGGTCCCTGAAGGCGTCCGCGATCCGGTCGAGCATGAGGTTGATCGCGGCGCCGAGCCTGCCCACCTCCGACGGCCCCTCGGGCATGCGGGCCGAGAGATCCCCTCCCTCGGCCACCAGGTGGGCGGTCCGCGCCATCTTGCCCAGGGGAGCCAGACCACCGGCGATCAGCAGCCGTCCGCCGGCGGCCAGCAGCAGGATCAGCACCCCGCCGGTCGTCAGTTCGCTGACGAGAAGATGGCGCACCGGGTCGTCGACCGCGTCCAGGGGCACCGCGACGACCATCAGCCGCAGGCCGCTCCGGGACAACGCGGCCGCCGCGATCATCTCGTTCTCCCCACCGGGATCGAGGTCGAAGGTGTCGCCCCGCGCGGCGTACGCCAGCAGCCGGTTCCGGCCCAGCGCCTCGGCCAGCCCGGGGACCACCGCGGCGTTGTCGGCGTCGCCGCTGACCAGATGGGCCGTTCCGTTGGCCATGTCATAGGCGGCGACGGCGTAGGTGGAGCCGGTCAGCGCCTGCGCCAGCGGGTCGTCCTCGACCACCCGCCGCGCCGCCGTGACCGTCGCCGCCTGCACCTGCCCCTCCAGGCGCGTACGCAGGTGCCCGCGCAGGACGAGGACGCTGGCCAGGGAGAGCACGACGAGCAGGACGGCGCTCACGCCGAGCAGCCCGGCGAGCAGCCGCGTCCGCAGCGACATCAGGAACCCTGGGGCGGGCGCAGCGCGTACCCGATGCCGCGCTGGGTGTGGATCAGCGGCGGCCCGAGCGGGTCGAGCTTGCGCCGCAGGTAGGAGATGTACGTTTCGAGCACCTGCGAGCTCCCGCCGTAGCCCCAGACCTCCTCCAGCAGGCGTCTCTTGGTGAGCACCAGCCCGGCGTTGGCCATCAGGAACGCCAGCAGGCGGAACTCGGTCGGCGACAGGTCCACTGGCACGCCGCCGCGGCGCACCTCCCACCGCGCCTCGTCGAGCTCTAGGTCGGCCACCCGGAGGGTCGGCCCCTGGCCCCGCTCGGCCGCGGCGGGCACGGTCGTACGGCGCAGCACCGCACGGATCCGGGCGACCAGCGCCTCGACGGAGAAGGGCTTGGTCACGTAGTCGTCCCCGCCGAGGCCCAGCCCGCGCACGGTGTCGGCGACCGCGTCGCGGGCGGTGAGGAAGATCACCGGGGGATGGACGCCGTCCACGCGGATCCGCCGGCACACCTCGAAGCCGTCGATGTCGGGCAGCATGACGTCGAGGACGACCAGGTCGGGCTGGTCCCTGCCGACCTCGTCGATCGCCGCCGCCCCGGTGCCGACGGCCGTCACCGTGAAACCGTGGAACCGCAGGGCGACTTCCACGATGTCTCTGATGTTCGGCTCGTCCTCCACGACGAGGATCCTGGTTTCACTCATTGGGGACCCATTGTGCAGGTCTACGTCCTTGGTCGCATTCCGCCGGTCGATTCCGGGAGGCGGGCGACGCGGGCGACCTACCTCGGAACGCGGGCGACGCAGAACACGGTCTGGCCGAACGGCGGGGTGACGAACCGCTCGATGAACCGGGTCACCGGCACCACGGTCCGGTCGTAGATCTTGACGAGCCGGGGGTCGGGATAGCCCACACCGCCCCGCCGCACGGCCGCCCACCAGGCGATGCCGCCGAGGAAGTTGATCGGCTTGAGCACCTCGACGCCGAGACCGGCGTCGGTGACCGTCTTGCGGAGCGTGGCCGGGGTGTAGCGGGTGACGTGTCCCACCTTGCGGTCGAAGTCCCCGTAAAGCTGCATGTAGCCCGGCACCCAGATGACGATCCGGCCGCCGGGGGCGGTCACCCTGGCCAGGGATCGCAGCGCCTCGGTGTCCTCCTCGATGTGCTCGAGGACGTTCATCATCACGACCGTGTCGACCGGCTCGTCCAGCGGAATCTGGGTCGGCAGGCCGAACTGCAGCACCGATATGTCGTCGCGGTCGGCGAACCGCTTCCGCAACTGCTCCACGCAGTAGGGATCGAAATCGCTCACCACGAGCCGGTCCAGGCGCGGCAGGAACTGCTCCGCGAAGTGCCCGAGCCCCGAACCGATCTCCAGCAGCGACCGCCCGACGTGCGGCGCGACCATGTCGAACTCGTACTGCCGGTAGTTCTTGGCCTCGTCGCCGCCGAGGTGGTTCTCCAGAGCCTCGTCACCGGCGGCCGGCTGGACTACTCGGTCATACCCAGACATAGAATCCTCGTTTGCAGCGGCTGACGATCGTGGAAAGTGTAGTGCCCGTCCCATCGGCCGGTATCCGCTTCGCCGCGGGGGTGGGCTGAGACACGCTTCGGGGTTCTCACGGTCTTTTCCCCGTAGTTCGTGGACGGATCATCCGTCCCCCCATCAGATTCTCCCGAGGGGGCCGTCGCCTTGAGGCGACGGGGGAATCGGGAGCGGGCGGGCCGCCAAGGCCCGAGTGTGCTCTGACCTGCGGGGTCTGCGCATCACGGTTTTCTTTCCAGGTTTCGTCGGTGTAAGGCGATACCGTGGTGTTCTTGTTCCCGCATGTGGGAGGTGGGCGTGCGCAGATCGTTCACGTTCCTGCTGCGTCCCACGGCCAAGCAGGCGGCCGCGCTCGCCGCGTGCCTGCACGACCACCGGGAGCTGTATAACGCCGCTTTGGAGCACCGCCGTACGGCCTACCGCAGGGCTGGGGTGACGGTTCGGTACGGTGACCAGTCGGGCGAGTTGAAGCACATTCGCGCCGACGACCCTGATGGGCAGGGCCGGTGGTCGTTCTCCTCCCAGCAGGCCACCCTGCGCCGGTTGGACAAGGCGTTCGCGGCGTTCTTCACTCGGGTGAAGGCCGGGCGCACACCGGGGTTTCCCCGGTTCAAGGGGCGCGGCTGGTTCGACACGGTGGAGTGGCCCAGGGACGGCGACGGCTGCCGGTGGGACTCCCAGCCCGAGCACCCGGCCGCGACCTACGTGCGACTGCAGGGCATCGGGCATGTCCGGGTTCACCAGCACCGCCGTGTGCTCGGCACCGTCAAGACGATCAGCGTCAAGCGGGAGGGCGCCCGCTGGTATGTGATCCTGTCGTGCGATGACGTGCCCGCCGAAACCCTTCCCGCGACCGGCGCGGCGGTCGGGCTGGACATGGGTGTGGCCTCGCTGGTCACCACCAGCGACGGGGAGCGTCTGGACAACCCGCGCCGCCTTGCCGCGTCCGCCGGCCGTCTCGCGACGGCACAGCAGGCGCTCGCCCGCACAAAGCGCGGGAGCAAGCGCGGCGGTAAGGCCGCTGCCAGAGTCGCCGCGCTGCACGCCAGGGTGCGCCGCCAGCGGTTGGACGGCGCGCACAAGGCCGCGTTCGCACTGGTCCGCGACTACGACGTGATCGTGCACGAGGACCTGCGGATCGTGAACATGACCCGCTCGGCCTCCGGCACGATCGCCCAGCCCGGCCGGAACGTCGCGCAGAAGTCCGGCCTCAACAGGTCGATCCTGGACGCGGGTTGGGGGGTGTTCCTGCGTGTGCTCGCGCACAAGGCTGAAAGCGCCGGTCGAGAGCTGATCGCGGTGAACCCTGCCGGCACCTCCCGCACGTGCTCGCGTTGCGGGCACTGCGCGAAGGAGAACCGCGTCACCCAGGCCGAGTTCCGATGCCAGGTGTGCGGCCACGAGGCGCACGCCGACGTGAACGCGGCCAAGAACATCCTCAGGGCAGGGCTTGCCCTTCGCGACGCTGCGGAAGCGGCTTAGCGAGAAGCCGCTCCCTTCAGGGAGCGGAGGAGTCACAGTCTTCACCTTTCCGACGCCCCCCGAGCGACATTCCCCCCGATGGACGACGACGAGGCTGTGACCCGCGCGCTGGCCGGTGATCTCGGCGCCTACGAGGTGCTGGTCACCCGCTACAGCGCGATCGCCCACCGTACGGCGAGCCTGCTCGGCGCGGGCGACGAGGCCGAGGACGTCGTCCAGGACGCCTTCGTCAGGGCGTTCCGTCACCTGCGGAGCTTCCGCAGGGACGCGTCGTTCCGCCCGTGGTTCCTGCGGATCGTGGCCAACGTGACCCACGACCTCACCCGGTCGCGTGGCCGCCGCTCCGACCTCGCCGTACGGCTGGAGCGGGAGCCGTACACGCCGGACGGGACGGACGACCCGGAGAGCGCGGCGGTCGGCGCCGACGGCCGGAGCCGCCTGTACGAGGCGGTACGGCGTCTGCCGGACGGGGAACGCGAAGCGGTGGTGTGCCGGTATTTCCTGCAGTTGTCCGAGGCGGAGACGGCCGAGGTTCTCGGCGTACGGCTCGGCACGGTGAAGTCGCGGACGTTCCGGGCCCTGCGACGCCTGCGGGAGGAGGTGGGCCGTGAGCATCTCTGACGACGGCCGCTCCGGCGACCCGGACATCCCTGAGACGACGGAGCCGGCAGGGACGGAGGCGCTGGAGGCTCGGCTGCGGGCGCTCGGAGAGCACCTGGGCGCTTCCGGGCCGCCCCCGGCCGAGGTGGCGCTCGCGGTCCGGGCCCGGCTGGAGAACGAGGACGCGCCGATCCTGCCCGCTCGCCGGCCCGGCTGGGGGCAGGGGTGGCGGCCCAGGTGGTGGATCAGGCGGCCGTCGCCGCGCCTGGCGGCCGCCCTGGTGGCGGTGCTGGTGTCGGCGCTGCTCGGCGCGACCCCGCAGGGACGGGCCGCGGTGGTGTCGGTGCTCCGGTTCGCCGGGGTCGAGATCCACGTCGGCGGCGTGGCGCCGCTGCCGACGGGCCTGCCCGGCCCGCTCCCGGGAGAGCGCCGGGTCACGCTCGCCGAGGCGCGGAGGGCCGTGCGGTTTCCCGTCGTCGTGCCGTCCGCGCTGGGCGAGCCGGCGGACGTCCGCGTGGCCGACGGCGGCCGGGTCGTGACCCTGTTGTGGCCGGGTATCCGGCTCGACGAGTACGACGGGACGCTGACCGTGGTCTGGCACAAGGAACTGGGAGAGCCGTGGCCGGAGCAGGTGAGTGCGGTCGACGGCTGGTGGATCTCCCGGAACCACGGCGTGTCGTACGTGTCGGCGCAGGGCCGGGCACGGGAGGAGCGGGTGGCCGGGCCCACGCTCATCTGGCAGCACGGCCTGGTCGGGCTGCGCCTTGAGGGCCCCGGCCGCGACGAGGCCCTACGGATCGCCTCCTCCGTCCGCTGAGGCGGCGACCTCGCGCGCCAGCCGGTCACGATCCTCCCGGACGGCCGTGAGCCGGGCTCGCAGCCGCTCGGCGCGGCGGCGCGACAGGTGCGGCTCCGGCGTGGACTCGCCCCGCCACAGCCGCAGCGTCGCGTCCCTGCCGCCGGTGGCCAGCAGGTGACCGTCCGGGTGGAAGGCCAGCGCGCCGACGGAGCCGCTGTGGGGGAGGGGCTCGCCGACCGGCCGGTGAGCCGACACATCCCACAGCCGCACGTTCCCGTCCTCCAGGCCGGCGGTGGCGAGCAGGTGGCCGTCGGGGTGGAAGGCCGGATCGGCGACGAAGCCGATGTGCCCCATGAGCGGGGAGCAGACCGGTTCTCCCGTCATCACATCCCACAGGCGCACGGTCGCGTCGTTGCCGGTGGACGCGAGCAGATGACCGTCCGGATGGAAGACCACCCCCGTGACCTCGCTCTGATGCCCGGCCAGAGGTCCGCCGACCGCTTCGCCGGTGACCACGTCGCACACCCGCACGGTCGCGTCGTTGCCGGCGGTCGCCAGCAGCCGGCCCTCCGGGTGGAAGGCCAGAGCGCGGATGGCGAAGACCGGATGTCTGTGCCCCGTACGGACCTCGCCCGCGGGCCTGCCGGTGGTCACGTCCCACAGCCGCACGGTGTCGTCGTTTCCGCCGACGGCGATCAGCCGGCCGCCGGGGTGGAAGGCCACGGTGTGGTGCCCTGTGGAGTGGATGGTCAGGGGGTCGCCGACGGACTCGCCGGTGGTCCCGTCCCACAGGCGCAACGCCTCGTCGCCCACGGCGGCGAGAAGGTGCCCGTCCGGGTGGAAGGCCAGCATGTGGACCCAGCCGTTGTGGGTGACGAGGGGGCCGCCGAGAGGATCACCGGTGGTCACGTCCCACAGCCGCACCGTCGCGTTCCTGCCCTCCGTGTGCGTGGCCAGGAGACGGCCCTCGGGATGGAACGCCACGCCGTCGACCGCGTCGCCATGAGGAAGTGCGGTACCGGTCGGCCGGTACGGCCCTCCGGGGCGTGCCGGAGGGCGCGTGCCCACCGCTGCCGAGTCCGCTGCCGAGTCCGCTTCGTCGGCGGCGAGCCACAGGCCCTGGTACGCCTCCGGGTCGCCGTCCAGAGCCTCGACGACGAGTTCGAGCTGGCCGAGGCGCGGCAGCCTCCGGCAGTGGATCACCATGCCGACCGTGGTGTGGCTGAGCGCATGGCCGGTCAGCCTGGCCAGCTCGCGGTAGCTGGGCCTGCCCCGGCGCCGGTACAGCTCCTGTAACCGGTCGCGCAGCGCGGCCAGCGCCTCCTCACCGGAGCCGGGTGACGAGTTCTGGGACATCGTGGACGAGCATCCCAGACCACCGCACAACGCACGGCGTTTCGCGTGACGTCACTGACGCGGACGTACGGCGCCTGTCAGGGGGCGTACGACCTTGTCCGGCGGAGTCAAAGATCGGCCGTAACCGTCAACGGGCCTCCGGCGTCTTCCACCCTGGGATCACCGCCGAATCACCGGCGGCAGGCTGTCCGCCGTACGAACGGCGGGTCCACGGGATGACGCCGGCCGCCGGGCCGTCCCCGCGGCGCACGCCGCCTCCTCGAAGGGATCCACCCCATGACGATCCTGTCCCAGCTGACCGTCGCAGGCGTCGTCGGCCTGTCGCTGCCGGCCGTTCTCACGGCGGTCTACCTGTTCTCCGCCGACTCCGCCCGCCGTGCCCGGGCCATGCGCGTGCTGCGGCTGTTGCTGCGCCGCTGACCTCGCGGGCCGGACGGGAGAGATCAGGCGGGAGCGGCGAGCCAGGTGTCGATCTCGGCCAGGAGTTCCTTCCTGACCGGTTCGGGGGCGGCCGACGACCGGATGGACTGCCGGGCGAGCTCGGCGATCTCCGCGTCGGCGAAGCCGTACACCTCTCTGGCGAGCTCGTACTGCGGCAGCAGCCGGGCGCCGAACAGCAGTGGGTCGTCGGCGCCGAGCGCGATCGGCACTCCCGCCTCGAACAGCCGCCGCAGCGGCACGTCCTCCGGCCGCTCGGCGACCCCCAGCCCGACGTTCGACAGCGGGCACACCTCGCAGGTGACCTGCCGGTCGGCCAGCCGTTCCATCAGCCGGGGCGACTCGGCCGCACGCACCCCGTGCCCGATCCGGTCGGCGGACAGCTCGTCGAGGCACTCGGCGACGCTCGCCGCCCCCAGCAGTTCGCCTCCGTGCGGCACGGCGAGCAGGCCCCCGCGCCTGGCGATGCGGAAGGCGTGCTCGAAGTCCCTGGCCCGACCCCGCCGCTCGTCGTTGGAGAGCCCGAAGCCCACCACGCCCCGGCCCTCGTACCGCACCGCGAGCCGGGCCAGCGTCCTGGCGTCGAGCATGTGCCGGGTGCGGTTGGCGGCCACGATCACCGCCATCCCGATCCCCGCCGCCCGCGCCGCCTTCTCCGTCGCGTCGAGCATCAGCTCAAGGGTCTCGGTCAGCCCGCCGAAACGCTGCGCGTAGCCGGACGGGTCGACCTGGATCTCCAGCCAGCGCGAGCCTTCCCTGGCCTCGTCCTCGGCGGCCTCGCGCAGCAGCCGGTAGACGTCCTCCGGGCGGCGCAGCACCGACCGCGCGATGTCGTACAACCGCTGGAACCGGAACCAGCCCCGCTCGTCGGTCGCCCGCAGTTTCGGCGGCCAGTCCTGCACCAGCGCGTCGGGCAGATGGACGCCCTGGTCCCGGGCGAGCTCGATGAGCGTCGAGTGCCGCATGGAACCGGTGAAGTGCAGGTGCAGGTGTGCCTTCGGGAGCATGTCGAGTGGGCGTGCCATCTCCATATCCTGCCGTATGCCGCTCTCAACCCGCCGCCGGGCTCGCGCGTTGTGGACAGGCGAAAGGGGAGCTCATGACCGATGAAGACGAGGCGGCCTTCGACGAGTTCCTGGCCGCGCGCAGCACCGCCCTGCTGCGCACCGCGATCCTGGTCTGCGGCGCCTCCGCCGTCGACGCCGAGGACATGGTCCAGAGCGCACTGGAGAAGGTCTACCGCCACTGGCCGCGCATCCGCCACGACAACCCCGAGGCGTACGCGCGGCGGGTCGTGGTGAACGGCGCGATCAGCAGGGCGAGGCGGCGCAGGGTGATCCGGGAGATCACCTTCGCCCAGCCGCCTGAGACGCCGGTGGAGTCGCCCGACCTCGGCCTGCGGGAGGTGCTGCTCGCCGAACTCAGGAAACTGCCGGCCCGGATGCGGGCCGTGCTGGTCCTCCGCTACTGGGAGGACCTGTCGGAGGCCGAGACCGCCGCGCTGCTCGGCTGCTCGGTCGGCACCGTCAAGAGCCAGGCCGCCCGCGGCCTCGCCCGCGTGCGCGCACGCATGGAGAACCTGGAAGGAGCGTCGGCATGAACGTCGAAGAAGCGCTGAGGGACGCGATGGCCGCGCAGGTCGCCGGCGTGCACGCCTCGCCGTACCTGGGCCAGTCGGTCCGGCGGCGCAGCCGCCGCGCCACTGTCCGGTTTCGTACGGCGGGAGCCGCCGTGCTCACCGCGGCGGTCGCGGTGGGGGTGCCCGTGGCGATGACCGCTCAGCCCGGCACCGACCCGGTCGCCGGCGGCCTCGCCGGACCGGGGACCGGGGCCGGTGCCGGCGTCGCCGCTCCGGGGACGGCGACTCCGTCCGAGACCGGCCCCGGTGACACGATCGCCGTACCCGAGGGCGTCGTCCCCGACGTGGTCGGCAAGAGCGCCGGGGACGTCATGACCCTCCTGGACGAGGCCGGATACACGGTGCGGATCGTGAAGGTCGTCACCGGCGACGCCCCGGAGGGGACGGTCATCGCGCAGATGCCGGCCGCCGGGACGACAGCGCCCGCCGGGGCGGCGGTCATGATCACGATCGCGACGACGGTCGTCTCGACGTCCGACACCGCACCGGACGCCCAGACCTCGTGGACGCCGCAGGACCTCGGCGACCTCGGGGACGGCCGGACGCTCGGCGGCGTCCACGTCGGTTACCTGCCCAAGGACCTCGAATGGGGCAAGTGGTCGGGCAAGGACGGGTTCGGCACCGAGAGCTACACCACGAGCTGGGTGGAGCCGGGGCAGGAGCCCGGCGTGTACAGCATCCAGCTGATCGTCTACCGGAAGGAGGCGGCGAGCCTGCTCGCGAAGCGGCTGAGAGGCTACGCCGGGCAGGGCGCCAGGCCGGTCGACGTCGACGGCAAGAGGGCGTACCTGGTCAGCCTGTCGGAGGGAGGCGACCGGATCACGGACGGGGGCACCCGCACGATCACGTGGACGCTCGCTTCCGGCGTCGGGATCGAAGTGATGATGAGCCCCGACTACGAGGCGAAGCTCGGCCGGGGCGCGGCCGACCGGGAACTGCGGAAGATCGCCGCCGGAGTCGCCCTCGACCGCTGACGCACCCCACCCCGGCCCCCACCCCGCCTCCGGCCCCCCAAGCCGGAGGCGCTGCCCGCCCCCCGGCCACGAGAAGATCGTCGCGGCGCCCATCTGCGTCCTCTGGTCCTGAACGCGTCCACGGCGGCCGACCGCAAGCCGTCGTTCACCTGATCACCGGCATGGCGAAGGCCCGGTCCCGCGTGGCGGGGGCCGGGCCTTCGTGCCGGGTGAGCCCGGGTGGGCGAGGTCCTAGTGCGCCTCGGACAGGAGCTTGGCCAGCCGGCTGACACCCTCGGCCAGGTCGTCGTCGCCCAGGGCGTAGGAGAGGCGGAAGTAGCCCGGGGTGCCGAAGGCCTCACCGGGCACCAGCGCGACCTCGGCCTCCTCCAGGATGAGCTCGGCCAGCTCGGCCGACGACGCCGGGCGCCTGCCGCGGATCTCCTTGCCGAGCAGCGCCTTCACCGACGGGTACGCGTAGAACGCGCCGAACGGCTCGGGGCAGACCACGCCGGGGATCTCGTTGAGCATCCGGACCATGGTCTGGCGGCGCCGGTCGAAGGCCGTGCGCATCTCGGCGACGGCGGACAGGTCGCCGGAGACCGCGGCGAGCGCGGCGGCCTGCGCGACGTTGGAGACGTTCGAGGTGGCGTGGGACTGCAGGTTGGTGGCCGCCTTGACCACGTCGGACGGGCCGATCAGCCAGCCCACCCGCCAGCCGGTCATCGCGTACGTCTTGGCCACGCCGTTCAGCACGACGACCCGGTCCCGCAGCTCGGGCACGGCGGTGGCGATGCTGGAGAACTCCGCCTCGCCGTAGACCAGGTGCTCGTAGATCTCGTCGGTGACGACCCACAGGCCCTTGTCCAGCGCCCAGCGGCCGATCTCCTCGACCTGGGCGGGGGAGTAGACGGCCCCCGTCGGGTTGGACGGCGACACGAACAGCAGCACCTTCGTGCGGTCGGTCAGCTTCTCCTCCAGCTGCTCGACCGAGGCGAGGTAACCGGTCGTCTCGTCGGTGACCACGTCGACCTGGACGCCGCCCGCGAGCTTGATCGCCTCCGGGTACGTCGTCCAGTACGGCGCCACGACCAGCACCTCGTCACCGGGGTCGAGCAGCGTGGCGAACGCCTCGTAGACCGCCTGCTTGCCGCCGTTCGTCACCAGCACCTGGGCGGCCTCGACCCGGAACCCGCTGTCGCGCAGCGTCTTGTCGGCGATCGCCTGCCTGAGCTCGGGCAGGCCTCCGGCGGGCGTGTACTTGTGGAACCTGGGGTTCCGGCACGCCTCGACGGCCGCCTCGACGATGTAGCCGGGCGTCGGGAAGTCGGGCTCGCCGGCGCCGAAGCCGATGACCGGCCGACCGGCCGCCTTCATCGCCTTGGCCTTGGCGTCCACGGCCAGAGTCGCGGACTCGGAGATCGCGGAAATACGTGCGGAGATGCGAGGTCGGGTCATGCCTCCATCGTTCCAGACGCGCCGCGCGGTTTCGCATCCATATCCGGCCCGCGGACGGGTCCGCACGGTAACTTTGAGCCCGGGCCGGAGCGGCGCCGGACCGTCTCCGGACGGCGGGCGAGCGTTCTGGTTCGACGCAGTGGTGATTCCCGCGTACACTTCACCGACTAGTGGGCCACGTGAGAGACGGACGGATGCGTCAACGCGTTTCTCGGGTATCGTGGTGCACGGCCTAGGGCACTAGCGCAATTGGTAGCGCACCGGTCTCCAAAACCGGCGGTTGGGGGTTCGAGTCCCTCGTGCCCTGCGGAGTGCGGTCCGCGCAACAATGGCGTGAAAGCGCGCCGCAAGCTGCGACGGACACGACGGATCAGGTGAGGACTGTGGCGATCGACACCCGCGGCGAGACCGCTGGAAAGCCCGGTAAGCCAACCGGCGAGAAGAAGGCAAGGCGTACCTCGCCCGCTCTGTTCTACCGGCAGGTCGTCGCCGAGCTGCGTAAGGTCATCTGGCCGAGGCGCACTGAGCTGATCTCGTACACGGTGGTCGTCCTGGTCTTCGTCGTGATTATGGTTGCGCTCGTTTTCGGGATCGACACCGTGCTGGGTAAGGCTGTGCTGTGGGTCTTCGGCGGATCCTGATCCGGCCCGAGACGTCTTAGCACGTCCACGACACCAAGCGAAGAAGGAAGAGTCCCGTGTCCGAGTCCCCGATGCCGGCCGACCGCTCCCATGATGAGCATGACGAGTGGGGCACCGAGCAGGACGAGGCCGTAGAAGAGGTCGAGGAGACCACGGCCGCCGACTCTGACGGCGGTGACGGCGGCGAAGACTCGGCCGAGGCCGCCGAAGAGGTCGACGTCGCGCAGGTCGACGAGGACGGCGACGTCCTCCCCGATGTCGACCCGGTCGAGGAGTTCAAGCGTCAGCTTCGCGGTCAGTTCGGCGAGTGGTACGTCATCCACTCCTACGCCGGCTACGAGAACCGCGTGAAGCAGAACATCGAGAGCCGTATCGGGTCCCTCAACATGGAGGACTTCATCTTCCAGGTCGAGGTGCCGACCCACACGATCACCGAGTTCAAGGGCGGCAAGAAGACTCCGATCAAGGAGCGGGTGCTTCCCGGCTACGTGCTGGTCCGGATGGAGCTGTCCGACGAGTCCTGGGCCGCCGTGCGCAACACGCCCGGTGTGACCGGCTTCGTCGGGCTGTCGAACAAGCCGAGCCCGCTGAACCTCGACGAGGTCGCCAAGCTGCTCGCCCCGGAGCCGTCCGAGGAAGTCAAGAAGGCCGCGGCCAAGACGGCCACCGCGACCGTCGACTTCGAGGTCGGCGAGTCGGTCACCGTCATGGACGGGCCGTTCGCCACGCTGCCGGCCACGGTGAGCGAGATCAGTGCCGAGTCGCAGAAGCTCAAGGTCCTCGTCTCGATCTTCGGCCGGGAGACCCCGGTTGAGCTGTCGTTCAACCAGGTCTCGAAGATCTGACCGGCTCGCGTAGACTCGATAGCCGTCCTCACGCACGCCGTGTTCCGGCGTGCCGTGAGGCTTTTGTAGGACCAAGGACCCGGAGAAGGACTAATGCCTCCAAAGAAGAAAGTCGCGGCCCTGGTGAAGGTCCAGCTTCCCGCTGGCCAGGCCACCCCCGCGCCGCCGGTCGGTACCGCGCTCGGTCCGCACGGCGTCAACATCATGGACTTCGTCAAGCAGTACAACGCTGCGACGGAGGCCCAGCGGGGCAACATCATCCCCGTCGAGATCACCATCTTCGAAGACCGCAGCTTCACCTTCATCACGAAGACGCCGCCGGCGCCTGAGTTGATCAAGAAGGCCGCCGGTCTGCAGAAGGGCAGCGCGAACCCGCACAAGGACAAGGTGGGCAAGCTGACCCGCGAGCAGCTTCGCCAGATCGCCGAGACCAAGATGCAGGACCTCAACGCCAACGACGTCGAGGCCGCCGAGAAGATCATCGCCGGCACCGCCCGCTCCATGGGCATCACCATCGCCGACTGACTCTCACCGGCGAATTCGAACGCTGTGGGAGGGCCGAGGCGCGGCCCGGACCACGATCTCCTTAGGAGTACGAAGTGAAGCGCAGCAAGAGCTGGAAGAACGCGGCGGCCGAGGTCGACCGCGCGGCCCTGTACGCCCCTCTGGACGGCGTGCGGCTGGCCAAGAAGACGGCGACCACGAAGTTCGACGCCACCGTCGAGGTGGCCCTGCGGCTGGGCGTCGACCCGCGCAAGGCCGACCAGATGGTCCGCGGCACCGTCAACCTCCCGCACGGCACCGGCAAGACCGCCCGGGTCCTGGTCTTCGCGACCGGTGACCGTGCCGAGGAGGCCCGCGCGGCGGGCGCCGACATCGTCGGCTCCGACGAGCTGATCGACGAGGTGTCGAAGGGCCGTCTGGACTTCGACGCGGTCGTCGCGACGCCGGACATGATGGGCAAGGTCGGCCGCCTGGGCCGCGTGCTCGGCCCCCGTGGCCTCATGCCGAACCCCAAGACCGGCACCGTGACGCCGGCCGTGGCCAAGGCCGTGACCGACATCAAGGGCGGCAAGATCGAGTTCCGGGTCGACCGGCACGCGAACCTGCACTTCATCATCGGCAAGGCGTCCTTCGACGACCGCCAGCTGGTGGAGAACTACGCCGCCGCGCTGGACGAGGTGCTTCGTCTCAAGCCGTCGGCCGCCAAGGGCCGCTACCTCAAGAAGGTCACCTTCACCACGTCCATGGGCCCCGGCATCCCGGTCGACCCGAACGTGACGCGGGCGATGACCGCCGAGATCGACGCCTGACCGTTCCACGACGGCCGAACAGGCCGCCGAGCCTGACAGAAGCCCCCGCCCGGGACATCGGGCGGGGGCTTCTGTCTGTCTGTCTATGTGCAGGTTTCGTGCACATGTCATGAGGGTTGCGACAGGGGCGGCGCACATAGGGCGTTAGGCGAATAGGGTCAAGGGCAGGTAAAGGGGGAACCCAGAAAGGGATGGAAAAATGCGACGACTACTAGTGGCCGCGGGGGCGGTTGCCGCGATCACGGTCGCGGGCTGCGGGACGACCGCGACTCCGTCTCTCGAGAACGTCACGCTCTCGGCGTCCGAGGTCCTGCAGCAGAGCGCGCAGAAGGCCGACGACGTCAACACCTACGCCGCGGATCTCGTGGTGAACGTCACCGACGCCAAGGGCGCCCAGGCGGGGCTCGTGCAGGGCACGATGCTCTACCAGAAGAGCCCGCAGGTCGCCACGGACATCAACCTGAGCCAGGTGTCGTTCAACGGCCAGAACCTGCCCGGCGGCGTGCGCGTCATCGTCGACGGCGAAGTGGCGTACGTGAAGGTCGACATGCTCAAGAACCTGCTGGGCGCGACCAAGCCGTACATCAGGCTCGACCTGAAGCAGCTCGGCTCGCAGGCGGGCGTGGACATCGACCAGTACCTCGCCCAGGCCCGGCAGTTCGACCTGAAGACCAGCACCGCCCTGCTCACGGCGTCCAAGGACGTCAAGTCGGTGGGCAGCGAGCAGGTCGGCGGGGTGGACACGACCCACTACTCGGGCACGTTCCCGGTGGAGGAGGCGGTCAAGCAGCTGTCCGAGGACCAGCGCTCGCAGCTGCGCGGTGAGCTGGCCGGCGCCAAGGACGTCAAGTTCGACGCCTGGATCGACGCCCAGGGCCTGCCGCGGAAGGTCGAGCTGAACGGCGGCAAGCCGGACGCGGGCGCCTTCAAGGCCACGGCGATGTTCAAGTCGTTCAACGAGCCGGTCTCCATCAAGGCGCCGGCGGCCGACCAGGTGGGCGAGCTGCCGCAGCGCGCCACCGCCGATTTGCCGTCCTGACGGTTGACAACGTAGTCTGTCTCCTGCCGAAGACCGCCGGTCGTCGCCGGGCGTGCAGCCCGATGACTGAAGGATCCACGTGAGTGGACGGCCCGCGTAGGTGTGGAGACGCTTGAAGACGTGTGACGTCTGCCCAAGCCCCGTGCGCCTGCGCCGGGGCTCGTCTGTTTTCCGAGGGCCTTCCGCCGGCGGCACATCTGGAAGGAGGCCCATGGCGAAGTCGGAGAAGAGCGTCGCGATCGCCGAGCTCAAGAATGAGTTCGAGGGATCCAGCGCCGCCGTTCTGACCGAATACCGCGGTCTCACCGTCGCGCAGCTCAAGCAGCTGCGTGTTTCTCTCGGTGGGAATGCGAAGTTCGCCGTGGCGAAGAACACGCTGACCAAGATCGCGGCCAACAACGCCGGGATCACCTCTCTGGACGACCTGTTCCAGGGCCCGACCGCCATCGCGTTCGTCAAGGGCGACGTGGTGGAGGCGGCCAAGGGGCTGCGTGACTTCGCCAAGGCCAACCCCCTCCTGGTGATCAAGGGCGGCGTCGTCGACGGCAAGTCGATGACCCCCGACGAGATCACCAAGCTTGCCGACCTCGAGTCCCGTGAGGTGCTCCTCGCGAAGCTGGCCGGTGCGCTGAAGGCCAAGCAGTCCCAGGCTGCCGCCACCTTCGCCGCGCTGCCCACCACCATGGCTCGACTGGCCGAGGCTCTGCGCGCCAAGCGCGAAGAGGCCGGCGAGTAGGTCCGCGCAGCGGGCGGGGGAAACGCGCACCGCGGTCCCCTTACACGTTTTCTGCTAGATCCACTGGAGGAACACCATCATGGCGAAGCTCAGCACCGACGAGCTGCTCGAGACCTTCAAGGAGATGACTCTCCTTGAGCTGTCCGACTTCGTGAAGGTCTTCGAGGAGACCTTCGACGTCAAGGCCGCCGCGCCGGTCGCCGTCGCCGCCGCCCCGGCCGCCGGTGGCGCCGCCGCCGCCGAGGAGGCCGAGGAGCAGGACGAGTTCGACGTCGTCCTCGAGGCCGCCGGCGACAAGAAGATCCAGGTCATCAAGGAGATCCGGGCCCTGACGAGCCTGGGCCTCAAGGAGGCCAAGGACCTCGTGGACGGCGCTCCGAAGGCCGTCTTCGACGGCAAGGTCAACAAGGAGCAGGCCGAGAAGGCGAAGGCCGCCCTGGAGGGCGCCGGCGCGACCGTCACGGTCAAGTAGTCTCCACGCTTCACCGAAGGGGCGGGTCCATCCAGGTGCCGGATGGGACCGCCCCTTTCGCGTGCCCGGGCCCGTGCGGTATCGAGACCCTATGGGCAGGGCGGGCCCGTTGATCTATGGTCGGGGCGTAGGATCCGGCGCGACGTGATCAGGCCGAGACGGTCGGGTGCTCGGGGAGGTGGGCGGGGATGCGGCGCGCGCTGACCGTCGGGCTCGTCCTCGTCGCGGTCGCGCTGGCCCTCGTGGTCCAGCGCCTCGCCGGAGCCCGTACGGAGGCCGAGGCGGCCGCACAGGACCGGCAGATGGCCGTCCGGGCCGCCATGGCGCACGCCGTGAGCCTCATGACGATCGACCACCACCGCATCGACGACGACATCAAACGCGCGCTGGCCACCTCCACCGGCCCGGAGAAGGCGCGCTACGCCGCGAACCAGGCGGCCCTGAGGTCCGCCACGCTGAAGAACAAGGCCGTTCAGACGGGTGTTCTGCGGGCCTCCGCGCTCGCCTCCATCGCCGGAGACCGGCGTACGGCGCAGGTCCTGGTCGTGGCCGACGCGGTGATCCACTGGGAGGACGGCAGGAAGGCCGCGCCCGAGGAACGCTTCTTCCGGTGGCGGATGGACGTGACCAAGGCGTCGGGCCTGTGGCTGGTCTCCGGGGCGGAGCTGGTGCAGTGAGGCGGCTGCTGCGGGCGCTGCCGGCGCTCGCCGCCGTGGCGCTGGCCGTCGCCGCCGTGTGGCTGCTGCTTGACCTTCGCCGTCTCCAGGCCGCCGACACGGCCTCCCGCGAGGCCCTCGCGGCCGCCCGGTCGTACGCGCCCGACATGCTGTCGTACGACTACCGTACGATCGACCGGGACATGGCGCGGGCGGGCGCCCACGCGACCGGGGAGCTGGCCGAGCACTACCGCACGCTCGCGGCGACGCTGGGCCCGGAGGCCCGGGAGCGGCGGACGGTCCAGCAGACCGTCGTGGCGGCCGCGGGCGTGGAGTCGGCGACGCCCGAAGAGGTCCGCGTGCTGCTGTTCGTGAACATGGTCACGACACGGTCGGGCGGGGGCGAAGAAGAGCCCAAACAGCAGGTCAGCCAGGGCAGGGCACGTCTGGTGATGGTGACGCAGGGCGACGGCTGGCGGGCCTCCCGGCTGTCGACCCTTCTGGGGGACACGCCCGCCCCGTGAGCGCGTGGCTAAATTGTTAGCAAAGACCGCGTTTGAACCATGCTTGCCGATGGGTATTCAAGGGCACGGCAGCGTAGACCCACGGTCAGCGTTGGGCCGTTCGCGTGACTGAGCGTTACCCGTCTCCGGTCCCGGGTAGGGACTGGATCCCCGGCGTTCGCTAAGGTCCCGAGGGCGGGAAAACCCAGCGTGACCCCTGTCGGTTAGGCGAAATGTCGGCTCTCGGGCTTGACGTTTCGGCGCGGACGGGTGATGCTGCCAGCAACGTGGAGCGCAGAGCGAGAGCGGAGTGGACAGGTGTATGCCGATCGGCTACACTGCCCCTTTGCGCTGCCCTTTGACGACCGCTTCTCTGAGTAACCTCTGATCTTGGTCGTCTGGCGTGCGTGTAGTCAGTCCGCGAGCCCTCGGAAGGACATCTGTTGGCAGCCTCGCGCAACGCCTCCGCCGTACCCGCCGGTCCCCGTACCGTGTCGTTCGCACGAATCGAGGAGCCGCTCGAAGTACCCGACCTTCTCGCCCTGCAGACCGAGTCGTTCGACTGGTTGCTCGGAAACGAGAGATGGAAGGGCCGGGTCGAGGTGGCTCGCCAGGCCGGGCGCAAGGACATTCCGGCCCAATCAGGTCTCGAAGAGATCTTCGAGGAGATCAGTCCCATCGAGGACTTCTCCGGAACCATGTCCCTGTCGTTCCGGGATCACAGGTTCGAGCCGCCCAAGTACTCCGTAGATGAGTGCAAAGACAAGGACATGACCTACTCCGCCCCGATGTTCGTCACGGCGGAGTTCATCAATAACACCACAGGTGAGATCAAGAGCCAGACGGTGTTCATGGGCGACTTCCCGCTCATGACCTCGAAGGGCACCTTCATCATCAACGGCACCGAGCGCGTGGTGGTCTCGCAGCTCGTCCGGTCGCCGGGTGTCTACTTCGACCGCTCTGTCGACAAGACCTCCGACAAGGACCTGTTCGGCTGCCGGGTGATCCCGTCGCGCGGCGCGTGGCTCGAGTTCGAGATCGACAAGCGCGACAGCGTCGGCGTGCGCATCGACCGCAAGCGCAAGCAGCCGGTCACCGTGCTGCTGAAGGCGCTCGGCTGGACCAGTGACCAGATCCTGGAGCGTTTCGGCCAGTACGAGTCGATGCGGGCCACCCTGGAGAAGGACCACACGTCCGGCCAGGACGACGCGCTGCTCGACATCTACCGGAAGCTGCGGCCGGGCGAGCCCCCGACCAAGGAGTCGGCGCAGGCGCTGCTGGAGAACCTGTACTTCAACCACAAGCGCTACGACCTCGCCAAGGTCGGCCGCTACAAGATCAACAAGAAGCTGGGCGTCGGCTCCGACATCACCCAGGGCACGCTGACCGACGAGGACATCGTCGCGACCATCGAGTACCTCGTCCGGCTGCACGCCGGTGAGGAGTCGATGGGCGAGAACGGCTCGGTCGTCGTCGAGACCGACGACATCGACCACTTCGGCAACCGCCGTCTGCGCACGGTGGGCGAGCTCATCCAGAACCAGGTCCGGCTGGGCCTGGCCCGCATGGAGCGCGTCGTCCGCGAGCGCATGACCACGCAGGACGTCGAGGCGATCACGCCGCAGACCCTGATCAACATCCGCCCGGTCGTGGCGTCGATCAAGGAGTTCTTCGGCACCTCCCAGCTGTCGCAGTTCATGGACCAGACCAACCCGCTGGCCGGCCTGACGCACAAGCGGCGTCTGTCGGCCCTGGGTCCCGGTGGTCTGTCCCGTGAGCGGGCGGGCTTCGAGGTCCGCGACGTGCACCCCTCGCACTACGGCCGCATGTGCCCGATTGAGACGCCGGAAGGCCCGAACATCGGTCTGATCGGCTCGCTGTCGTCCTTCGGGCGGGTCAACTCGTTCGGCTTCGTCGAGACGCCGTACCGCCGCGTGGAGGACGGCCGGGTCACCTACGACATCGACTACCTGACCGCCGACGAGGAGGACCGGCACGTCGTCGCCCAGGCCAACACGGTCCTGAACGCCGACGGCAGCTTCGCCGAGTCCCGGGTGCTCGCCCGGCGCAAGGGCGGCGAGTTCGAGGCCGTCCACCCGTCCGAGGTGGACTACATGGACGTCTCGCCGCGCCAGATGGTGTCGGTCGCGACCGCCATGATCCCGTTCCTCGAGCACGACGACGCCAACCGCGCGCTCATGGGCTCGAACATGCAGCGCCAGTCGGTGCCCCTGCTGAAGAGCGAGGCCCCGCTGGTCGGCACCGGCATGGAGTACCGCGCCGCCACTGACGCCGGCGACGTCATCAGCGCCGAGAAGGCCGGTGTCGTCGAGGAGGTCTCCGCCGACTACGTCACCGTGATGAACGACGACGGCACGCGTACGACGTACCGGGTCGCGAAGTTCAAGCGGTCGAACCAGGGCACCTGCTTCAACCAGAAGCCGATCGTGGCCGAGGGCGACCGGGTCGAGCAGGGCCAGGTCATCGCCGACGGTCCGTGCACCGACAACGGCGAGATGGCGCTCGGCAAGAACCTGCTCGTGGCGTTCATGCCGTGGGAGGGTCACAACTACGAGGACGCGATCATCCTGTCCCAGCGCCTGGTGCAGGACGACGTGCTCTCCTCGATCCACATCGAGGAGCACGAGGTCGACGCCCGCGACACCAAGCTGGGCCCCGAGGAGATCACGCGGGACATCCCGAACGCCTCCGAGGACGCGCTGGCCGACCTCGACGAGCGGGGCATCATCCGCATCGGCGCCGAGGTGGTGACCGGCGACATCCTCGTCGGCAAGGTCACCCCCAAGGGTGAGACGGAGCTGACCCCCGAGGAGCGCCTGCTGCGCGCGATCTTCGGTGAGAAGGCGCGTGAGGTCCGTGACACCTCCCTGAAGGTGCCGCACGGCGAGTCCGGCAAGGTCATCGGCGTCCGGGTGTTCAGCCGCGAGGAGGGCGACGAGCTTCCTCCGGGTGTGAACGAGCTGGTCCGCGTGTACGTGGCGCAGAAGCGCAAGATCACGGACGGCGACAAGCTCGCCGGCCGCCACGGCAACAAGGGCGTCATCTCCAAGATCCTTCCGGTGGAGGACATGCCGTTCCTGGAGGACGGCACCCCGGTCGACATCGTGCTCAACCCGCTGGGCGTGCCCGGCCGGATGAACGTCGGCCAGGTGCTGGAGACCCACCTCGGGTGGATCGCCGCCCGCGGATGGGACGTCAGCGGCATCGAGGAGGCCTGGGCCGAGCGCCTGCGTGAGAAGGACATGGACAGGGTCGAGCCCTGGACCAAGGTCGCCACGCCGGTGTTCGACGGTGCCCACGAGCAGGAGATCGTCGGCCTGCTCGACAGCACCCTGCTCAACCGGGACGGCTCCCGCATGGTGGGGGAGAACGGCAAGGCCCGGCTCTTCGACGGCCGTTCCGGCGAGCCGTTCCCGCACCCGATCTCGGTCGGCTACATCTACATCCTCAAGCTGCTGCACCTGGTCGACGACAAGATCCACGCTCGCTCGACCGGTCCGTACTCGATGATCACCCAGCAGCCGCTGGGTGGTAAGGCGCAGTTCGGCGGCCAGCGCTTCGGCGAGATGGAGGTGTGGGCCCTCGAGGCCTACGGTGCGGCGTACGCCCTGCAGGAGCTGCTGACCATCAAGTCCGACGACGTCCTGGGCCGGGTGAAGGTCTACGAGGCCATCGTCAAGGGCGAGAACATCCCCGAGGCGGGCATTCCCGAGTCCTTCAAGGTCCTCATCAAGGAGATGCAGTCGCTCTGCCTGAACGTCGAGGTCCTTTCGAGCGACGGCATGTCGATCGAGATGCGGGACACCGACGAGGATGTCTTCCGCGCGGCAGAAGAGCTTGGCATCGACCTGTCCCGGCGTCCCCACGAGGGCGCGATGACCGTCGACGAGGTCTGATTCAAAAGGGGATTATCTAGTGCTCGACGTCAACTTCTTCGACGAGCTGCGCATCGGCCTCGCGACCGCCGACGACATCAGGCAGTGGTCGCACGGCGAGGTGAAGAAGCCGGAGACCATCAACTACCGAACCCTCAAGCCGGAGAAGGACGGGCTCTTCTGCGAGAAGATCTTCGGTCCGACCCGGGACTGGGAGTGCTACTGCGGTAAGTACAAGCGCGTCCGCTTCAAGGGCATCATCTGTGAGCGCTGTGGCGTCGAGGTCACGCGCGCCAAGGTGCGCCGAGAGCGGATGGGCCACATCGAGCTGGCCGCCCCGGTCACTCACATCTGGTACTTCAAGGGCGTCCCGTCGCGCCTCGGTTACCTGCTCGACCTGGCCCCAAAGGACCTGGAGAAGGTCATCTACTTCGCGGCCTACATGATCACGCATGTCGACAACGAGATGCGTGACCGCGACCTGCCGTCGCTGGAGGCGAAGATCTCCGTCGAGCGGCAGCACGTCGAGCAGCGCCGTGACGCCGACATCGAGGCCCGCCAGAAGAAGCTCGAGGCCGACCTGGCCGAGCTGGAGGCCTCCGGAGCCAAGGGCGACGCCCGCCGCAAGGTGCGTGAGGGCGCCGACCGTGAGATGCGCCAGCTCCGCGACCGGGCCCAGCGCGAGCTGGACCGGCTGGAGGAGGTCTGGAGCCGCTTCAAGAACCTCAAGGTCCAGGACCTGGAGGGCGACGAGCTGCTCTACCGTGAGATGCGCGACCGGTTCGGCCGCTACTTCCGCGGCGGCATGGGTGCCCAGGCCATCCAGGAGCGGCTCGGCGGCTTCGACCTGGAGGCCGAGGCGGAGAACCTGCGGGAGACCATCCGCAGCGGCAAGGGCCAGAAGAAGGCCCGCGCCCTCAAGCGGCTCAAGGTCGTCGCGGCGTTCCTCAACACCCGCAACTCGCCGAGCGGCATGGTCCTCGACTGCATCCCGGTGATCCCGCCGGACCTGCGGCCGATGGTCCAGCTCGACGGTGGCCGCTTCGCCACCTCGGACCTGAACGACCTGTACCGCCGGGTGATCAACCGGAACAACCGGCTCAAGCGTCTGCTCGACCTCGGCGCGCCCGAGATCATCGTGAACAACGAGAAGCGGATGCTCCAGGAGGCCGTCGACGCCCTGTTCGACAACGGCCGCCGCGGCCGTCCGGTCACCGGCCCCGGCAACCGCCCGCTGAAGTCCCTCAGCGACATGCTGAAGGGCAAGCAGGGTCGTTTCCGGCAGAACCTGCTCGGCAAGCGCGTCGACTACTCCGGCCGTTCGGTCATCGTCGTCGGCCCGCAGCTCAGGCTGCACCAGTGCGGCCTGCCCAAGCAGATGGCGCTGGAGCTGTTCAAGCCGTTCGTGATGAAGCGCCTGGTCGATCTCAACCACGCGCAGAACATCAAGTCCGCCAAGCGGATGGTCGAGCGGTCCAAGCCGGTCGTGTGGGACGTGCTGGAAGAGGTCATCACCGAGCACCCGGTGCTGCTCAACCGCGCGCCCACGCTGCACCGCCTGGGCATCCAGGCCTTCGAGCCGCAGCTGGTCGAGGGCAAGGCCATCCAGATCCACCCGCTCGTCTGCACCGCGTTCAACGCGGACTTCGACGGCGACCAGATGGCGGTGCACCTGCCGCTGTCGGCCGAGGCCCAGGCCGAGGCGCGGATCCTGATGCTGTCCACCAACAACATCCTCAAGCCGGCGGACGGCAAGCCGGTGACGATGCCCACCCAGGACATGGTCATCGGTCTGTACTGGCTGACCACCGAGAAGGAGGGCGGCCAGGGCGAGGGCCGGGTGTTCACCACCGTGTCGGAGGCCCTCATGGCCCACGACCGGCACGAGCTGGACATCCAGGCCAAGATCCAGGTGCGGCTCAAGGACGTCCCGCCGCCGCGCGGCTGGGAGGCCCCGGAGGGCTGGGAGGCCGGTGACGCGATCCGGCTGGAGACCACGCTGGGCCGGTGCCTGTTCAACCAGACGCTGCCCGCCAACTACCCCTTCGTGAACTACCAGGTCGGCAAGAAGCAGCTCTCGGCGATCGTCAACGAGCTGGCCGAGCGGTACCCGAAGGTGGAGGTGGCCAACGCGCTCGACGCGCTGAAGGACGCCGGCTTCCACTGGGCGACCCGCGCGGGTGTCACGATCTCCATCGAGGACGTCGTGGCGCCGCCGAACAAGGCCGCCATCATGGAGTCGTACGAGCGGCGCGCGGACAAGGTCCAGCGCGAGTACGACCGTGGTCTGATCACCGACGAGGAGCGCCGTCAGGAGCTCATCGAGATCTGGACCCACGCGACGGCGGACGTCGAGACCGACATGGTCAACGCGTTCCCGGCGACCAACCCGGTCTGGATGATGGTCAACTCCGGCGCCCGAGGCAACCGCATGCAGGTGCGGCAGATCGCGGGCATCCGCGGCCTGGTGTCCAACACCAAGGGTGAGACGATCCCGCGGCCGATCAAGTCCTCCTTCCGCGAGGGCCTGTCGGTGCTGGAGTACTTCATCTCGACCCACGGCCAGCGGAAGGGTCTGGCGGACACCGCTCTGCGGACCGCCGACTCCGGCTACCTGACGCGTCGTCTCGTCGACGTCGCCCAGGACGTCATCGTCCGCGAGATCGACTGTGGCACCGACCGCGCCGTCCCGCTGCACGTGGGCGAGCGCGACTCGTCGGGCGCCCTGGTCAAGGCCGAGAACGCCGAGAGCAACGTGCACGGCCGCATCCTCGCCGAGGACGTCGAGGTGGACGGCAAGCTCGTCGCCGCGGCGGGCGTCGACATCAACGACGACACCGTCACCGCTCTGGTGAACGCCGGCATCGAGACGGTCCGGACCCGCAGCACGCTGGTCTGCGAGGCCAAGATCGGTGTCTGCGCGACCTGCTACGGCCGCTCGCTGGCCACCGGCAAGCTCGTGGACGTCGGCGAGGCCGTCGGCATCATCGCGGCCCAGTCGATCGGTGAGCCCGGCACCCAGCTGACCATGCGTACCTTCCACACCGGTGGAGTGGCGGGCGCGGACATCACCCATGGTCTGCCGCGTGTCCAGGAGCTGTTCGAGGCGCGCATCCCCAAGGGTGTCGCCCCGATCAGCGAGGTCGCGGGCCGGGCGCGGATCGACGAGACCGACAAGACCCGCAAGATCGTCATCACTCCGGACGACGGCTCCGAGGAGATCGCGTACCCGGTGTCGATGCGGTCGCGGCTGCTGGTCTCCGAGGGACAGCGCGTGGACGTCGGTCAGCTGCTGATCGCCGGTGCGCGCAACCCGAACGAGGTCCTGCGGATCCTCGGCCCGCGGGCCGTCCAGCTCCACCTCGTGGACGAGGTGCAGCAGGTCTACCGCTCGCAGGGTGTGTCGATCCACGACAAGCACATCGAGGTCATCGTCCGGCAGATGCTCAAGCGCGTGAACGTGCTCGAGTCGGGCGACACCGAGCTGCTGCCCGGCGAGCTGGTCGAGCGGCCGCGCTTCGAGGCGATGAACCGGCAGACCGTGGCGGAGGGCGGCCAGCCGGCCTCCGGCCGTCCGGTCCTGATGGGCATCACCAAGGCCTCGCTGGCCACCGAGTCGTGGCTGTCGGCGGCGTCCTTCCAGGAGACGACGCGAGTCCTCACCGACGCGGCGATCCACGCCAAGTCCGACTCGCTGCTCGGCCTCAAGGAGAACGTCATCATCGGTAAGCTCATCCCGGCCGGTACGGGCATGCCCCAGTACCGCAACATCCGGGTGGAGCCCACCGAGGAGGCCAAGGCCGCGATGTACACGGTCGGCGGCTACGACGGCTCCGCGGCGGACTACACCTTCGGCTCCGGCAGCGGCGAGGCCGTCCCGCTGGAGGAGTACGACTTCGGCCAGTACGGCCGCTGAGTCACCGGCAGCTGAGTCCCGAACACCGAACCGCCCGGAGAGCACCCGCTCCCCGGGCGGTTTGGGTTTGTGGCCGAAAGCCGCGTGGGGTGGGTGGAAATGGCGAGAGGAGGGGTGGCGGGCGAGTACACTCTTCCCGAGCCCTCTGGCTGTCTGCCTGCAGGCAGGCGGCGGGAACCATGACACGGACCCGACGATCCGGCGGCGGTCGTTTTGACGACTTGCGAACCGCTGGGTAGTCTTTTCCTTCGTGCCCATGGGTTCGTGGGCTCGCATGCGTGCGCTTGACAGCCGTTCTCCCTTGTGGGAGGCGGGCGGGGGCGCCGTGTGAATCCTCCAGATCGACCGGGTCTGTCCGGGTGTGGCGTGCGCAGAGCGCGACACGCCCGAGCGCGTGGGTCGGCGGGGATGGAAAATCCGCAGGTCATGACACCGGCAGCACCTGCAAACCCGTGAGGGGCGGCATCGCCAGGATCGGGACGACGTATCACCGGCTAGGCACGAAACGGAGACGCGGTGCCCACCATTCAGCAGTTGGTCCGCAAGGGCCGGCAGGACAAGGTCAGCAAGACCAAGACTCCTGCCCTCAAGGGGAGCCCGCAGCGGCGCGGCGTTTGCACCCGCGTTTACACGACGACCCCGAAGAAGCCCAACTCGGCGCTGCGCAAGGTGGCCCGTGTTCGGCTCACCAACGGCATCGAGGTCACGGCTTACATCCCCGGGGTGGGTCACAACCTCCAGGAGCACTCGATGGTGCTCGTGCGCGGTGGTCGTGTGAAGGACCTGCCGGGTGTTCGCTACAAGATCATCCGTGGTTCGCTGGACACCCAGGCCGTCCGCAACCGCAAGCAGGCCCGCAGCCGTTACGGCGCGAAGAAGGAGAAGAGCTGACATGCCGCGCAAGGGTTCCCCTGGCCGCCGCCAGCTGGTCGCTGACCCGGTGCACAACTCGCCGCTGGTCACCGCGCTCATCAACAAGGTTCTCCTGGACGGCAAGCGCTCCCTCGCGCAGTCGATCGTCTACGGCGCCCTCGAGGGCTGCAAGGACAAGACCGGCAACGACCCGGTCGTCACCCTGAAGCGGGCCCTCGACAACGTCCGCCCGACGCTCGAGGTGAAGAGCCGCCGTGTCGGTGGCGCCACCTACCAGGTGCCCGTCGAGGTGAAGGCCTCGCGCAGCACCACGCTGGCCCTGCGCTGGCTCGTCCAGTACTCCCGGGCGCGCCGCGAGAAGACCATGACCGAGCGGCTCATGAACGAGCTCCTCGACGCGAGCAACGGCCTCGGCGCCAGCGTCAAGCGGCGCGAGGACACGCACAAGATGGCCGAGTCCAACAAGGCCTTCGCCCACTACCGCTGGTAGTGAGCACCGACGACGAGTTAAGGACGCGAAGAAGTGGCCACCACGACCGCTCTTGACCTGGCCAGGGTCCGCAACATCGGGATCATGGCCCATATCGACGCGGGCAAGACCACGACGACTGAGCGCATCCTGTTCTACACCGGTATCAACTACAAGATCGGTGAAGTCCATGAGGGCGCTGCCACCATGGACTGGATGGAGCAGGAGCAGGAGCGCGGCATCACCATCACCTCCGCCGCGACCACCTGCAGCTGGCTTGATCACACGATCAACATCATCGACACGCCCGGCCACGTGGACTTCACCATCGAGGTCGAGCGGTCGCTGCGTGTTCTGGACGGCGCGGTCGCGGTGTTCGACGGCGTCGCCGGCGTGGAGCCGCAGTCCGAGACGGTGTGGCGTCAGGCCGACCGCTACGGTGTGCCCCGGATCTGCTTCGTCAACAAGATGGACCGGGTCGGTGCGGAGTTCCACCGCTGCGTCGACATGATGATCAGCCGGCTGGGCTCCAGCCCGGCGGTCATCCAGCTTCCCTGGGGCGTCGAGGCCGACTTCAAGGGCGTCATCGACCTGGTGAAGATGAAGGGTCTGCTCTGGAGCGCCGAGGCGGCCAAGGGCGAGATGTACGACACCGTCGACATCCCGGCCGACCACGCCGACGCGGCCCGCGAGTGGCGCGACAAGCTGGTCGAGACGGTCGCTGAGAACGACGACGAGCTCATGGAGCTCTTCCTGGAGGGCGTCGAGCCCACCGAGGAGCAGCTTGTCGCAGCTCTCCGCCGGGCGACGGTCGCCGGCGCGATCAACCCGGTCCTGTGTGGCACCGCGTTCAAGAACAAGGGCGTGCAGCCCCTGCTCGACGCGATCGTCGCCTACCTTCCCGCCCCCACCGACATCCCGGCCTTCAAGGGCCACGCGGTGGGCAAGGAGGAGGAGATCGTCGAGCGCCACGCGGACCCGAACGAGCCGTTCGCGGCGCTGGCGTTCAAGATCATGAGCGACCCGCACCTGGGCAAGCTCACCTACATCCGCGTCTACTCCGGAACGCTCGAGACCGGCACCACCGTGGTGAACTCGGTCAAGGGCAAGAAGGAGCGGATCGGCAAGATCTACCAGATGCACGCGAACAAGCGCGAGGAGCGCCCGTCCGCGACCGCTGGTCAGATCGTGGCCGTCATGGGCCTGAAGGACACCACCACCGGCGACACTCTGTCGGACCCGGTCAAGCAGGTCGTCCTCGAGTCGATGACGTTCCCCGCGCCGGTCATCAACGTCGCGATCGAGCCCAAGACCAAGGGCGACCAGGAGAAGCTGGGCACCGCGATCCAGCGGCTGGCCGAGGAGGACCCGTCCTTCCAGGTCCGCCGGGACGAGGAGACCGGTCAGACGGTCATCTGGGGCATGGGTGAGCTTCACCTGGAGATCCTCGTCGACCGGATGCGCCGCGAGTTCAAGGTCGAGGCGAACGTCGGCCGCCCGCAGGTCGCCTACCGCGAGACCATCCGCCGCAAGGTGGAGAAGGTCGAGTACACGCACAAGAAGCAGACCGGTGGTTCCGGCCAGTTCGCTCGCGTGATCATCAACCTGGAGCCGCTGGGCGAGGGCAACGACGGCTACGAGTTCGAGAACAAGGTCACCGGTGGCCGCATCCCGCGGGAGTACATCCCGTCGGTGGACGCGGGCGCGCAGGAGGCGGCCGAGTTCGGCGTGCTCGCCGGCTACCCGATGGTCGGCGTGAAGGTCACGCTCCAGGACGGCGCCTTCCACGAGGTCGACTCGTCGGAAATGGCGTTCAAGATCGCTGGCTCGATGGCCTTCAAGGAGGCCGCGCGCAAGGCGGACGCTGTACTCCTCGAGCCGATGATGGCCGTCGAGGTCACCACGCCCGAGGACTACATGGGTGACGTCATCGGCGACCTGAACGGTCGCCGCGGGCAGATCCAGGCGATGGACGAACGGTCCGGCGCCCGTGTCATCAAGGCGCTCGTGCCGCTGTCCGAGATGTTCGGCTACGTGGGCGACCTGCGCAGCCGCACCCAGGGGCGCGCGAGCTACAGCATGCAGTTCGACTCCTACTCGGAGGTGCCCCCGGGCATCGCCAAGGAGATCGTCGCGAAGGCTCGGGGCGAATAGTTCCGCTCGGTGCACGGCGGAGGGAGTGATCCCTCCGCCGGGCACAGCCTGAGTTGCAAGACGCAAGTCAAGTCAGAATCTCTAAGGAGACAGACCAGTGGCCAAGGCCAAGTTCGAGCGGAACAAGCCGCACGTGAACATCGGCACCATTGGGCACATCGACCACGGCAAGACCACTCTGACCGCGGCGATCACCAAGGTGCTTCACGACCGTTTCCCGCAGCTCAACGAGGCGACCCCGTTCGACAAGATCGACAAGGCGCCCGAGGAGAAGGCTCGCGGAATCACCATCTCCATCGCGCACGTCGAGTACCAGACCGAGAAGCGCCACTACGCCCACGTGGACTGCCCCGGTCACGCCGACTACGTGAAGAACATGATCACCGGTGCCGCTCAGATGGACGGCGCGATCCTGGTGGTCGCGGCGACCGACGGCCCGATGCCGCAGACGAAGGAGCACGTCCTCCTGGCCCGCCAGGTCGGCGTTCCCTACATCGTCGTGGCCCTCAACAAGGCCGACATGGTCGACGACGAGGAGATCCTGGAGCTCGTCGAGCTCGAGGTCCGCGAGCTGCTGTCCGCCCAGGAGTTCCCGGGCGACGACCTGCCGGTCGTGCGCGTCTCGGCGCTCAAGGCGCTCGAGGGCGACGAGAAGTGGGGCGACTCGATCATCGAGCTCATGAACGCCGTGGACGAGAACGTCCCCGAGCCGGTTCGTGACACCGACAAGCCGTTCCTCATGCCGATCGAGGACGTGTTCTCGATCACCGGTCGCGGCACGGTCGTCACCGGCCGTATCGAGCGCGGTATCGTCAAGGTCAACGAGACCGTCGACATCATCGGCATCAAGGAGAAGAGCACCACGACCACCGTCACCGGTGTCGAGATGTTCCGCAAGCTCCTTGACGAGGGCCAGGCCGGTGACAACGTCGGTCTGCTCCTCCGCGGCATCAAGCGCGAGGACGTCGAGCGCGGTCAGTGTGTCATCAAGCCGGGCACCACGACCCCGCACACCGAGTTCGAGGCGCAGGTCTACATCCTGTCCAAGGACGAGGGCGGCCGCCACACGCCGTTCTTCAACAACTACCGGCCGCAGTTCTACTTCCGTACCACGGACGTGACCGGTGTCGTGAACCTGCCGGAGGGCACCGAGATGGTCATGCCCGGTGACAACACCGAGATGACCGTCCAGCTCATCCAGCCGATCGCGATGGAGGACGGCCTCAAGTTCGCGATCCGCGAGGGTGGCCGCACCGTCGGCGCCGGCCGCGTGACGAAGATCATCAAGTAGTAGCACCGCTGGGCGGCGGTCGGGTCCCTGAGGGCCTGGCCGCCGCACCACGGAGGGGCCGGAGACGACCCCCCACGGACGACGAGACCGTGATCTCGCAGTGCTTTCGGCCGCACTTCGACCGAAGCCACTGCCAGATCACGGAACACCGGACGGGCTCCGGAACGTCGGTCGCGTGGAAAACGACCTGCGGCACCAGGCCGCGTGAAGCTTTATAGGACGACAGCGAAGGACACCGAGGCCATTATGGCGGGACAGAAGATCCGCATCCGGCTCAAGGCGTATGACCACGAGGTCATCGACAGCTCGGCCAAGAAGATCGTCGAGACGGTGACGCGGACCGGCGCCAAGGTCGCTGGCCCGGTGCCGCTGCCGACCGAGAAGAACGTGTACTGCGTCATCCGGTCGCCGCACAAGTACAAGGACAGCCGCGAGCACTTTGAGATGCGTACGCACAAGCGGCTGATTGACATCATCGACCCGACGCCGAAGACGGTCGACTCGCTCATGCGTCTCGACCTTCCCGCCGGTGTCGACATCTCGATCAAGCTCTAAGGAACGCACTGACATGGCTAAGCAGATCAAGGGCGTCCTGGGCAAGAAGCTCGGCATGACCCAGGTCTTCGACGAGACGAACCGGGTGATCCCGGTCACCGTCGTCGAGGCCGGTCCGTGCGTGGTGACCCGGGTCCGCACTCCGGAGAAGGACGGCTACTCCGCCGTCCAGCTCGGCTACGGGCAGATCGACCCTCGTAAGGTCAACAAGCCCCTGGGCGACTACCTCCGCAAGCACGACATCACGCCGCGCCGCTACTTCGCCGAGGTCCGCACCGACGACGCCTCCGAGTACACCCTCGGCCAGGAGATCCTGGCCGACGCCTTCGAGGCCGGGCAGTACATCGACGTCACCGGCAAGAGCAAGGGCAAGGGCTTCGCGGGTGTCATGAAGCGCCACAACTTCCGTGGTCTCGGCGCCTCGCACGGTACGCAGCGCAAGCACCGCTCCCCGGGCTCCATCGGCGGGTGCGCCACCCCGGGCCGCGTCTTCAAGGGCCTGCGCATGGCCGGCCGGATGGGCAACGTCCGCACGACGGTCCAGAGCCTCAAGGTGCACGCCGTGGACGCCGAGAAGGGCCTCATCCTGATCAAGGGTGCGATCCCCGGCGCCAACGGCAGCCTGGTCCTCATCCGCACCGCCGCCAAGAAGGGGGTTGCTGCCAAGTGAGCACGACCATTGACGTCCTCGACGCCAGCGGCGCCAAGGCGGGGACCGTCGACCTCCCCGAGGAGGTCTTCGGCGCCAAGGTCAACGTCCCGCTGATCCACCAGGTGGTCGTCGCCCAGCTGGCCGCGCGCCGGCAGGGCACCCACGCCACCAAGACCCGCGGCAACGTCTCCGGCGGCGGCAAGAAGCCGTACCGGCAGAAGGGCACCGGCCGCGCCCGCCAGGGCTCGACCCGCGCGCCGCAGTTCGCCGGTGGTGGCGTCGTCCACGGCCCGCAGCCGCGCTCGTACGAGCAGCGGACGCCCAAGAAGATGAAGGCGGCGGCCCTGAAGGGCGCGCTGTCCGACCGCGCCGGCGGCGGCCGCGTCCACGTGGTGAGCGGCCTCGTCACGGGTGACACGCCCGGGACCCGCGCCGCCCTGGAGGCGCTGCGGAAGATTACGCAGGCCCGCAGCGTTCTCGTCGTGGTCGACGAGAACGACGAGCTCACCTGGCTCAGCCTGCGCAACGCCCCCGAGGTCCACCTGCTGGACGCGGGGCAGATCAACACCTACGACGTGCTCTGCCACGACGACGTGGTCTTCACCCGTGAGGCCTACGACCAGGTCGTGGCGCGGCTGGGGAACAGCGGGAAGGAAGAGGCCTGATGCAGAAGATCGCCGACCCGCGTGACATCATCCTCAAGCCGATCGTCTCCGAGAAGAGCTACGGCCTGATCGATGAGCACAACAAGTACACGTTCCTGGTGCGCAAGGGTGCCAACAAGACGCAGGTGAAGATCGCCGTCGAGCAGATCTTCGGCGTCAAGGTGACCGGCGTGAACACGATCAACCGCCAGGGCAAGCGCAAGCGGACCAAGCACGGCTACGGCCAGCGCCCGACCACCAAGCGCGCGATCGTGAGCCTGGCCGAGGGCGAGCGGATCGACATCTTCGGTCAGATCGGCTAGCACCTGCCGCAGCGGGGAGAGGGGCCCCTCGCCACCGTGCGAGGGACCGGCCCCGGGAAGAGAGCACCGGGGGGACCGCCGTGAGGCGGACCCCGACCGGTACGAACCGACGAAGGATGAACGAAAAAGATGGGCATCCGTAAGTACAAGCCGACGACTCCGGGTCGGCGCGGCGCGAGCGTCTCGGACTTCGCCGAGATCACGCGCAGCACGCCGGAGAAGTCGCTGCTTGCCCCACTGCACAGCAAGGGCGGCCGCAACGTCCACGGCCGGGTGACCGCCCGGCACCAGGGAGGCGGGCACAAGCGCGCCTACCGGATCATCGACTTCCGCCGCCACGACAAGGACGGGATCCCGGCCAAGGTCGCGCACATCGAGTACGACCCGAACCGCACCTCCCGCATCGCGCTGCTGCACTACGCCGACGGCGAGAAGCGCTACATCCTCGCTCCGGCCGGCCTCAAGCAGGGCGACCAGATCGAGAACGGCCCAACGGCCGACATCAAGCCGGGCAACTGCCTGCCGCTGCGCAACATCCCGACCGGTACCTTCATCCACGCGGTGGAGCTTCGCCCCGGTGGCGGCGCCAAGCTCGGCCGCAGCGCCGGCGCGCAGATCCAGCTGCTCGCCAAGGAGGGCATGTACGCCACGCTGCGTATGCCGTCCGGTGAAATGCGCCAGGTCGACGTGCGCTGCCGGGCCTCGGTGGGCCAGGTGGGCAACGCCGAGCAGTCCAACATCAACATCGGCAAGGCCGGCCGCAACCGCTGGAAGGGCAAGCGCCCCACGGTCCGCGGTGTCGCCATGAACCCGGTCGACCACCCGCACGGTGGTGGTGAGGGCAAGACCTCCGGTGGTCGCCACCCGGTGAACCCGAAGGGCAAGCCCGAGGGCCGTACGCGGCAGCCGAACAAGCCGAGCGACCGGCTGATCATCCGTCGTCGGAGCAAGAGGAAGAAGCGGTAGGAGCAGCCGATATGCCACGTAGCCTTAAGAAGGGTCCCTTCGTGGACGACCACCTGCAGAAGAAGGTGGACGCCCAGAACGAGAAGGGCACCAAGAACGTCATCAAGACGTGGTCGCGGCGCTCCATGATCGTGCCCGACATGATCGGCCACACGATCGCCGTGCACGACGGCCGCAAGCACGTTCCGGTGTTCGTCACCGACTCGATGATCGGTCACAAGCTCGGTGAGTTCGCCCCCACGCGGACGTTCCGCAGCCACGTCAAGGAAGACCGCCGCAGCCGGCGGTAAGCGCCTTCAAGCCAGCAGTTAGAGGAGAAAGCGATGGAAGCCAGGGCACAGGCGCGGTTCGCGCGCCACACGCCCCGGAAGGCCCGCCGTGTGGTGGACCTCATTCGCGGGCTGCCCGCTTCGGAGGCGCAGGCCGTGCTGCAGTTCGCTCCCCAGTCGGCGAGCGAGACCGTCTACAAGGTGCTCTCGAGCGCGATCGCGAACGCTGAGCACAATTTCAAGCTCGACCGGGAGACGCTCTTCGTGAGCCGCGCGTGGGTCGACGAGGGGCCGACCCTCAAGCGATTCCGCCCGCGCGCCCAGGGTCGTGCCTATCGGATCAACAAGCGGACGAGCCACATCACCGTGATCGTGGAGTCCCGCGAGCCGAAGGGAAGGACCCGCTAGTGGGCCAGAAGGTTAACCCGCACGGGTTCCGCCTCGGCATCACGACCGACTTCAAGAGCCGGTGGTACGCCGACAAGCTGTACAAGTCGTACGTCGCCGAGGACGTGGCGATCCGTCGCATGCTGCAGAAGGGCATGGAGCGGGCCGGCATCTCCAAGGTCGAGATCGAGCGTACGACCGACCGCGTCCAGGTCGACATCCACACCGCCCGGCCGGGCATCGTCATCGGCCGCCGCGGCGCCGAGGCCGACCGCATCCGCGGCGACCTGGAGAAGCTGACCAAGAAGCAGGTCCAGCTGAACATCCTCGAGGTGAAGAACCCCGAGATCGACGCGCAGCTCGTCGCGCAGGGCGTGGCCGAGCAGCTGTCCAGCCGCGTCTCGTTCCGCCGGGCCATGCGCAAGGCCATGCAGTCCGCCATGAAGAGCGGCGCCAAGGGCATCCGGGTGCAGTGCGCCGGCCGTCTGGGCGGCGCCGAGATGTCCCGCTCGGAGTTCTACCGCGAGGGCCGCGTGCCCCTGCACACGCTCCGCGCGGACGTCGACTACGGCTTCTACGAGGCCCGCACCACCTTCGGCCGCATCGGCGTGAAGGTGTGGATCTACAAGGGCGAGGCTCCGACCAGCCGTTCCGAGCGGGAGGCGGCCGCGGCCGGCGCCCGTGCGGGCCAGCGTCGTGAGCGTGACGACCGTCGTGGTGGCGCGGGCGACCGTCCCCGTCGCGGCGGCGGCGACCGTCCCCGTCGTGGTGGTGCCGGTCGTCCCGACCGCGCACCCAGGACCGAGGCGGCCGCGCAGGCCGCCCCCGAGACCGGCCCGGCGGAGCAGCCGGGTGCTGAAGGGAGCTGACCATGCTGATCCCGCGCAGGGTCAAGCACCGCAAGCAGCACCGGCCCGACCGCAGCGGCGCCGCCAAGGGCGGCACCAGGGTCGTCTTCGGCGAGTTCGGCATCCAGGCGCTTGAGCACAGCTATGTGACCAACCGCCAGATCGAGGCCGCTCGTATCGCCATGACCCGGCACATCCGCCGTGGCGGCAAGGTGTGGATCAACATCTTCCCGGACCGCCCCCTCACGAAGAAGCCGGCCGAGACCCGCATGGGTTCCGGTAAGGGCTCTCCGGAGTGGTGGATCGCCAATGTCAAGCCCGGCCGTGTCATGTTCGAGCTTTCCGGCGTCGCCGAGCCCGTGGCCCGCGAGGCCATGCGGCGCGCGATGCACAAGCTCCCCATGAAGTGCCGTTTCGTCAAGCGTGAAGTGGGTGAGGCGTGATGGCTAAGGGTCTGACCGCCGCGGAGCTGCGTGTCGAGGACCAGGAGGTTCTGGTCCAGAAGCTGAAGGAAGCCAAGGAGGAGCTGTTCAACCTCCGCTTCCAGTCGGCGACGGGGCAGTTGGAGAGCCACGGGCGGCTGCGCGCCGTCCGCCGCGAGATCGCCCGTATCTACACCGTGATGCGCGAGCGCGAGCTCGGCATCGTCACGGTCGAGAAGGAGCCGAGCGATGTCTGAAGCAACCGAGACCCCGACCACCGACGCCACCGCCGGTACGGCGCGGAACTACCGCAAGACCCGTGAGGGCCTCGTCGTCAGCGACAAGATGGACAAGACCGTCGTCGTCGCCGTCGAGGACCGCGTCAAGCACCCGCTGTACGGCAAGGTCATCCGTCGGACGACCAAGTACAAGGCCCACGACGAGCAGAACGTCTGCGGCGTCGGCGACCGTGTCCTCCTGATGGAGACCCGGCCGCTGTCCGCCACCAAGCGGTGGCGGGTCGTGGAGATCCTCGAGAAGGCCAAGTAACACATCTAGACGCGCCTCGTGGGGGGTGGGAGACCACCCCCCATGACGGTGTCCAAGGGGCGGGGCCGTCCATCGGCCCGGTCCGCCCGCGGCGGCGGTCGCAGACTGTCGCCGGGGGAAAAAGACCACATCAGGTTCGGCCAGGCTCACCGCTGGGTGAGAACCGGCACGACACACAGGAGTAGACGTGATCCAGCAGGAGTCGCGGCTCAAGGTCGCCGACAACACGGGTGCCAAGGAGATTCTCTGCATCCGCGTTCTCGGTGGCTCGGGTCGGCGCTACGCGGGAATCGGCGACATCATCGTGGGCACGGTGAAGGACGCCATTCCCGGCGGAGGCGTTAAGAAAGGCGACGTTGTCAAGGCTGTCGTGGTGCGCACCGTGAAGGAGCGCCGCCGCCCCGACGGCTCCTACATCCGCTTCGACGAGAACGCCGCGGTCATCATCAAGGACAGCGGTGACCCGCGGGGCACCCGCATCTTCGGCCCGGTGGGCCGTGAACTGCGCGACAAGAGGTTCATGCGCATCATCTCGCTCGCGCCGGAGGTGCTGTGATGCCGAAGCTGCACGTGAAGAAGGGCGACCTCGTCCTTGTCATCGCCGGCAAGGACAAGGGCGCCAAGGGCCGGATCATCGCCGCCTACCCGGACAGGGAGCGCGTGGTGGTCGAGGGCGTCAACATGATCAAGAAGCACTCCAAGGTCACCAACCAGGGACCGCGCGGCGCCAAGGAAGGCGGCGTGCAGACCATGGAGGCTCCCATCCACGTGAGCAACGTCAAGAAGCTCAAGGATGACGAGAAGAAGCCCGAGAAGAAGGCCGCCGCGAAGGGCGACGCCGAGGCGACGGGTGAGGACAGCTGATGACCGCCACCACTGAAGAGCGCACCCTTCCGCGCCTCAAGCAGCGCTACCGCGAGGAGATCATCGCGAAGCTGCGCGAGGAGTTCGGCATCGAGAACATCATGCTGGTGCCCACGATCACCAAGATCAAGGTGAACATGGGTGTCGGCGAGGCCGCTCGCGACTCGAAGCTCATCGAGGGCGCCGTACGCGACCTGACCGCGATCACCGGCCAGAAGCCGGCCGTCGCCCGCGCCCGCAAGTCCATCGCGCAGTTCAAGCTGCGCGAGGGCATGCCGATCGGCGCGCACGTCACGCTGCGCGGCGACCGCATGTGGGAGTTCCTCGACCGCCTGCTGTCCCTGGCGCTGCCGCGTATCCGGGACTTCCGGGGCCTGTCGCCGAAGCAGTTCGACGGCAACGGCAACTACACCTTCGGCCTCACCGAGCAGGTCATGTTCCACGAGGTCGACCAGGACAAGGTGGACCGGCAGCGGGGCATGGACATCACGGTCGTGACCACCGCGAAGAACGACGAGCAGGGCCGGGCGCTGCTGAAGCTCCTCGGTTTCCCCTTCAAGGAGGCCTGATCATGGCGAAGACGTCGCTGAAGGTCAAGGCAGCGCGCAAGCAGAAGTTCGACGTCCGGGCGTACACTCGGTGTTCGCGCTGCGGCCGTCCCCGCGCTGTCTACCGCAAGTTCGGGCTCTGCCGTGTGTGCTTCCGCGAGATGGCGCACCGGGGCGAGCTGCCCGGCATCACCAAGTCGAGCTGGTAAGCCCTCCCGGGCCAGCCGTACAGAAGTCTTATCAACCGGGCGCTGACCACAGCGCCCACGACCGCACCGAAGGTCCCATCGGGAAACCGCGGTGAGGAAGGCCACCGGCCATGACGATGACCGACCCGATCGCAGACATGCTGACGCGTCTGCGGAACGCGAACTCGGCCTATCACGACACCGTGAGCATGCCTTACTCGAAGATCAAGGCACACATCGCGGAGATCCTCCAGCAGGAGGGCTACATCCAGGGCTGGAGCGTCGAGGACGCGAAGGTTGGCAAGAACCTCGTGATGGAGCTGAAGTTCGGCCCCACCCGCGAGCGCTCCATCGCGGGCCTGCGCCGGGTGTCGAAGCCCGGTCTGCGGGTCTACGCAAAGAAGGACAACCTGCCCCGCGTTCTGGGCGGCCTGGGCGTCGCGATCATCTCGACGTCCGGCGGTCTCATGACGGACCGGCAGGCGAGCAAGCGTGGAGTGGGCGGGGAAGTCCTCGCCTACGTCTGGTAACGAGGGGAGGAACCCAGCATGTCGCGAATCGGACGGCTGCCCATCCCCGTACCGGCGGGTGTCGACATCACGATCGACGGCCGGGCGGTCCAGGTCAAGGGACCCAAGGGCACGCTCACGCACACGGTCGCCGAGCCCATCGAGGTCTCGCGCGGTGAGGACGGCAACATCGCCGTCTCCCGCCCGAACGACGAGAACAAGGTCCGGGCGCTGCACGGCCTGTCCCGCACGCTCATCGCCAACATGGTGGCGGGCGTCACGCAGGGCTACACGAAGACGCTGGAGATCGTCGGCGTCGGTTATCGCGTCGCGGCCAAGGGCCCGACGCAGCTGGAGTTCTCGCTGGGCTTCAGTCACCCGGTGATCATCGACGCTCCCGAGGGCGTCACCTTCCGCGTCGAGCGGCCGACCCTGTTCCACGTGGACGGCATCGACAAGCAGAAGGTCGGCGAGGTCGCCGCGAACATCAGGAAGCTGCGCAAGCCCGACCCGTACAAGGGCAAGGGTGTGCGCTACCAGGGCGAGGTTGTCCGCCGCAAGGTCGGAAAGGCTGGTAAGTAGGCATGGCTGGAAAGACTGCGTTCGGCAAGCACACGGCCGCCCGCACGGTCTCCCGGGCCCGCCGTCACAACCGCGTCCGCAAGAACGTGTTCGGCACCACCGAGCGTCCGCGTCTGGTCGTCAACCGGTCCACGCGTCACCTGTTCGTGCAGATCGTCGACGACACCCAGGGCCACACGCTGGTGAGCGCCTCCACCATGGACGTCTCGCTGCGCGGGTCCGAGGGTGACAAGACCGAGAAGGCGAAGAAGGTCGGCGAGCTTCTCGCTCAGCGGGCCAAGAGCGCCGGGATCACCGCTGTCGTGTTCGACCGCGGTGGCAACCGCTACGCGGGGCGTATCGCCGCTCTCGCGGACAGCGCCCGTGAAGGCGGGCTGGAGTTCTGATGGCTCCGGTCCGGAGGCCGCGACCGGCGGCCCGTCCCAAGAGCAACGAGAAGAGGAACCACTGATGGCTGCAGCTCCGCGTCGCGGTGCCGGCGGCGGTGGCGAGCGGCGTGACCGTCGTGATGACCGCCGCGGTGGCGCCGCAGACAAGGGCGTCTCGTACATCGAGCGCGTCGTAAAGATCAACCGTGTGGCCAAGGTCGTCCAGGGCGGCCGGCGCTTCAGCTTCACCGCGCTGGTCATCGTCGGCGACGGCAACGGCCTCGTCGGGGTCGGCTACGGCAAGGCCAAGGAGGTGCCCGCGGCCATCGCCAAGGGCGTCGAGGAGGCCAAGAAGCACTTCTTCAAGGTCCCGCGGATCCAGGGCACGATCCCGCACCCGGTGCAGGGCGAGGACGCCGCCGGCGTCGTCCTCCTGCGTCCGGCCTCGCCCGGTACGGGCGTCATCGCGGGTGGTCCGGTGCGCGCGGTCCTGGAGTGCGCGGGGATCCACGACGTGCTGTCCAAGTCGCTCGGCTCGGACAACCCGATCAACATCGTGCACGCCACCGTGGCGGCTCTGAAGGGCCTCAGCAGGCCCGAGGAGATCGCCGCCCGCCGTGGCCTGCCGATCGAGGACGTCGCTCCCAAGGCGATGCTCAAGGCCCGCGCGGAGGGTCTCGCCGAGGCCGCGGCGGCCGCCAAGGCGGTGAGCTGACGATGGCACGGCTGAGGATCACTCAGACCCGGTCCAAGATCGGTGGCCAGCAGAACCAGCGTGACTCGCTGCGTTCGCTGGGCCTGAAGCGAATCGGCGACGTCGTCGTCAAGGAGGACCGCCCGGAGATCCGGGGCATGGTCGCCAAGGTGTCGCACCTCGTCGAGGTTGAGGAGGTCGACTAGTCATGACCGAGAACGCTCCGCTCAAGATCCACGACCTCCGTCCTGCCCCCGGCGCCAACAAGGCCAAGACCCGCAAGGGCCGCGGCGAGGCGTCCAAGGGCAAGACGGCCGGCCGCGGCACCAAGGGCACCAGGGCCCGCACCTCCGTGATGCCGGGCTTCGAGGGTGGCCAGGTGCCGCTCCAGCGGCGGCTGCCGAAGCTGAAGGGCTTCTCCAACGCCCTGTTCAAGACGACCTACCAGGTCGTCAACCTGGACAGGCTCGGGGAGCTGTTCCCCCAGGGCGGCGACGTCACGCTCGACGCCCTGGTGGCCAAGGGCGCGGTTCGCAAGAACCAGCCCGTCAAGGTGCTGGGCACCGGCGACATCTCCGTGGCGGTGAACGTGCAGGCGCACGCCTTCTCCGCCAGCGCGAAGGAGAAGATCGCCGCGGCCGGTGGCTCGGTTTCCGAGCTGTAGGCATGAGGCTGCACGAGGCGCGGAGGTTCGTTATGAGCCTCCGCGCCCGTAGTGCGTTAGAGTTCGCCTGGCACACGGCTCCGACCGTGGCCGAACAAGCTCTTTGGCAAGTAGTTTCGTCGATGGACGCCTCGTGGCCCATCGCCGACCGTTACCGCGTCACAGGCGCGCAGGAGGGACCGTGCTGACCGCGATTACCCGGGCTTTCCGGACGCCGGACCTGCGCAACAAGTTGCTCTTCACCTTGGGCATCATCGCGCTGTTCCGGCTGGGCTCGGTGCTTCCCACTCCGGGCGTCAACGCCCAGAACGTCGCCCTGTGTCTCGACCAGGCCCAGGCAGGGGACGCCGGCAACATCTACGGGATGGTGCAGCTGTTCAGCGGCGGAGCCCTGCTGAAACTTTCAGTCTTCGCACTGGGCATCATGCCCTACATCACCGCCAGCATCATCCTGCAACTGCTGACCGTGGTCATCCCGCGGCTCGAGGCCCTGAAGAAGGAGGGCCAGGCGGGCACCGCGAAGATCACACAGTACACGCGGTACCTGACCATCGGGCTCGCGGTGCTGCAGTCGACCGCGTTCATCGCGCTGGCCCGCAGCGGGCAGCTCTTCCCGAGCTGCAAGGAGCAGGTCCTGCTCAGCCAGGAGATCTTCCCGCTCGTGACCATGGTCATCACGATGACCGCCGGCACCGCGGTGATCATGTGGCTGGGCGAGCTCGTGACCGACCGGGGCGTCGGCAACGGCATGTCGATCCTGATCTTCACGCAGGTCATCGCCGTCTTCCCGTCCGAGCTGATCAACATCTACCGGCTCAGCCCGTTCAAGTTCGTCGTGGTGATGGTCGTCGGTGTCGTGATGATCGGCGTCGTCGTCTTCATCGAGCAGGCGCAGCGCCGCATCCCGGTGCAGTACGCCAAGCGGATGGTCGGCCGCAGGATGTACGGCGGAACCTCGACCTACATCCCGCTCAAGGTGAACCAGGCCGGCATCATCCCGGTCATCTTCGCCTCGTCGCTGCTGTACCTGCCGCAGCTTCTGGTGACGCTGTTCGGCAACAGCAGCCAGCCGAACGCCGTGATCGAGTGGCTGGCCCAGAACATGGTGCGGGGCGACCACCCGATCTACATGGCCGTGTTCTTCCTGCTGATCATCTTCTTCACGTACTTCTACGTGTCCATCACTTTCAACCCCCCGGAAGTGGCTGACAACATGAAGAAGTACGGTGGGTTCATCCCGGGCATCCGTCCGGGCCGGCCGACCGCCGAGTACCTCAACTACGTGCTCACGCGGCTCACGGCCGCAGGCGCTCCGTATCTGGGTGTCATCTCGCTCATCCCGATCATCGCGCTGGCGGTGGCCGGAGCGAGCCAGAACTTCCCGTTCGGAGGGACCAGCATTCTGATCATGGTTGGTGTGGGTCTGGACACGGTCAAGCAGATCGAGAGCCAGCTCCAGCAGCGCAACTACGAGGGCTTCCTGAGATAGTGCGCGTCGTCCTGGTGGGGCCCCCCGGAGCGGGTAAGGGGACGCAGGCCCAGTTCATCGCATCGCACCTGTCGATCCCGAAAATCTCGACAGGCGACATCTTCCGTGCCAACGTCTCCGGCGGCACGGAGCTCGGCAGGCTCGCCAAGGAGTACATGGACCGCGGCGACCTCGTCCCCGACGAGGTGACGGTCGCCATGGTCCGTGACCGGCTCTCGGAGGACGACGCCAAGGAGGGCTTCCTTCTCGACGGCTTCCCCCGCAACGTGCCCCAGGCCGAGGTCCTCAAGAAGATGCTGGCCGAGTTCGGCACCTCGCTGGACGTCGTCCTCAACCTGGTCGTCGAGGACGACGAGGTCGTACGGCGCCTCGCGGGCCGCCGCACCTGCCGCTCCTGCGGGAAGGTGTGGCACCTGGTGTTCGACCCGCCCGCCACGGAGGGCGTCTGCGACGCCTGCGGCGGCGAGCTCTTCCAGCGGGACGACGACCGCGAGGAGACCATCAGGCGGCGCCTGGAGGTCTACCAGGAGCAGACGGCGCCACTCATCTCCTTCTACGCGGATGAGGGCATCCTGCAGGGCGTCGACGCGACCGGCCCGGTCGAGGAGATCACGCACCGGGCGATGTCGGCGCTGCGGCGGTTCGCCGACTGAGTCGTTACCACGGCCGGGAACGCCACTCCAGATCATGGGGTGGCGTTCAGGCTTATATGGGACAATTTCGAGAGGGGGTGCGTTACGTGTTCAAGAAGAACAGACACGGCATTCAGCTCAAGAGCGCCGCGCAGGTGGAGAAGATGCGCGCGGCCGGCCTGGTGGTCGCCCGTACGCTCGAGCTGCTTCGGACGACCGTGCAGCCCGGCATGACGCCGCTGGATCTCGACGTCGTCGCCGAGGAGGCCATCCGGAACGAGGGCGCGATCCCCTCGTTCAAGGGCTACCAGGGCTTCCCCGCCACGATCTGCGCCTCCGTCAACGACGAGGTCGTCCACGGCATCCCCACCGACCGCCGCAAGCTTCGCGAGGGCGACATCATCTCCATCGACTGCGGCGCCATCCTCGACGGGTGGCACGGCGACTCCGCGATCACCGTGGGGATCGGAGAGGTCGACCCGGCGCTGACCGAGCTCATGCGGGTGACCGAGGAGGCCATGTGGGCCGGCATCGCCGCCCTGCGGGTCGGCGGGCACCTGTCCGACATCGGCTTCCAGGTCGAGCGCTACGTGCGCTCTCAGGGCCGCTACGGCATCCCCCAGGAGTACGGCGGGCACGGGATCGGCACGGAGATGCACATGGACCCCTGGGTGGCCAACCACGGCCGTCCCGGGCGCGGTCCCAAGTTCGAGGCGGGCATGTGCTTCGCGATCGAGCCGATGGTGAACCTCGGCACCGACAGGACCCGCGTGCTCGACGACGACTGGACGGTCGTCACCATCGACGGCCGGCCCTCCGCCCACTTCGAGCACAGTGTCGCGGTGACAGAGGACGGCCCGCTCGTGCTCACCGCGCTGGACGGCGGCGCCTCCCGGTTCCCCCAAGCCGGGGCAGGGGTGACCCCAGAGACCGGAGACACCACTCCCTGATCGGCCCGCCCGGACGGTGCGTGAACCATAATGGGGCGTAACGTTCCGATGACCGGGAGATGGTGATGGCGGCTACGCCCGACATGCGGGCCTCGGACGGCGACCGGGACCGGGTCGCCGCGGCTCTGCGGGAGCATGTGGCCGAGGGCAGGCTCAGCGTCGAGGAGTTCAACGAGCGCTTGGAGCAGCTCTACCGGAGCCGCACGTACGGCGAGCTGGCCACCCTGACCGCCGACCTGCCCGAGATCGACCTGAACCGCCTGCCCGCCGCGGCCGAGAGCGCGCAGCCGCTGCCCGCCCGGCGTGACGACAAGGCGCGGACCGCGCTGAAGGCCGCGTGGGCCGGCTGGGCGGGGATCACCGCCGTGAACTGGGTGGTCTGGCTGACCATCGGGGTCACCTCGGGGCACTTCGTCTATCCCTGGCCGCTCTGGGTCATGGGCCCCTGGGGCACCGTCCTCCTCGCCGGCACTCTCATCGGCGCCGTCGCCAAGCCCCAGCGCCGTCGCTGACCCGCGCCGGGCATTGGCCGTACGCCCTCTCCGGGGGTACCCTGTCATCTGGTTGTGTCGCGACCCCTGCCGTCGTTTCGCATTTCGGCCCGGGTTGTCGTACACTCCTTTGTCGGTTCACTATGACCTTTCGCGCTCAGGCGGCCTTGCTGGTCGCCGCTCTCTGGAAGCGCCCGAAGGTCGCGGCTGCTTAGTGTTCCGAAGCCTCTGACGATCCGATCAGCGAAACGCGAGGGCCATGGCCAAGAAAGACGGCGCCATCGAGATTGAGGGCACTGTTATTGAGTCGCTCCCGAACGCCATGTTCCGGGTGCAGCTCGACAACGGTCACAAGGTCCTGGCCCACATCAGCGGGCGGATGCGGATGCACTACATCCGGATCCTTCCCGATGACCGGGTGGTCGTGGAACTGAGCCCTTACGACCTCAGCCGTGGGCGGATCGTCTACCGGTACAAGTAGGCCCCTCCGTCGAAGGACGGGCCCGTATGCGGAACGAATAAGGACTATGAAGGTCAAGCCGAGCGTCAAGAAGATCTGCGACAAGTGCAAGGTGATTCGCCGGCACGGTCGCGTCATGGTGATCTGCGACAACCTGCGCCACAAGCAGCGCCAGGGCTGAGTCTCTCAGACACGTCGCCACCAGGCCCGCAGGTGAGTCCGTCCAGGTGACGGGCTCGACCCGCGTGAGGGCCACACTGTAGTCGCGTCTCGCACCCGCGCAGGCGGCGAAAGCCGTACCACGCGGGAGACCCCCGGTCGGAGGCCGGGGCCCTCGCCCGGGCATGGGAGGGGAAGCGAGGCGTAAGACCTCCGCCACATCGAAGGAGAATGCCCGACCATGGCTCGCCTGGTTGGCGTCGACCTCCCCCGCGACAAGCGGCTGGAGATCGCTCTCACCTACATTTTCGGAATCGGCCGCACCCGCGCCAAGGAGATCCTTGACGCGACCGGCATCAGCCCCGATCTGCGCGTCCACCAGCTCACGGACGCCGAGATCATCCCGATGCGTGACTACATCGAGGCGAACTACAAGATCGAGGGTGACCTCCGGCGCGAGGTCCAGGCCGACATCCGGCGCAAGATCGAGATCGGCTGTTACCAGGGCATCCGGCACCGCAAGGGCCTGCCCGTCCACGGTCAGCGGACGCAGACGAACGCGCGCACCCGCAAGGGCAAGAAGAAGACCGTCGCCGGCAAGAAGAAGCCCGGCAAGAAGTAGTCCTTAGGCCCCGGCCCGAGGATCTCGCCGGTCACACCGGTTAGGAAGGTCCAGGGGATGGGGCAAGCAGCCACATTCCAGGAGACAGCGCTTAAATGCCGCCGAAGAGCCGCCAGGGCGCACCGAAGAAGGTGCGCCGCAAGGAAAAGAAGAACGTCGCTCATGGGCACGCCCACATCAAGAGCACGTTCAACAACACGATCGTATCGATCACCGACCCGAACGGGAACGTGATCTCCTGGGCCAGCGCCGGCCACGTCGGGTTCAAGGGCTCCCGCAAGTCCACCCCGTTCGCCGCGCAGATGGCGGCCGAGAACGCCGCCCGCCGCGCCATGGAGCACGGCATGCGGAAGGTCGACGTCTTCGTCAAGGGCCCCGGTTCCGGCCGTGAGACCGCGATCCGGTCGCTGCAGGCGACCGGCCTCGAGGTCGGGTCCATCCAGGACGTGACCCCGGTCCCGCACAACGGCTGCCGTCCGCCCAAGCGCCGCCGCGTCTGAGCTCAGGAGAGTAGAGAGAAATGGCTCGTTACACGGGTCCGGACTGCAAGCTCTGCCGTCGTGAGAAGACGAAGCTCTTCCTCAAGGGCAAGAAGTGCGAGTCCGCCAAGTGCCCCATCGAGATCCGGCCGTACCCGCCGGGTGAGCACGGCCGCGGCCGTCCGAAGGAGTCGGAGTACCAGCTCCAGCTCCGTGAGAAGCAGAAGACCCGCCGGATCTACGGCGTCCTCGAGAAGCAGTTCCACAACTACTACGAGGAAGCCAACCGCAAGGCCGGCAAGACGGGTGAGAACCTCCTCCAGATCCTGGAGAGCCGTCTCGACAACGTGGTCTACCGCGCCGGCTTCGCCGAGTCGCGGGACGCGGCCCGCCAGCAGGTGCGCCACGGCCACTTCCTGGTGAACGGCAAGAAGGTCGACATCCCGTCGTACCGCGTGCGCGAGCACGACATCGTCGAGGTCCGCGAGAAGTCGCGCAACCTGCTCCCGTACGAGGTCGCCCGCGCGACCGCCGGTGACAAGACCGTCCCGGCGTGGCTGGGCGCCTCCGCCGAGAACCTGCGCGTCCTCGTGCACCAGCTCCCGGTTCGCCAGCAGATCGACACGCTGGTCCAGGAGCAGCTCATCGTCGAGCTCTACTCGAAGTAGCAGAGCCCGGCGACCTCATGACGCCGTACGGCCCGGCGCATTCCCGGCCGTACGGCATCATTGGTTGTAGGCGAGCGGCGTCAAATAGCGGGCGTCGCCGTAACCGAGGGACCCCTCGTTCGGAGCGACACGGGGGATCCCGGTCAGGAGTAACCACATGCTCATCGCACAGCGCCCGAGCCTCCAGGAGGAGTCGCTCGAGGAGCACCGGTCCAGGTTCATCATCGAGCCGCTGGAGCCGGGCTTCGGCTACACCATCGGCAACTCGCTGCGGCGCACGCTGCTGTCCTCCATTCCGGGGGCGGCGGTCACCAGCATCCGCATCGAGGGCGTGCTGCACGAGTTCTCGACCGTGCCCGGGGTCAAGGAAGACGTCACCGACATCATCCTGAACCTCAAGTCGCTGGTCGTCTCGTCCGAGCACGACGAGCCCGTGGTGATGTACCTGCGCAAGCAGGGTCCGGGTGAGGTGACCGCGGCCGACATCGCGCCGCCGGCCGGTGTCGAGGTGCACAACCCCGACCTGCACATCGCCACGCTGAACGGCAAGGCGAAGCTGGAGATGGAGCTGACCGTCGAGCGCGGCCGCGGCTACGTCTCCGCCGCGCAGAACAAGCAGCCGGGCCAGGAGATCGGGCGCATTCCGATCGACTCGATCTACTCCCCGGTCCTCAAGGTCACCTACAAGGTCGAGGCCACCCGTGTCGAGCAGCGCACGGACTTCGACCGCCTGATCCTCGACGTCGAGACCAAGCCGTCCATGAAGCCCCGCGACGCGGTGGCCTCGGCCGGCAAGACCCTGGTCGAGCTCTTCGGCCTGGCTCGCGAGCTCAACGTCGAGGCCGAGGGCATCGACATCGGCCCGTCGCCGACGGACGCCGCTCTGGCGGCCGACCTGGCGCTGCCGATCGAGGAGCTCAACCTCACGGTTCGCTCCTACAACTGCCTCAAGCGCGAGGGCATCCACACCGTGGGTGAGCTCGTCGCCCGCAGCGAGCAGGACCTGCTGGACATCCGCAACTTCGGCGCCAAGTCGATCGAAGAGGTCAAGCAGAAGCTGCACGAGATGGGCCTCGCTCTCAAGGACTCCCCGCCCGGGTTCGACCCCTCCGCCGTGGCCGGCGGCGGGTACGACGACGAGGACGGCGGGTTCATCGAGACCGAGCAGTACTGATCGCCCGTTCTCCAGCAGCGGCACCACCGTTTCGTGCCGCCCCGCGAGGCGGCACGAAACGGCGATGACAGTCACGACCGGTACGCCGGTCGGCCCGACCCCGGTACCTGACACGGCCGGGGCGGGTTATCCATGAGGAGCATCACATGCCCAAGCCCACCAAGGGCCCCCGCTTCGGCGGCAGCCCGGCCCACGAGCGGCTGATCCTGGCGAACCTCGCCACCGCGCTGTTCGAGAACGGCCGGGTGCGCACCACCGAGGCCAAGGCGAAGCGCCTCCGCCCGCTCGCGGAGAAGCTGATCACCAAGGCGAAGAAGGGCGACATCCACAACCGTCGCCAGGTGCTGACGGTCGTCCGTGACAAGGGCGTCCTCCACCACCTCTTCACCGAGATCGCGCCGACGTTCGCCGAGCGTCCCGGTGGCTACACCCGGATCACCAAGCTCGGCCCGCGCAAGGGCGACGCCGCCCCCATGGCGATCATCGAGCTGGTGACCGAGCAGCTCAACCCGGTGCGGACCACCCGTACGGCTCCGGCCGCGCAGGCCGCGCCCGCCGCCGCTCCGGTGGAGGCGGACGTCGAGGAGACGCCCGCGGCTCAGGACGAGACGGCCGAGGCTCCCGAGGCCGCCGAGGAGTCGGCACAGGGTGAGAAGAAGGACGAGGCCTGATCCGACAGGCTCCGTGAGCGGGCTCAGTTTCCCTTCCGGGGGCGCTGGGCCCGTTCTTCGTTTTCCGGACCGGCACGAGGGATGTCGTGGAGCGAGAACTACGGCTGAGGCTGGACCTCGGTTACGACGGCACCGACTTCTCGGGATGGGCCCGCCAGCCGGGGCGGCGGACCGTGCAGGGGGAGATCGAGGACGCCCTCGGCCGGATCCTGCGCCTGGATCCCGCGCCGTCGCTGACCGTCGCGGGCCGCACCGACGCGGGCGTCCACGCGCGGGGACAGGTGGCGCACGTCGACGTGCCGCTCGCCGCGACCGTCGCGGTCTCGTCCGGGCGCGGGCCCGCTCCCGAGGACCCGGAGGGGGTCTGGCGCGAGCGCGGCGCTGAGCTGCTCGCTACGCTGACGCGGCGGCTGGCCGGTGTCCTGCCTCCGGATGTGCGGGTGCACGCCGTCAGCGTGGCGCCCGAGGGCTTCGACGCCCGTTTCTCCGCGCTGTCGCGCCGGTACGGCTACCGCGTCGGCGACGCGCCGGGCGGGGTCGATCCGCTGCGGCGGCGCGAGGTGCTCTGGTACGCCCGGCCGCTCGACGTCGGCCTGCTGAACGCCGCCGCCGCCCGCCTGCTGGGGGAGCACGACTTCGCCGCGTTCTGCCGGAGGCGGGAGGGCGCGACCACGATCCGCGAGTTGCAGCGGCTCGACTGGGTCAGGGGCGAGGACGGCATCCTGCTCGCCACCGTGGTCGCCGACGCCTTCTGCCATTCGATGGTCCGGGCGCTGGTCGGCTCGCTGCTGACCGTCGGGGAGGGCAGGCGGCCCGTCGAGTGGCCCGGCGAGGTGCTGGCGACAGCCGTACGGGACTCGGGGGTGCACGTCGCGCCCGCGCACGGGCTGACGCTGGAGGAGGTGCGCTACCCGGAGCCCGGGGAGCTGGCCCGGCGCGCCGCCGCCACGCGCCGGGTGCGTACGCCGACCGCCTGACGCCCCGCCGGGCTCAGCGGGTGGCGCGCTTCTGGATGACCTTGGTCATGTGGTCGCGGAAGGCGCCGCTGATCTGGCCGAGGCCCGTGTCCTTGGCGTCCGGCGTGTGCCCGTCGGCGTAGGTGGCGTAGCTGAAGACGATGTAGCGCCCCCAGACCATCCCCGCCGCGTAGCCGCCGGAGATCGTCACCTTGTCGGCCCCGCTCGCCTGCGTGCCGTTGAGGCCGCGGAACCAGACGTTGGCGCCGAGGTTCTTCTCCCGGTCCACCGCGAGCGCCGCCACCTTGCTGGGCAGCACCGCGATGCCCGCGGTGACCGCGTAGTCGCGCTTGCCGTCCACGTACGTGGCTCTGAGCACCCGCCGGCACTGCTGGTCGGTGAGGGCCGTGGCGAACGCGCCCGCGGCCGCCTTGCCGCAGTCGTCGGTCACGTCGACCTTGACGCGGCGGTAGGTGCGTCCGTCCAGCGTCACCTTCTCGTCGGGGAAGGCCTCACCGGGCTTGAGGGTCCGGGGATCGGTCTGCTCGGTGTCCAGGATGGTGGAGGCGACCGCGGCGCTCGGCTGCGGCGCCGCGGGGGACGGAGCGGCGCCGACCGGCGATGTGCGGGGCTGCGGGCCGCTTTCCGGCTCGCCCGCGTACGCGAAGTAGGCCGCGGTGCCGATCGCGCCCACGACGACCACAGCGCCGGCGGCCATCAGGATCCGCTTGACCTTCCCGCCCTGGGGGGGAGGGGTGGCGGACCCGAGCGTCGCGGGCAGGTTGCTGCCGGGCGCTGCCGGGGGCGGCCCGAACCCGGGCGGAGGGGCGGGCCTGCCCGCACTGGCCGGGGTCACCGGCGTGAACGCGAACGGGGTCTCGCCGTTCGGCTGAGTGGAGGAGCCGGTTGTAGGGGATGTCGTTGGCATCTGTCCTGAATCGGTGTCGGGGGAGGCCGCCCGCTGAGCGTCGTCGGTCTCGGACGGGCTCACGGGCGGCGCGTCGTACGGTGCCGTGCCGGGGTCCGGCGCGGCGGGCGGAGCGTCCCCGGGGGACGTTCCGGACGGTGCGTAGCCAGGAGGCAGATTGAGGATCTGGCCCGGAAGCAGGCCCGGGATCTGGCCCGGGAGGTGGTTCGGCGCCTGACCGGGCGGCTGCGACGTTGTGGTGTAGGGGCCCTCGGGGGACGGCGGGGGAACCGGCCACGTCCCCTCCTGCGGGGAGGGCGGCGGGCCGCCGTACGGGCCTGGGCCGCCCTGGTCGTGGTGCGCGCCGTGCTGACCACCCGCGTGCGCGGCCTGCTGACCGGGTTCGTACGGCCCGCCCGGCATCGGGAACCCCTCGATCGGGGTCACCGCCTGGCCGATCTCCGCTCCGAAGCCCGCGGGCGGCCCCGCCGGAAGGGCGTACGGGCCGGATGCGGCACCCGCGCCGTCGTCGGCGGCGGTGGTGGGCGGCAGGGCGTCGTAGGGCTCGGTGGCTCCGGGCGGCAGGGCGTCGTAGGGCGAGGAGGCGTTCCCGCCGGCCTCGTTCCTGCCCGACTCGTCTCCGCCGGCCTCGTCCCTGCCCGCGTCGTCCCTGTCTTGGGAGGACGGCCGGTCACCGGCGCCCTGAAGGTGCGGCGTGGGACCCGAGCCGGGATCGCCGGTCAGGGCGCCGGCGGCCGAGGCCGCGTCGCCCGCCGTGCCATCCGCCGGGCCGTCCGTGCGGCCGGGGGCGTCGCTTGCTCCGGCGTCGTGGTGCTGGTCGCTCGGCACACTCAGCTCACCGGACGCGTCCCCCGCCCAGCCGTCCGTGCGATCGGCGAGGCCGCTCGGTGAGGCGGCGTAGTGCTGATCGTTCGCCCCGCCCGTGCCGGAGTGCCGACCGGCCCGCCCGCTCAGCTCGCCGGATGGGGCAGCCTGGTCACCGGGAATGCCGGGTCGCCCGGGGACGGGGGAGGCGCCGGTCGGTCCGTTTCCGCCGCTCCGATCACCGCTCTGATCGTTGTCGTTGCCGACGGCACCGGATGGGCCGCTCTCGTGGGTGCCCCGGTAGACGCTTGAGGGCGGCCACGAACTCCCGGCGCGGCCCTCTCCCTGGGTATCGGGCTCACCCGGCAGCCTCGGCGGCCACACGGGCACGTCACCGGGTTCCCCGGGGCGGATCGACGCGGCGGAGGAGGCGTGGGCCTCGCCGTACGCGTCGCCCGGCTCGCCCGAAGCCGGTGCCCGGAGCGCGTCGCCGGGCTGTGCGGACACCGGGGTGTCCGGCGCGGCGGTCGAGTCCGGGGACGATGAGGGGACAGGCGCGGCGCCGCCGCCGACGTCCCGCGCCGGTTCCGCCTGTTGTGCCTGACGAGGCTCCGCCGATTGCGAGGGCACGCTCTGGGCTCCCGGCTGACCGGGGTCTCCAGGCACCCACCTCGCGTCTTCCGCCGACTGCCCCTCCACAGGGTCCGGCGTCCATGCGGCGAACGACGGCACCCCGGGTGAGGGCTCGTCGGACCGTGAGCCCTCGGGCGGGTACGCCTGCGTCCCGTCGGGGCCCACCTGCCGCCACCAGGGAGCTTGGGGCTCCTGCGGCGGCTGAGACGACGACGGGGGCTCGGCGCCCTCCGGAGACTGCCATTCGGACGCGCCGGGGTTCTGCTGGGGCGGGACCGGGCCGGGGTGGGCCGCTCCCTGCCAGCCAGGTGAGCCCCCGCCCTGGGCTGGAGGTTGCCATGCCGGTGGTCCGCCCTGCACAGGAGGCTGCCAGGGCGTCGGTCCCCCCTGGGCTGGAGGTTGCCAGGCCGGTGGGCCTCCCTGCGCGGGAGGCTGCCAGGACGGCGGGTCCCCACCCTGCTGCCACGGAGGCAGGTCCGGCCCTGACGCGGGCTGCCGTGGAACCCAGCCGAAGCCCGGCTCGGAGTGCGGCGCGGGGTGCGGCGCGGCCGGGCCGCCCGCGTACGGTCCTGCCCCCGGATCCGGCTGCGGGCCAGGGTGCGGGCCCGTGTACGGTCCGCCGGGAACGGGCCGGCCCAGGTTCTCCTCTGCGTCGCGCGGACGGCGCGGCGCGGGAAGAGCCCCGGCGTCCGGCTGCGGACCGGGCGGGACATGTTGGATGCCGGGCATGCCGTGCTGCGGGGCGGGAGGGCCGGGCTGCGCCCCCGGCGGAAGCGGGTGGGCGCCGTATGGGCCGTACTGCGTGCCCGGCTGAGGGCCGGCCTGGGAGCCGGGGTGACCGCCGGGCGGAAGCGGATGCGTGCCCGGCGGGACAGGCTCCGGGCCGGACGGGTTCAGCGGGCCGGGTGGGACGGGATGACCGCCGTGCGCGCCGGGGTGCGGGCCGGGTGGGACGGGATGACCGCCGTGCGCGCCGGGGTGCGGGCCGGGTGGGACGGGATGACCGCCGTGCGGGCCGGGCTGTGCGCCCGGGGGGACGAGGTGACCGCCGTGCGGGCCGGGCTGTGCGCCCGGGGGGACGAGGTGACCGCCGTGCGGGCCGGGCTGTGCGCCCGGGGGGACGAGGTGAGCGCCGTGGGCGGGGACGCCACCGCCCTCGGCCGGTGGGGTGTCAGAGGCCGGGATGGCCCTGAACCTGTTCGTGTTCTCCGGGTCGTCATCGTCGTCGTAGCCGCCCTGCGCCCGCAGGCCGCCCTGGAAGCCGTACCGGGTCGGATAGGGGACGGCCGGCGACGTCCACGGGTCTCCCTCGCCCGCCGCGCGGGCGGCGTCGGGAGCCCAGGCGGAGTCCTCGTCCGGCTCCGCCCGGCCGTGGCCGGACGGCGGCGTCTGCCCGAAGCTCGGCGGTGGCGTCGCGGGTGCCGTCGCCGAGCCGTCGGCGTCCGCCTCGCTGCGAGCCCACGCCGTGTCACGTTCGTGCTCGGAACCGGAATCCTTGCCACGCATAGCCGGAAGCGTAACGGCGCGGACGCGATCGGCGTGCCTTCATGGGGGTTTCGGTCTGCCTTCCCGGACTGGCCCGCGCCGCCCTCACCTCAGTGAACGTGTCGTCTCAACTGGGACCGCCGTTGAGCGCACGCGTGTCGAGGGCAGGGTAAACAGACGCGTCGGCTATGTCCGTCGCCGCCTGGTACAGCTTTTTGAGCTCGCTCTTGGTGGGTTTGTGGCCGTCCTTGAACTGGAACCACAACAGCACCGCGTAGTGCCCGTAAGTCCAGCCTCCCGCCGACGCCTCACCGCTGCCGAGGTGCTTGGTGGCCTCGTCCTTGCCGGGGAGCGGCTTGAGGAAGTCCTTGCGCTCGTCGCCGGCTCCGGCGGAGGCGACCTTCTTCGCCATCGCCGAGGTCCTGAGGTTGGCGACCCCCACGGTGCCGATGATCGTGCCCTTGGCGTCCGCGAAGCTCGCGCGCAGCAACTGCGTGCAGCCGGCCGTCTTGAGCGCCTTCGTGATCTTCTCGCCGGTGACGCCGTCCGCGCACTTCTTCTCCTTGCGCGTCGCCGTGCGGACGTACGCCCGCTTGTTGTTGACCGGCTTGGCCTTGCCGAAGACCTCTCGCAGCGACAGCGGGCTCTTGTCGGTCGCCCGCGAGGCCGCGTATCCGTACTTGGTCATCGGGCGGTCGGACACGAGCGGTGTGGGACGGGCCGTGGGGCCGGGGTCCGGCGGGGGCGGCTCCTCGTTGTGGGCGGCGTACCAAAGACCGGTGAGAAGCGCGCCGATCAGGGCCAGCAGGGCGAGGCCGAGCACCCAGGGACGGCGCCACAGGGGGCCGCGGTCGTCGGGATCCCACTGGGGCTCGGGCGGGGGCGCCACCCGCGGAACGGCGGCCTCGCGCCGTATCTCCCGGTTCTCCTGGTCCTGGTCCGGGCCGATCTCGCCCAGCCGGGGCACGCTCACGGGGTCGTACGGCCCGCCCGGCCCGCCCGGGCCGGCCTCCCGGCGCGGGGCGTACGGCGACTGGTCGCGGCCGGAGTACGGCGAAGGCTCCCGACCCGCGTACGGCGGCTGCTCGCGGTTTCCGTAGAGCGGCTGCTCCCGCCCCTGCTCCCGCCCCTGATCACGGTCCCCGTACGGAGGCTGCTCGCCGCCGTAGGGCGCCTCGCGGCGGGAGGACGAGCGGGGCGAGTCGTCCCCTGCTCCGTACGGCGGCAGGTCCCGCCTGCGGGGATCGGGGGGGAAGTGCGGCTGGCGAGGTGGTTGCTGGTCGCCGGGATAACCCATGGCGCTGAGATTAGTCGGCGATATGGACAGATGAGGAAGGGTCAGGAATAACCGAAGTCCTCGGTCCACCACGGACCTCCGGGGCCCGCGCTCACGCCGACCCCGGTCGCGACCAGGCGGCAGTTGAGCAGCGTGGCGCGGTCTGTCGGGCCGGCCATCCAGCCGCGTACGACCTGCTCGGCGGTGTCGTAGCCACGCGCGATCGTCTCGGCCCCGCCGTCGCGGTAGCCCGCGGCCCCCATGCGGTCCCAGGGGGTGGCTCCTCCCGGCGAGGTGTGCCGGAACCGGTTGCCCGCCGCCATCTCCTCCGAGTGCGCGCGGGCGGAGGTGACCAGACGGGGGTCCACGCGCAGCGGCCCGCATCCGTGCCTGCGGCGCTCGATGTTCACCAGGCGCACGAGCTCGGCCTCCATCGAGGCGAAGCGCATCGGGTCCTCACCGTAGGAGCCGCTTTCCCCGCCGGTCTCCGGTGTGAGCGTGGTGGTGTACGACGAGCCGCCGCCGGAGCCGTCGATCATGGTCGACGGCCGCTCCCGCCGGGATCTGGGCACCGGGGTCGCACTGGCGGTGACCTGGGGCGCCTCCGTGCGCGCCACGGGTTCGAGGGGCGGCCGGTCCCGCCGCGCCGTGGCGAGGGCGTCCGCGCTGGGAGACGGCGGCCCGGGCTGCGACTCGCGCAGGTAGACGTTCCCGACGCGGTCCGGGGCGGCGGTCACCCGGCCGATGACGACGCCGGTGAGAAGGACGGCGACGGCGCACGCCAGCAAACCCATCTGAGTCACCCGGAAGGGGCCCCGAAGGGTATTCCTTTTGTGAGGGGTCTGCCACATGCCGCCGTCAAATATAGGGACCTGCGGCAGGGGGGAAGAAGAGGCGCATGGGGATGGATTTGATGAACGTTCAATTGTGTCGTTCCAGACACCCCTTCCGTCCGTCGTTTTGACCACGCGGAACGAGGGCGGTAGTCTGCGAGTTCGTTGTGTGTGGACCGGTCTGCCCGCAGACCGGTGCACGGCGCGTCCGGCGTCTTCTCCCGTACATGTGGAGACGGAGGTTGTCGCCGTGCCTGCGCAACCTACCGAGAGTTCACATTCCGACAGAAGGCACTGCCGTGCGCACGTTCTCACCGAAGCCCAACGACGTCGAACGTCAGTGGTACGTCATCGACGCGACCGACGTCGTGCTCGGTCGGCTGGCCAGCCAGGTGGCGACCCTGCTCCGCGGGAAGCACAAGCCGATCTTCGCCCCGCATGTCGACACGGGTGACTTCGTCATCGTCATCAACGCCGGCAAGGTCGCTCTCAGCGGCAACAAGCTGGAGCAGAAGAAGGCGTACCGCCACTCGGGTTACCCCGGCGGTCTGCGCGCCGTCAGCTACGGCGAGCTCATGGAGAAGCGCCCCGACCGGGCCGTCGAGAAGGCCGTCCGGGGCATGCTTCCCAAGAACTCCCTGGGCCGGAAGATGGCCAAGAAGCTGAAGGTCTACGCCGGTGCCGAGCACCCGCACCAGGCCCAGCAGCCGGTGGCCTTCCAGATCACCCAGATCGCCCAGTAATCGCGAGCCAGGAAAGTTAAGAGGAGAACCGTGGCCGAGCCCACCGGTATCGAGACGCTCGTCGAGGGCGAGCCGGAAGACTACTCCCCGGAGGAGTTCCCCTCCGAGTACACCAGCGAGTCGGCCCCCGCCGGCGAGGGCGCCGCGCGCAAGCCCGTCACCACGGGCAACTCGTACGGCACCGGCCGCCGCAAGGAGGCCATCGCCCGGGTCCGCATCGTGCCGGGCACCGGCAAGTGGACCATCAACGGCCGCTCGCTGGAGAGCTACTTCCCGAACAAGGTGCACCAGCAGCTCATCAACGAGCCGTTCGTCGTCCTCGGGGCCGAGGACGCCTTCGACGTCATCGCCCGCATCGACGGCGGTGGCGTGACCGGCCAGGCCGGCGCCCTGCGCATGGGCCTGTCCCGCGCGCTCGCCATCCTGGACGCCGAGGTCAACCGCCCGCCGCTGAAGAAGGCCGGCTTCCTCACCCGTGACGCCCGCGCCACGGAGCGGAAGAAGTACGGCCTCAAGAAGGCCCGCAAGGCTCCGCAGTACAGCAAGCGCTAACGTGGCGCGGGAGCCCGTAGGCGCCTCCTCCGGGGGGCGCCTCTTCGGCACCGACGGGGTACGTGGGGTCGCCGGTCGCGACCTCACCGCGGAACTGGCCATGGATCTCTCCGTGGCCGCCGCGCACGTGCTCGGAGACGCCGGGGCGTTCCACGCCAGTGTCGGGCGGCGCGGCCGCCCGATCGCCGTCGTAGGCCGGGATCCGCGAGCTTCAGGAGAGTTCCTGGAGGCCGCCGTGGTCGCCGGCCTCGCGTCGTCCGGCGTGGACGTCCTTCGACTCGGTGTGCTGCCCACCCCGGCGGTCGCGTACCTGACCAACGCCCTGGGCGCCGACCTCGGTGTCATGCTCTCGGCGTCGCACAACCCCGCGCCCGACAACGGCATCAAGTTCTTCACGCGGGGCGGCTACAAGCTGCCCGACGCGGTGGAGAACGAGATCGAGCAGCGGCTCGGGGAGAAGTGGGACCGCCCGGTCGGCCCGGCCGTGGGCCGGGTCCGGGAGGCGTACGGCGAGGCGGACAGGTATGTCTCGCACCTGCTGACCACCCTGCCCCACCGTCTCGACGGGCTGCGGGTCGTCGTCGACTGCGCGCACGGCGCGGCGCACATGGTCGCTCCGGAGGCGCTGCTGCGCGCGGGCGCGGCCGTGGAGACCATCGGCGCCGCACCCGACGGGCTGAACATCAACGACGGTGTGGGCTCGACCCACCTGGCCCCCCTGCGGGAGGCCGTCGTCGAACGCGGCGCCGACCTCGGCATCGCCTACGACGGCGACGCCGACCGCTGCCTCGCGGTGACCGCCGCGGGCGAGGAGATCGACGGCGACCAGATCATGGCGATCCTGGCCCTGGCGATGCATGCCGACGGCCGCCTCGCCAAGGACACGGTCGTCGCCACGGTGATGTCCAACCTCGGGTTCAAGATCGCTCTGCGGGAGGCCGGCCTGTCCGTGGTGGAGACCACGGTCGGCGACCGGTACGTCCTGGAGGCGATGCAGGACGGCGGCTACAACCTCGGCGGCGAGCAGTCCGGTCATGTGATCATGCTGGATCACGCCACGACCGGCGACGGCCTGCTCACCTCGCTGCACCTGATGGCGGAGGTGGCACGGCAGGGCCGTTCTCTCGCCGATCTGGCGTCGGTGATGACGAAGCTGCCGCAGGTGCTCGTCAACGTGCGGGACGTGGCCAGGTCCAAGGCCTCGGCGCCCGAGCTGCGGGCGGCCGTCGCGGAGGCGGAGTCCGAGCTCGGGGAGACCGGGCGGGTGCTGATCCGGCCGAGCGGCACCGAGCCCATGATCCGGGTCATGGTCGAGGCCGAGTCACAGGAGCAGGCCAGGACCGTGGCGGACCACCTCGCGGGCGTCGTCCGAGAGGTCTGCGCCTGACCCCCATCGGTACGGACGGCGCGCGCCGACGCGCCTGACACCACGACACTCCGAGGACCCCGCCGGGCACCCGCCCGGCGGGGTCCTCGCGTTGTGCGAAGACCTCCGGCATCGCGCGAGACGGCTCAGGCAAGGACTCCCGCGGGGCCGGGCGCGGGAAGCACTCCTGCGGGGCCGGGTGTGCCGCGCCGCAGGCGGGCGGCGTCCTGGCTGGGGGGCGCGCCGAACTGGCGGCGGTATTCACGGCTGAACTGCGACGGGTTGTCGTAGCCGACGCGGTGGCCGACTCCGGTGACGTCGCCCGGGTGGGTGGCGAGCAGCAGCCGGGCCTGCTGCAGCCGGATCTGCTTCTGGAACTGGATGGGGCTCATCGCGGTCACCGCGTGGAAGTTGCGGTAGAAGGCGGAGACGCTCATGCCGGACAGCCGCGCGAGGTCCTCGACCCGGAACGGCTGGGCGTAGTGCTCGCGGATCCAGCGCACGGCCCGGGAGATGTGGCTGAGGCCGCTGTCGGCGAGGCCGAGCTGGCGGACCGTGGCGCCCTGCTCCCCGGTGATCACTCGCCACAGGATCTCGCTCTTGACCAGCGGGGCCAGCACGGCCCGGTCACGGGGCTCGTCGAGCAGGCGCAGCAGCCGGACCACCGCGTCGAGCAGCGGAGCCGGGGCGTCGCTGACGGCGATCCCCGGTGCCGCGCCTCCGCTGCCGGGGGGAGTGTCTCCGGGCCCGGCTCGCAGCAGCAACTCGGCGACGGCGGACGGTTCCAGGATGAGGCCAAAGCCCAGCGCGGGCTGCTCCGGGCACGCCTGGGTGAACTGCCCGGTGACCGGCAGGTCGACCGACGCGACCAGATACTGCCCAGCGCCGTACTCGAAGACCCGGTCGCCCAGCGCGAGGCGTTTGGCGCCCTGGGCGATCACCGCCAGCACCGAACCGGACATGGAGGGTGCCGGCGGATCCGACCGGTCGACTTTGGAGACGAGGACGCCGTCGATGGCGGTGGTCCCGTCGGGCCGGGCATGCCGGGCCAGCAGCGTACGGAGCTCTTCGAGGCGCATACGGCCATTGCAGCACGATTCCGCGCTTAGCTCCCGCATTCGAGAGGATCGTGCAAGCACAGGGGAGCATCGTTCTAACGTTTTCGCAGGTCAAGCCGGTTCAATGGAATCACCTCACTCCACCACAGAGGAAGAAGGCTTCCATGACCGCCGAGTACGGCTTCGCCGCCACCCTGACCGCCCGGCCCGGAATGGGTGACCGTCTGGTCGATCTGCTGCTGACCGGCCTGGACGAAGGCAGCCCCGGCGCGAGCGAGCACTGCGTCGTCTACCTGGTCTCCCGTTCCGCGTCCGACCCCGACGTCGTCCACGTCATCGAGGGCTGGACCAGCGAGGAGGACCACCACCGGATCTTCGCCGGCGAGGCCGCGCAGTCCATCGTGGCGCGCATCGGCGGGCTGCTGGCCAAGGAGTCCGAGTACGCCGACTACGTGCCGGTGCGGGGCAAGGCCGCCTTCTGACCCGCTTGGCGACCCTCTCATCCGGTATCACCCCGAGAAAGGCAGTGACCATGACCCCCGCCCGACCCGCCCTGGACCCCGAACTGCGTGAGCTGCTGGCCGACATGCCCCTCATGTCCGAGCTCGACATGGAAGCGCTCACCCAGCTGCGCCGGCTCCCCTCGCCCCCTCTCGACGCCCTTCTCGCGCACCGGCAGGTCGACCGGCGCGAGGTCACCGTGCCCGCCCCGGACGGCGCCGCGATCGCCCTGTCGGTCTTCAGCCCCGCCGGCGCCGCCCGCGCCGCTTCCGCGCCCTGCGTCTACTGGATACACGGCGGCGGGATGGTCATGGGCGACCGCTTCGGACAGCTCGACATCCCGCTGGAGTGGCTCGACCGGTTCGGCGCGGTCGTCGTCTCCGTGGAGTATCGCCTCGCGCCGGAGGCCACCGGCACCGCCCCGGTCGACGACTGCTACCAGGGGCTGCTCTGGATCGCCGAGCACTCCGCCGAACTGGGCGTGGATCCCGCCCGGATCGTCGTCGCGGGCGCCAGCGCGGGCGGCGGCCTCGCCGCCGGGCTCACCCTGCTGGCCCGCGACCGCGGCACGCCGCCGATCGCCGCGCAGATGCTGATCTGCCCCATGCTCGACCACCGCAACGCCAGCACGTCCAGCCGCCAGTATTCCGGCGGGCCCGGCGTCTGGACCCGCGAGATGAACGAGTTCGGCTGGCGCTGCGTCCTCGGCGGCCTCACCGGAGACGCGGTGCCTCCGTACGTCTCGCCCGCGCTGGCGGACGACCTCTCGGGCCTGCCGGCCACGTACATCGACACCGGCTCCGCCGAGGTCTTCCGCGACGAGGACACCGACTACGCCACCCGCATCTGGGCGGTCGGCGGCCAGGCCGAGCTGCACGTCTGGGCGGGCGGATTCCACGGGTTCGACGCCCTCTATCCGCAGGCGCGGATCTCCGCCACGGCCCGACGGACGCGTACGGAATGGCTCGACCGCGTCCTGAGCCCGACCTCCGCCGCATAGCACCCCGAATCCACCGAACACAGGAGAAGAACGATGAAGGTCGCCATCGTCACGGGCGCCAGCTCCGGTATCGGACAGAGCGCCGCCATCGAGATCGCCAGGCGCGGAACCGGAGTCATCCTGACGTACGGCAGCAATCGGCGAGGAGGACTGGAGACGGTCGCCGCCATCGAGAAGGAGGGCGGCAGGGCCGTCGCACTGCCGCTGGACGTCGGCGAGACCGGCGGCTTCGCGGCCCTCCGCGACACCGTGGCGGACGTGCTGCGCGATGTCTGGCGGCGCGACACCTTCGACTACCTCGTGAACAACGCCGGCGCCGCCGAGACGTCGTTGATCGAGGACATGACCGAGGAGACCTTCGACAGGCTCATGCGGGTCCTGCTCAAAGGGCCGTACTTCCTCACGCAGCGGCTGCTTCCCCTGATGGCGGACGGCGGGGCCATCGTCAACACGAGCAGCAGCTCGGTGGCGACGGCCGGCCTGGAGCCCGGCTACTCGGCCTACGCCTCGATGAAGGGCGGCCTGGTCGTGCTGACCCGCTACATGGCCAAGGAGTTCAGCACGCGGGGCATCCGCGTCAACTCCGTGTCACCCGGCCCGACCCGCACCCGGCTCGGCGGCGACGCCTTCACCCGGTTCCCCGAGGTCGTCCCGGCCCTCGCCGCGAAGACCGCGCTCGGCCGGGTCGGCGAACCCGGTGACATCGGCGCGGTGATCGCCACACTGGTCTCGGACGAGAGCCGCTGGATCACAGCCCAGGACATCGAGGTATCGGGTGGCTACAACCTCTGACCACCAGCCGGCGCTAGTCGTCGCCGGTGAGGGAGAGGGAGCGCAGGCGCTGGCCGGTCCACAGGACCGCCCCGACGGTGACGATGGCCATGGCCGGTACGGCGAAGCCCAGCGTCACCTCGGTGGAGAAGAAGGCCGAGGAGGAGACGTAGTCGGCGAGAGACTGGGCCCACTGCTGGATGGAGAACTTGCGCGCTCCGGGCACGTAGCCGCCGACGACGCCCTCCCAGACGAGGGCGTAGATCACGCCGATCGCGACCGCGTGCCGGGTGAGCACGCCCAGCAGCAGGAACACCGCCGCGTACGCGACGCCGCCGAACAGCGCCCCGAAGGTGAACCCGATCGCGACATCCGACTCCATGCCGGTCAGGAGATAGGCGGCGGCGAACGTCGAGACCGCCGCGAAGACGGCGATGAGGGAGGCCGCGACCACGAACTTCGTCACCGCGATCACCGGGCGGGAGATCGGCTTGGACAGCAGGTGGATGATCGTGCCGTCCTCGATCTCCGGGGCGATGACGCCCGTCCCGCCGATCAGCCCGAGCAACGGCAGCATCGTGCCGATCGCGAAGGTCTTCATCAGCGTCACGGCCGTCTGCTCGGACTGGCCGTTCAGGAGTCTGAGCAGCAGGGCGATCGCGACGAGCGCCACCGGGAGCAGCACCAGCAGCCAGATCCGCTTGCGTCCGAGCATGGCCCGGTACGTGATGTCCGCGACCACGGTGTTCATCGGGAGCTCCCGGAGATGAGGTAGGAGAAGACGCTTTCCAGGTCCTCGTCGGTGGGGGAGACCTGCCACAGGTGGACGTCGAGGTCGCGGGCCGTCCGGGGCAGCAGCGCGGTGAAGCGCGCGAAGTCGGTGACCTGCACCTCGATGCCCTGCTCCGTCAGCGAGACGGCGCTGGAGGAGAGATCGGCGATGAGGGCGGCGGCGAGCCGCCTGTCGTCGCTCGACCTGACCCGGAACATGTGTGGCCGGTCGGCCATGCGCCGCCGGATCTCCCGGTAGTCCCCCGACGCGGCGTGCCGTCCGGCGACCAGGACCTCGATGTGGTGAGCCACCCGCTCGACCTCTTCGAGGATGTGCGAGCTGAACAGGATCGTCCGGCCCTCCTCGCCCATCCGGCGGACGAGGTCCATCAGGTGGAGGCGCTGCCGCGGGTCCATGCCGTTGAACGGCTCGTCCAGCAGCAGCACCTGCGGGTCGTGGACGAGGGCCGCGGCGACCTTCACGCGCTGCCGCATGCCCTTGGAGTACGTCTCGATGCGGCGGCCGGACGCCTCCGTCATCTCCACCAGGTCGAGGGCCCGGCGGGCCGCGTCGTCGGGGGACGGCAACCCGTGCAGCCGGGCCGCCGACAGCACGAACTGCCGGCCGGTGAGGAAGCCGTACACGGCCTCCTTCTCGGGCACCAGGCCGATCTGCCGGTAGATGTCGTGGTTGTGCCAGATCTGCCGGCCGTCCAGGGTCGCCGTGCCGTTCGACGGCGCGAGGAACCCGGCCATCATGTGCAGCAGCGTCGACTTGCCGGCGCCGTTCGGGCCGAGCAGGCCGGTGACGCCGGGGCCGATCGTCATCGTGACGTCGTTGACCGCCACGACGTTGCCGTACCAGCGGGAGACCTGGGCGAGTTCCAGCACGCCCTGGCGGGTGGTCACGGGGGGACTCGTGGTGGTCACGACGCCGCCTTCCGGTAGCGCAGGAGGACGCCCGTCACGGCCAGGGCGATCACGGCCAGCAGGATCAGGCACGAGGCGACGCCCGGGGGATAACCCTCGCCGGTCGCCGGTTCGGTGCCGAACAGCGACGACTGGACGGCGTCGACGAGGAAGAACGGGTTGAGGAGCAGGGCCCAGGGAGCCACGTCGTCCCGGCCGGTCGAGGAGAGCACGGCGAAGAAGAGCGTGGAGACGGCGGCGGTGAACATGTAGAACGCGATCACCACGGCGACCCCGAGGCCGCGGCGCGGGGTGAACGACGCCAGGGCGACGCCCAGGGCGGCCAGCAGCACCGCGCGCAGGACCGTGCCGCCCAGCGCGCCGAGGTAGTCGCCCGTGTGCAGCGGCATCGGCATGTCGATCAACATCTCGCCGACGAACTCGATCGTGATCGGGATCGCCATCAGGCAGAACAGCGCGACCGTCAGCGCGGCCAGCTTCGCCACGACGTAGTCGGTCACCGTCAGCGGGCGGGAGAGATACAGCGGCAGCACGCGGAACCGCAGGTCCGGCGCGACCAGGTACGGCGCCTGCGCGGCCAGGAAGACGGCGATCACCGCCTGCATGAAGACGGCGTACTGCGAATAGGGCATGACGAACTGCTTGGCGATCGCCATCACGCCGATCGACACGACCGTCGGCATCAGCATGATCGCGGCCAGCAGCAGCGGCATGATCTTGGCGCGGATCGTGCGGCCCAGCCCGAACACGCCGCGCAGGCTCTGCACGCCGAGGGCGAGCGTCGCCCGGCCGCGCCCGAGCCGTACGCCGTCGTAATGGCGGTATCCGATGTCGTGGATGACCGCGGTCGGCTCGATCGTCATGCCACCGGCTCCTTGAAGACGTCCTCGATGCGGCCTCGGCGCTGCTCCAGCCGCAGGAGGCTGAGGCCGAGGTCGCTGACGGCGTCGCGCACCGCGTCGTAGGTGCGGCCGGGGTCGTCGGGGGACACCTGCACCGTCAGCAGCCTGCCCTGCACCGCCACCGTCTCGCCGCCGCCCGTGAGGCGGTCGGCCAGTTGCCGCTGCCCCTCCTCGACCTCCACCGCGATGGTCTGCTCGGCCCGGGTGAACTCGCGGATCGCCGAGGAGCGCAGCAGCCGCCCGCCGTCGATGACGATCACGTGGTCGCACACCCGCTCAAGCTCGCCGAGCAGGTGGGAGGTGACCAGGACGCTGATGCCGAACTCGGTGCCGACCCGCCGGATCAGCGCCAGCATGTCGTCGCGGCCCTGCGGGTCGAGCCCGTTGGTGGGCTCGTCGAGGAAGACCAGCCGAGGATCGTGGACGAGGGCCTGGGCGAGCTTGACGCGCTGCCGCATGCCGGTCGAGTAGCCCCCCATCGGGCGGTAGCGCTCCTCGTCCAGCCCGACGTGGCGCAGCGTGTCCGCGGCGCGCTCACGGGCCGCGGTGCGCGGCAGGCCGGACATCTGGGCCATGTGGACCACGAACTCGGTCGCCGAGATGTCCGGGGGCAGGCAGTCGTGCTCGGGCATGTAGCCCACGGTCCGCCGGATCTCCAGGCCCTGCGTGGCCGTGTCCAGGCCCAGCACCGAGGCGCTCCCCGAGGTGGGCGGGACGAGGCCGAGCAGGATCTTGATCAGGGTGGACTTGCCCGCGCCGTTGGCGCCGACCAGGCCGGTCACGCCGGTCCCGGCCGCGACGGTGAGGTGGTCGAGCGCCGTGACGCGGGGGAACCGCTTGGTCAGCCCCTCGGTCGCGAAGCATGGAGTCGCGCTCGCTGTCATGACTGGCACCCTACTCGGCGACGCCCCCGCCGGGCCTCCGTCTGATGGAGGAACCGATCTACGCCTCAGGTATGCCTGTCACGCGCGACTTCCGCCGTACCGGCTCCACAGGAGGCGCTGGAGGAACAACGTCAGCGTCCCGGCGACGACCATCCCGGCGATGTTGACGACGAGCTGCAGCGCGGAGCCGCCGACCTCGTCCCAGCGCCACAGTGCCAGGGCCACCGCCATGTAGCCCGCCGCCGGGACGGTGGTGACCGAGATGAAGACGCCGACCAGCGCCGAGGACTTGCCCGCCGTGATCGACAGCACGCCGGCCGCTCCGGCGAGCAGCGCCACGATGACCGACCACGTGTCGGGCTTGACGATGAAGTGCACCTCGTCGTTGTGCCGGAGCATGTCGGGCGTGATCATGCCGAGCCCGCGTGAGACCAGCGCGCAGGCCAGCGTGACGGCGATCGCGACCGCGAATCCCGCCGCGAGCGTGCGGGCCGCCGTGCCGATGAGCGCCCAGTGGCGGCCGAGCAGGCCGAAGGAGACCGCCGCGACCGCGCCGAACTCCGGGCCGAGCACCATGGCGCCGACGATGAGGATCTGCGAGGGGATCAGCACGCCGATGGCCGCGAGTTGTGTGGCGATGGTGAGGAACGCCAGGAACGCCCAGGTGATGCGGCTGTCGAGGGCGACCCGCGCCTCGAACTGCTCCCACACCACCGCGTCGTCGCCCTCGCCGGGCGCCCGTTCCTCCGCCTCGTCGGCTCCCCGGGAGATCGACAGCTCGATCTCCTCGACCGAGATCGAGCCGTCCTCCTCCAGGCCGAGCGCCTTGAGGTCCTCGATGACGGAGTTGGCGGCCTCCCTGGCGACGTCGGCGAGCACCACGTCGCCCTCCGGCCGCCGGGCCGCCTTGGTCAGGACCACGATGTTGGTGACGCCCGGCGCGCGGTCGAGCGCCTCGACGACCCGGTCCGTACGCTCATAAGGGGCGATCACCCGCAGATGCAGCACCGGACGATTATCAGGTACGGCGGAGCCGTACGTGGGTGACCGAGTGGTCGGAACCCTTGTGGAGGATCAGCCCGGCCCGCTCGCGCGTCGGCGCGATGTTCTCCACCAGGTTGCGCTCGTTGACGTCGCGCCAGACGCCCTGCGCGAACGCGGTCGCCTCCTCGTGCGAGAGCGCCGCGATGTGCCGGAAGTAGGACTTCGGATCGGCGAAGGCCGTACGGCGCAGCTTGTGGAAGCGCTCGACGTACCAGGTGCGGATGTCCTCGATCCGGGCGTCCACGTAGATGGAGAAGTCGAAGTAGTCGTAGACGGCGAGGGCGTCCGGCGGCGCGGGCTGCAGGACGTTGAGCCCCTCCACGATCAGGATGTCCGGCCGGTCGACGACGTGTGTCGCGCCGGGCACGATGTCGTACTCCAGATGGCTGTAGACGGGCGCCTCGACCGCGGGACGGCCCGCCTTCACGTCGGCCACGAAGCTCACCAGTGCCCGCCGGTCGTAGCTCTCCGGGAAGCCCTTGCGGTGCGTGATCCCGCGCTCCTCCAGCACCTTGTTGGGGTGGAGGAAGCTGTCGGTGGTGATCAGGTCGACGCGGGGGTGCTCGGGCCAGCGGGCGAGCAGCGTGTGCAGCAGCCGCGCCGTGGTCGACTTGCCGACCGCGACGCTGCCCGCGATGCCCAGCACGTACGGCGGGGGCGTCCCGTGTTCGCCGAGGAACGCGCCGACGGCGGCGCCGCGCTGCCGCGAGCCGGTGAAGTGCAGGTTCAGCAGCCGGGTGAGTGGCAGGTAGACGTCGGTGACCTCGGAGAGGTCGATCGGGTCGTGGACGCCGCGCAGCTCCCGCAACTCCGCCTCGGTGAGCGTGAGCGGCGTGTTCCTGCGCAGGTCACGCCACTGCTCCCGGCTCAGCTCGACGTACGCGTCCCCATCTGCCACGCGGCAAGCGTAGCCACGGCCGATCGCCGCGTCCGCGCGGGGTCGTGCACAGCCTGTGGACAAAAATCGATGGATTACTTTCTCGTGAGACGGGGAAAGAGTGAGGGCCCCTTACGCTGGCGGTGTGATCGTGGGCATCGGGGTGGACGTGGTCGAGGTCGCGCGGCTGCGCGCGGCGCTGGAGCGCACGCCCGGGCTGCGGCGCCGCCTGTTCACCGAGGCCGAGGCCGAGTTGCCGCCGGAGTCGCTGGCGGCGCGGTTCGCCGCCAAGGAGGCGGTCGCCAAGGCCCTCGGGGCCCCACCTGGCCTGAGCCACCTCGACGCGGAGGTGGTGCGCGGCGGAAACGGCCGTCCCGAGGTGCGAATCACCGGCAGGGCCGCGGAGGTGGCGCGAGGCCTCGGCGTACGCCGGTGGCACGTCTCCCTGTCGCACGACGGCGGCATCGCCGTCGCCTACGTGATCGCCGAGTCCTGAGGCCGCGAGCCCTGACGTGCCCGCGCCTTTAAGACCGGCGAATCCCGACGTCGCGGGGTCCCAGCGCCGAATGCCGGCGTCGCCCGGTCCCAGGGCCGCCGGGCCCGCGGGGGGCGCTGAGACGGCGTGTTCCGGCGACCGGTGGGTGCGGTGATCGCGATCGACGTGGCGGGAGGCTACGGTCGGACGCATGCGGACCGCCTACACCTCCGACCAGATCCGGACCGCCGAGACGGCGCTGATGGCGAGGCTCCCCGAGGGGACCCTGATGAGCCGGGCCGCCGCCGGGCTCGCCATGGTCTGCGCGAACCTGCTCAAAGGCGTGCGCGGCCGGGTGTACGGCTCCCACGTGGCGCTGCTGGTCGGCGGTGGGGACAACGGCGGCGACACCCTGTACGCGGGGGCCCTCCTGGCCCGCAGGGGAGCCCGGGTGGAGGCCGTTCTGGCCGGTTCACGCGCCCACGAGGGCGGCCTGGCCGCGCTGCTCGCGGCCGGTGGCCGGACGGGCCCCTTCGACGCGGCGAGGGCCGGTGACCTGCTCGCGCGGGCCGACGTCGTGCTCGACGGCCTCGTCGGCATCGGGGGCGGCGGCGCGCTGCGGGAGCCGTACGGCACGCTCGCGGAGCTGACCGCAGAGGCCGCCGGTCTCGTCGTGGCGGTCGACGTCCCGAGCGGGGTGGACGCGAGCAGCGGGCGGGTCGAGGGACCGGCGGTCCGCGCGCACCTGACGGTGACGTTCGGGGCCTACAAGGCCGGTCTGCTCGTCGATCCGGGAGCCTCCCACGCGGGTTCGGTCGAACTGGTGGACATCGGCCTTGGGCCGCACCTGCCGGACCCCGAGGTGGCCGCGCCGACCGGCGACGACGTGGCCGGTCTGCTGCCCCGGCCGGGCGCGGAGAGCGACAAGTACCGCCGGGGGGTCGTCGGGATCGCCGCGGGCAGCGACAGGTACACGGGAGCCGCCGTCCTCTCCGTCGGCGGCGCGGTGCGCGCAGGCGCGGGCATGGTCCGCTTCGCGAGCGCGGCCGAGCCGGTGCGGCTGGTCAGGGCCCGCTGGCCCGAGGCGGTCACGACCGTGCTCGACCCGTCGTCGTCCCCGGAAAGCCTGCTGGAGGAGGTCGGGCGGGTGCAGGCGTGGGTGCTCGGGCCCGGGCTCGGCACCGGCCCGGAGGCGCATGCGGTGGCCCGCGCCGTGCTTTCGTCCGACGTGCCGGTGCTGGTGGACGCCGACGGGCTCACGCTGGTCGCCAAGGACCGGACGCTGCTGCGCAGGGCCGCTCCCACGGTGCTCACGCCGCACGCGGGCGAGCTCTCGCGGCTGCTCGGCGTGCCGAGGGAGCAGATCGAGGCCGCGCGGCTCGACCATGTGCGGCGGGCCGCGGCGGAACTGGGGGCGACGGTGCTGCTGAAGGGCTCGACCACCCTCGTCGCGGAGGAGCACCGGCCGGTGCGGGTCAACACCACTGGGACGCCCTGGCTCGCCACGGGCGGCACCGGTGACGTCCTGTCCGGGATCACGGGCGCCCTGCTCGCCGCCGGCCTGTCCGGCTACGACGCGGCCTCGTGTGCCGCGTACGTCCACGGCCTGGCCGCGCGGATCGCCGCCAGGGGCGGCGACGGCGGAGGCGCCAGGGCAGAAGCCGGGGGCCGCGCCGAGGCCCGCTACGAGGCCGGTGACGGCGGGCGCGGGGAGGCCGGGTACGGGGCCGGTGACGGGGGGTGCGGGGAGGCCCCGATCGCGGCCCTCGACGTCGCCGAGGCGATCCCCGCGGCCCTGCGCATGCTCTGACGTGCGACGTCTATGGGCGCATCCACCCGGGTCCACCTGACACACTGGGAAAATGAGCTTCTCGACGGCGGGTGCGGCCACCCCGGCTGAGGCACGGGTGGATCTGTCCGCGATCAGGCACAACGTGCGGCTGCTGGCCGAGCGTGCGGGCGGCGCCGAGACGATGGCCGTGGTCAAGGCCGACGCGTACGGGCACGGCCTGGTGCCGGTGGCGAACGCGTGCCTGGAGGCGGGCGCGGCCCGGCTCGGCACCGCCTTCGTACGCGAGGCGCTGGCCCTGCGCGAGGCGGGGATCACCGCGCCGGTCATGTCGTGGCTCATCACGCCGGGCGAGCCGCTGGACGCCGCGCTGCTCGCGGACGTCGACCTGTCCGCCGGCGCCCCCTGGGTCGTGGACGAGATCGCCGCGGCCGCCGGCAGGACCGGGCGCACCGCCCGGGTCCACCTGAAGATCGACACCGGCATCTCCCGGGGCGGCGCCACCGTCGCCGACTGGCCGTCGCTGGTCGAGCACGCCCTCGCCGCACGGGCGACCGGCGCCGTCGACATCGTGGGCATCTGGTCGCACCTCGCGTGCGCCGACATCCCCGGCCATCCTTCCATCGAGGCCCAGCTCGCCACGTTCGACGAGGCGCTCGCCGTCGCGGACAAGGCCGGGGTGCCGAGCGACGCCGTCCGGCACATCGCGAACTCCGCCGCGGCCGTCACGCTGCCGCAGGCGAGGTACGACATGATCCGTCCCGGCATCGCGATCTACGGGCTGAGCCCGGTCCCCGAGCTCGGCGACTTCGGGCTCCGGCCCGCGATGACCCTGACCGCCAGACTCGCGAGCGTGAAGCGGGTCGCCCCCGGGACGGGCGTGTCGTACGGGCACCTGTACGTCACCGACCGGCAAACCACGCTTGGTCTCGTTCCTCTCGGGTATGCGGACGGCATCCTGCGAAACGGGACCAATCGGGCGGAGGTGCTGGCGGCGGGCCGGCGGCGGCGGATCGCCGGCCGGGTGTGCATGGACCAGTTCGTCATCGACCTCGGCGACGACGCGGCGGAATCGGGGGACGAAGTGATCCTTTTCGGCCCCGGGGACGACGGCGAGCCGACTTGTCAGGAGTGGGCGGATTCCCTGGGCACGATTACTCATGAGATCGTGACGAGGATCGGATCCCGCGTGCCTCGCGTCCACACGGACGGACGCTGAGCATGCGGCTGCGAGGAGGGCAGGCATGAGCACACGTCGCAAGGTCGGGATCGCCGGCGCGGTCTTCGGCGCGGCGTCGGCGGGGGTGGCGGCGGCCACGCTCGCCAAGAGGTACGCCGTGGGCCGCATCCGCCTGCGGCCCGACCTGGAGGCGGGCGAGCCCTTCGGCGAGCTGCGCGGACGGCCGGTGACGCTCACCACCTCCGACGGCGTCCAGATCCACGCCGAGATCGACGGCGTGGAGGACGCGCCGCTGACCGTGGTGCTGTGCCACGGCTACTGTCTGTCCTCCGACTCCTGGCACTACCAGCGGCGCGTTCTGCGCGACTCCTACCGCCTGGTGATGTGGGACCAGCGCTGCCACGGGCTGTCGGCCCGCGCGCCGGCGAGCGACTGCACGATCGAGCGGCTCGGCGAGGACCTCGCGCTGGTGCTCGACGAGCTCGTCCCCGGGCCGTGCGTCGTGGTCGGCCACTCGATGGGCGGCATGACGATCATGGCTCTGGCGGAGCGGCGGCCCGAGCTGTTCGGCGACAAGATCCGCGGTGTGTCGCTGATCGCGACCTCGGCCGGCAAGCTCGCCGAGATCACCCTGGGTCTGCCCGCTCTGGTCTCCAAGGTGGTGAACCTCGCGGTGCCGTCCGCCGTCTCGGTCATGCGCCGGAGCGGCGCGCTCGTGGACCGCGGCCGGCAGGCCGGCACCGACCTGTCGTTCCTCGCGCTGCGCCATCTCGCCTTCGGCGATTCCAAGAGCGTCAGCCCGACCGTCGTGGACTTCGTCGAGTCGATGATCCGGGCCACTCCCTCCGAGGTGATCGCGGACTTCTACCCGGCGCTCATGTCGCACGACAAGCTGACCGCGCTCGACGTGCTGAACAAGGTGCCGACCGCCATCATCGTCGGTGAGGGCGACTGGCTGACGCCGCTCGACCACAGCAGGGCGATCGCGGCCGCCGTGCCGACCGCCCAGCTCACCACCGTGCCGGAGACGTCGCATCTCGTGCAGCTCGAACGGCCCGACGCGGTGAACGAGGCCCTGCGCGAGCTGCTGAAGCGAGCCGAGAGGGGCAGCGCGTGACCACCGGTGCGTCCCGGGCCGCCGAGTCCGGGGCGGCTGAGTCCCGAGCCACCGGGTCTGGGGCCACTGAGTCCGGGGCGGCTGAGTCCCGAGCCACCGGGTCTGGGGCCACTGAGTCCGGGGCGGCTGAGTCCCGAGGCGACGAACTCCGCACCGCTGAGTTCCGGGCCGCGACCGCCGAGGAGACGCGGACCCTGGGCGCGCGGCTGTCCGCGCTGCTCGGGCCGGGAGACCTGGTCGTGCTGAGCGGGCCGCTCGGCGCGGGGAAGACCACCCTTGTGCAGGGCCTCGCGGAGGGCCTCAAGGTGCGCGGGCCGATCACCTCCCCGACCTTCGTGATCGCCAGAGTCCACCCGTCCCTGTCGGGCGGGCCCGCGCTGGTGCACGTGGACGCCTACCGGCTCGGCGGCTTCGTGGAGGTGGACGATCTCGATCTCGACGCCTCGCTGGAGGAGTCGGTCACCGTGGTCGAGTGGGGTGAGGGCCTGGTCGAGGGGCTGTCGGAGGACCGCCTGGAGGTCCACATCGAGCGCGGCGCCGAGGACGAGGAACGGCTCGTACGGCTGTCGGGCGTGGGCCCGCGGTGGTCCGCCGTCTCCCTCGCCTGAGCCCGGGCCTGAGTCGCCTCCACAGACCGGGGCCATTCTCGCCACAAACGACCGCAACCCAGACTCTGACGTGCGACAAGGACGCGCGGGGACAAGCCGGGCGTCGTCCGTGCGCGATTCAGACCGGTCCGCCGCGCAGTCCTTGACGCCTGTCCGCGTTCCTGTGGATCATCGGGACGAAGGAAGATCCTCGGTCATGAATCGGTCTGGATTTTCTGGGTAAGGGACCGGGGTGGAAGAGGTGTGCGATTGAGCAGGGTCACACAGGTCGCCGTCGCGGGAGCCTTTCTGTTCGGAGCCATGGGCTGCACCGCGCAGGCCTCGGTGCAGGCCGAACCGACCATCACGCTGACCCCGCCTGTGCCGACGCCGCTCGTCTCGATCTCGCGCCAGGACATCCGGGTGACGGTCGAGCCGAAGCGGATCACCGGAGGGGCGACCAGGAGCGTGCGCGTCAGCGCCCGCTGCCCGCTGTCGGAGGGCGGTCCCGAATACCGCGCGACCGCGCGTTCCGACGCGTTCACGGGGCTCGTCACGCTGGTGCCGCCGCCGGCGAAGTCGGGCACCCCGGCCTCCGCCACCGCCATGCCGCTGGTGACGGGCAGTGCCACCGTACGGGCCGGCGCGAAGGCGGGCGGCTACCGCGTGCAGGTGCGGTGCGAGGCCACCAACGACGTCGGCGAGGCGTCGTTGAGGATCGTCGCTCCGCGGGAGGAGCCGGACGACACCGAGGACCACACGAGGATTCCCACCCGTGCCCCGCACGCGGGTGGCGGCGGCACGGCCGCCGGGGGCCCTGAAGACGCGTCCGGGCCGCCGGTGGGCGTCACCGTCGTCGTGCTGCTGGCCGCGCTCGGCGTCGGCGTCGGGGTGGCCCGCAGGCGCTCCGGAGCCTGACGTTGGCGCTGTCCACCCGGGGGGTGATCGTCGCCGGGGTGGTCACCGGGCTCGTCTTCGCCGTGATCACCGGGGGCAGGGACGCGGGCGACCAGGCGGAGGTCAGAACGTCCGTCGTCCCCAAGCGGATCGACATCCCGGCGCTCCGCCTCAAGGCGCCGCTGATGAAGCTCGGCCTCTCCGACGAGGGCGACGTGGAGTTGCCGCCCTTCGACAAGCCGACCACGGCGGGCTGGTACACCGGCAGCGCCGTGCCGGGCGATCCCGGCGCCTCCGTGATCATCGGCCATGTGGACACCAAGACCGCTCCCGCCGTCTTCTACCGCCTGCGCGACCTGCGCAAGGGAGCGGTCGTGAAGGTGGTGCGCAGCGACGGCAAGACCGCCTCCTACACGGTGGACTCCGTGGAGCGCGTGCCCAAGAACGAATTCCCGGCCGAGCGCGTCTACACCGAGGACGGCCTGCGCCTGATCACCTGTGGCGGCGACTTCGACTGGAAACAGCACGAATACCGCGACAACGTCATCGTCTACGCCTCCCTGGCCCGCACCGCCTGACGGTGTCCGGCGGCCTGAGCGGAGCGACTACGCTTGACCTTCGTGCTTGTCTTGGCCTTCGACACCGCCACTCCCGCCGTCACCGCCGCGCTGCACGACGGCGAGCGTGTGGTGGCGGAGTCGACGACGATCGACGCGCGGCGGCACGGGGAGCTGCTCGCGCCCGCCGTCGAGCAGGTCCTGCGTGAGTCGGGGGCGACGCTCAGGGACGTCACCGCCATCGTCGCGGGGACCGGGCCCGGGCCGTACACCGGTCTGCGGGTCGGCCTGATGACGGCGACGGCGCTGGCGCTGACCGCGGGCGTGCCGGCGTTCGGGGTGTGCACGCTCGACGCCCTCGCGTACGCCGCGGAGGAGAGCGGGCCGTTCCTGGTCGCGACCGACGCGCGCCGCAAGGAGGTCTTCTGGGCCCGGTACGGCGACCCGCGCACGCGGCTCGACGGGCCGCGCGTGGACCGGCCGCACGACCTGCCCGGCGAACTGCCCGTGATCGGCGCGGGCGGCGCCATGTACGCCGACGTCATCGGCGCCGACCGGATACGCGGCCCGCTGCACCCCTCGGCCGGGGCGCTCGCGGCCCTCGCGGCCGGGCGCCTCGCCACGCTGAGCGAGGAGGAGGCGGCCGAGATCGCCCGCGTGCCCGAGGGGCGGGTCGACTCCGTGGAGAAGGCGCGGGAGCTTTCCGTGCTCGGCCCGCCGCGGCCGATCTACCTGCGGCGTCCCGACGCGCAGGTGCCCGGGACGCCGAAGAGGGTGACGGCGTGACCCGCGCCGGGGAGACGCCGTGAGGCAGGCGGAGGTCGTCCTGCGTCAGATGACCGCGGAGGACCTGCCCGCGGTCATGGAGATCGAGCGCGCCACGTTCCCGGCGGACGCCTGGAGCGAGGCCATGCTGCGGGGCGAGCTGCGCGACCAGCCGCGCACCCGGCACTATCTGGTCGCGGAGATGGGCGAGCGGGTCGTGGGGTACGCCGGGCTCGCGGTGGCCGCCGACCAGGCGGATGTGCAGACGATCGCCGTCCTCGCCGCGCACCGCCGCGCCGGCGTCGGCGCCGCGCTGATGGACGCGTTGCTCGCCGAGGCGGTGCGGCGCGGCGCGACCTCGGTGTTCCTGGAGGTGCGCGCGGACAACCCCCCGGCACAGGCGATGTACGAGCGGTTCGGCTTCCGCCGCCTCGGCCTGCGAAGGCGCTACTACGAGGACGGAACGGACGCCATCACCATGACGAAGGACCTCGGGAGCGAGCGTCCCGACGCTGAGCGGGAACAGTAGCGAGCGATCCGAAGGGGCGCGCCGGTGTCTGGACTGAGGAGTGAGCGGGGAGCGAGGGACGAGCGACTCCGAGCGACGAGGGAAGACATCGGGAGTGAGCGTCCCGATGGTGAGCGGGA